>JAIVIY010000032.1:7462-8899 GCA_020200285.1 Novosphingobium sp. | reverse complement strand
GGTGTACTTGTCGCGCACCTCGAGGTCGGTGTTGGGCTGCGCCGCTTTGTTGTTGAGGTAGAGCGGGTAGGTGGATTTGAGCTGGACCATCATTCTCTCCCCCCTCCCGCCTGCGGGAGGGGTCGGGGGTGGGCAAGGTCTGGGTGAACGCTGCGCCTCGACAGGCCCCCCCTGGCCCCTCCCGCAAGCGGGAGGGGGAACGGACTATAGCTCCTTCGACAGCCGCTTGATGTCGTTGTTGAGGATCTGGTCGTTCTCGCAGTAGTCGACCGGGCAGTCGATCAAGTGGACGCCGGGGGTGTCGCGGCAATGCGCGAGCAGCTCCTTGAGGTGCGCGGCACTTTCGACCCGGTGGCCTTGGGCGCCGTAGCTTTCGGCGTACTTGACGAAATCGGGGTTGCCGTAGGTCAGCCCCCAGTCCTCGAAGCCCATGTTGGCCTGCTTCCAGCGGATCATTCCGTACGAGTTGTCGTTGAGGATCAGCACCGTGAGATTGAGGCCGAGGCGGACCGCGGTCTCCATTTCCTGGCTGTTCATCATGAACCCGCCGTCGCCGCAGATCGCCATGACCTTGCGCTCGGGCCGGCCTTCCTTGCCATCGTAGAGCATCGCGCTCATCATCGCGCTCGGCAGCCCCGCGCCCATCGTCGCCAGCGCGTTGTCGAGCAGCACGGTGTTGGGCCGGTAGGCGGTGTAACCGCGCGCGAACCAGATCTTGTAGACCCCGTTGTCGAGGCAGATGATCCCGTCGTCGGGCATGCAATCGCGCACCGCCTGGACGAGGTGCGGCGGGAAGATCGGGAAGCGCGTATCCTCGGCGAGCGGCCGGGTGTGGTCGACCTCGGCCTTGCGGTAGGCCAGCATGTGGTCGAAGTTCCAGCTGCGGTTGGGAGTGATGTCCTCCTTCATCTGCCAGACCGCGTTGGCGATGTCGCCGATAACCTCGATCGAGGGGAAATAGACCGGATCGACCTCGGCGCTCTTGGTCGAGACGTGGATCACCATCGGTCCGCCCTCGCGCATGAAGAACGGCGGCTTCTCGATCACGTCGTGGCCGACGTTGACGATGACGTCGGCATCCTCGACCGCGCGGTGGACGAAGTCGCCCGCGGACAGCGCGGCGCAGCCGAGGAACTTGGGATGGCGCTCGTCGATCACGCCCTTGCCGAGCTGGGTGGTGAGGAACGGGATGCCGGTCTTCTCGATGAACTGGAGCAGCATTCGCCCGGTCAGCTTGCGGTTCGCGCCCGCGCCGATCACCAGCACCGGCGCCTTGGCCTTCTCGATCGCCTCGACCGCCTGGCGCACCGCCTTGGGCTCGGCCGAGGGCCGGCGCGCGACCGAGCGCTGCAGGGGCCGCGCGTCGGTGTGCTCGTCGGCGATGTCCTCGGGCAGCTCGATGTGGGTGGCGCCGGGCTTTTCCTCCTCGGCCAGGCG
>JAIVIY010000032.1:0-7277 GCA_020200285.1 Novosphingobium sp. | reverse complement strand
TTCTCTTCGCCGGGGACGCCGAAGATGTATTCGCAGCCCTCGTCCTCGAGGCACTGGATGAACAGATCGGAGGCCTTCTGCCCCACCTTGGCGCCCGCATCGGCCATCGCCATCGCTCCCGCATTGTCGAGGAGCGGCGCGCGCTGAACGGCGCGGGGCCCCTGGGTTAAAGCTGCTCGCCACCCACGGCCGGCGACGGAATGTCGAACGCCCCCATCTGCCCGCCGATCCTTGGCCTAACAAAGCCTTGGCGCGGTGTCACGCCGCGATTGCGCGCTCAGTATCCCAGTTGGAGATCGACCCGCGGCTCGACCGGCTCGCCGCGACGCCAGCGGTCGAGATTGGCGAGGAAGCGCTCGACCGAGCGGACGAACATCTTGTCCTGGGCGCGGCCGGAAAGGTGCATCGTGACGTGGGCGTTGGGCAGCTCCCACAGCGGGTGAGCCGCTGGCAGTGGCTCGGGCGTGGTGACGTCGAGGAACGCCGCGGCGATCGTCTTGTCGCGCAGCGCCGAGATCAGCGCGTCCTGGTCGACGACCGCGCCCCGCGCGATGTTGATCAGGGTCGCGGCCGGCTTCATCGCCGCCAGCTCTGCCGCGCCGATCATCGCGTCGGTGTCGGCCGTCGCCGGCACCGCCAGGATCACCCAGTCGAACTCGCCAAGCCGCGCGCGCCAGTCGTCCGGGCCCAGCGTGCCGGGACCGGGCGAGCGGCGGACCTTGGTCACTTCGACCTCGAACGCCGCCAGCCGCGCCTCGATCAGCTTGCCGATCGCGCCGTAACCGAGGAGCAGCGCCCTCGATCCCGCCAGCTCGACCTTGCCCGGCGAGTCCATCAGCCATTCGTGCCGGTCCTGCGCGCGAACCACCTCGCGGTAGCCCTTGGCCACGGTCAGCATCCCCATCACCACATACTCGGCGATGGTCAGCGCGTTGATCCCCGCGCCGTTGGTGAAAGTGACGCCGCGCTCAGCCATGACCTCGAGCGGAAACCCGTCGATCCCGGCGTAAATCGAGTTGAGCCACTTGAGCTTCACCGCGCGGCGGATCGCCTCGGCCATGTCCTCCTTCTTGTAGAGATCGAACCACCCGATCTCGGCCTCGGGCGCGAGCGCGTAAAGCTCCTCGGTGTTCTTGTAGAGATCGAACCACCCGATCTCGGCCTCGGGCGCGAGCGCGTAAAGCTCCTCGGTGGTGGCGTACCAGCGCGGCTCGACCCAATCGGGAAGCTGCGGCTCGAGCAGCGGCCGAGCCATGGCGGAAAGGACGGCGACGGTCACGACGAATCCTCCCCATCGACTGGCGATGGGGAGGTGGCAGCGCGAAGCGCTGACGGAGGGGCCTTGCCGAACCACTGAAGACGGTCGCTAACGATAGCGACAATAGCCTCAGCGACGGCATTGGCATCCGCGAGAACCTCGCGCGCCGGGATGCGCAACGTATCGATTCGCCGCTCGCGCAGCCATTCATCACGCTCGACATCACGTTCCGGCCGCTCGCCCATGTCGTGGCTGAATCCATCAACTTCGATCGCAAGGTTCGCACGGGCGCAGAAGAAGTCGATAACGTAATCTCCCGCTTCGTGCTGCTTGCGAAAGCGCAATCCCGGCGCCGCGCGCAATTCGCGCCAGAGCAAGACTTCAGGAAGCGCCATCTCTCGCCGCAATCTTCTAGCGCGCCTCACGGTCCGTGCAGGCTTGTCCGGTCGTCGCACTGTGCCCTCCACCACTCGCTTCGCGAGCGGTCCCCCTCCCCATCGCAAGTCGATGGGGAGGATATGATTAGCTCAACTTCCAATCCCACCCGAGCGGATCGCCGTCCATTACCTCGACGCCCTTCGAAGCGAGTTCGTCGCGGATCGCATCTGACGTGATGAAGTCTTTGGCAGCGCGCGCTTCCTTTCGGCGCTCCACTGCTGCGGAAACTTCTTCGTCAGTGACCGACGAATCAATTGGTCGAACACGGAAATCACCGCGACGATTCTCGATCAAATTCAATCCAAGCACATCGTCAAACGCCGACAGCACTCGCCAACGATCAAATGGCTCGATTGTCTTATTTGCAAGGGTTTCCTCGAGAACCGTCAGCGCTTTGGGTGTGTTCAAGTCATCTGAGATCGCATCGTCTAGGCGGGCGATTGCGTCGTCCCCTGCGGCGGTTCCTTCCGTGTGATCCCATTCCGCGGTTCGACCTGCTCCCGTGAAACTCCGAAGGTCGTCTCGATCGGTCCCCATCACCATCCGCTTCAATCGCGTGAGCGCCGCCCCCAGCCCCTCCCACGAGAATTCCAGCTCGCTCCTGTAGTGCGCCTGGAGGCACATCAGGCGGTAGGCGAGCGGGTGGTAGCCTTTGTCGATGAGGAGCTGGAGGCGGAGGAACTCGCCGGCGCTCTTGCTCATCTTTCCCGAGCGCTCGACCAGGAAGTTGTTGTGCATCCAGATGTTCGCGCCGCTCGCGTCGGAGTGGCAGAACGCCTGGTTTTGCGCGATCTCGTTGGGGTGGTGGATCTCGCGGTGGTCGATGCCGCCGGTGTGAATGTCGAACGGAAAGCCGAGCAGCTCGCCGCTCATCACCGAGCATTCGAGGTGCCATCCCGGCGCGCCCCGGCCCCACGGCGAATCCCACTCCATCTGCCGGCTTTCGCCCGGCGGGGTCCTGCGCCAGATCGCGAAATCGGCGGCATGGCGCTTGCCTTCGACCGGATCGATCCGCCCTTCCCCCTCATCGGTGCTGGCGCGCGCCAGCCGGCCGTAGTCGGCGACGGTCGAGGTGTCGAAGTAGAGCCCGCCCGGCAGCTCGTAGCAATGCGCCGCGATGCCTTGCGCGAACTCGATCATCCTGGGCACGTAATCGGTTGCGATCGACCAGTGCGCGGCCTCGGGCTTGCCCGCCCTCATAGGCCCCCGGATGTTGAGCGCCTTGACGTCGGCCCAATAGGCCTCGGTGTAGTGCCGGGCGATGTCCCAGATCGACCGCTTCTGCTCAGCCGCGGCCTGCTCCAGCTTGTCCTCGCCAGCGTCGGCGTCGTCGGTCAAATGGCCGACGTCGGTGATGTTGATGACGTGGGTGAGCTTGTAGCCCTTCCAGCTCAGCGTCCGCCCGAGCACGTCGGCGAAGACGTAGGCGCGCATGTTGCCGATGTGCGGGTAGTTGTAGACCGTCGGCCCGCATGAATAGACCCGCACCTCGCCCTCGTGGATTGGCGCGAACGTCTCGAGCCGCCGGGTCAGGCTATTGAACAGCCGCAGCGGCGCGCCGGAGTGCTGGTCGTCGGACATCCCGCCGCCCTTGCCCGCCGACACCGCGGACGGTCAAGCCGCGCGTTCCCAGACGCCCGCGCGGGCCGGTCAGAGCGCGGCTTCGCCCTCCCCGCCCATTTTCTCGAGGCTGTCCGCCAGCGCCTCGAACTGGACTGCGCAGCCGCGGTCGAGCAGCAGCGAGCCAAGCTCGGCCGCGTTGTCGGGGATCGCATCGGGCGCCAGCGTGACGATCTCGAAATCGACCGTGCGTTCGGGCGCGCCGTCGTCGTTCAGGCGATAGCTGCGTCCCGCGATCAGCGGCAGGCTGGCGCTCGGCCAGGCGACGCCGGAAGTGCGCTGCGGGAACAGCAGGCGGACCGTCGCGCCGCCTTCGGCTTCGCCCAGCCAGGTGGTCCGCCGCGTGTCGTGGCTGTGGCGCCAGAGATAGAGGTCGCTGCCCTGCGGCACGCAGACCTTGCCGCCGCGGTCGATGTCGGCGATCCACACGCTCTTGGGTACGAGCGGGCGCGTTTCGACCAGGGTCACCCCGCGCACCGCGCCGGCGCGCACGCTGGTGGGATTGTTGAGCGAGCGCGACAGCATCCCGACCAGCCCGCGGTCGCGCAGTACCTTGCTGTCGATGATGAACGCGCCCTTGCCCTTGAGCACGCGGCTGCCCGCGCGATCGAGCACCGTGACCGTGTCCCCCGCCTCCAGCGCGACTTTCGCGCCGTCGCCGAGCTTCAGGCCGACCGGGAACTTCGCCGCGGAGGGTCCGCTGGCGCGCACCACCACGGCCTGCGCGGCGGCTGGGGCGGGCGCCGCCGCGGCGAGCGCGCACCCGATCGCGACGCCGACGATCCGCCGCATGCGCTCAGCCGCCTGCGGTCGCGGCCGTCGCCGCGTTGGCGAAGACCTCGAGCTGCGCCAGGCAGCCTCTGTGCGCGAGCAGGCTGGCGACCGCGAAGTCGTCGTTCGGCGGTGGGCCGACGATATGGAGCGTGATCGGCACGTTGGGCCCGACCGGGTCGCTGAAGGTGTAACGCGTCGCGTCGACGACAGGCAGGTCCTTGGTCGGCCACAGCCTCAGCGGATTGCCCTTCTTCCACGTCACCTCGACCGGCTTGCCGCCCACCAGCGACAGCTTGCCGGTGGCCTCCTCGGCGCGGTTCGGCCGCCACAGCACCAGCGAGCCGGGATCGGTGACGCAGTAAGCCCCGCCCTTGCTGACGTCGATGTACCACACGCTGTCCGGCGCGGCCGGGCCAGCCGCGGTGGCCGGGCTCGCCGGCGCAGCGCCGCGCACCGCCCCGGTCCGCGTCCGCGCCGCGCCGCCGCCCATCACCCCGGCGACCCGCGCCGCCGCGCCGGCGTCGCGGGCGACCGTGCCGTCGAGCGTGAAGCTGCCCGGCCCGGACAGGATCCGGCTGCCCGCCTTGTCGAGCACGGTCAGCTTGTCCCCGGCCTTGAGCGTGACCCGGGCGTTGGCAGGGAGCTTCTTGCCCTGTGGATAAGCGGTGGCCGACGGCCCGCTCGAGCGCACCACGATCGATTGCGCTTGCGCCGCGCTTGCCGCGAGCAAGCCGCATCCGGCCGCCGCGGCGAGCAGCATCCGCGCCGTGCTGGTGCTAGCCGAGTACATAGCTTTCTCCTTTGCCCGTCATCCGCAGTCGCTCGACCAGATTGGCCAGGGCCGCATCTTGACCGAATTCGGCGACTTTGGCTGTGAGTCGCTGCACAAGCGTAGCGTCGCCCGCATCGTGTGCGGCGACAAGCTGATTTACCACGGTGCGGCGCTCGTCGGCGAACTCCGGGGCGATCTCGAACACCTCGACCGGGGTTTCGCGCCCGCGCAGGGTGACCGTGCCCATCGGCCGGAACCAGTCGAGCCCCGAACGCTGCATTGCCTCGCGGCTGACCAGGACCGAGGTGTGGAGCGCCTTGTTCGCCGATTCGAGCCGCGACGCGGTGTTCATCGCATCGCCCAGAGCGGTGTACTGGATGCGCTTGTCGCCGCCGAAGTTGCCGACCACCGCCTCGCCGAAATGGACCCCGACCCGCGTTCGTCCGACCGCCGGCAAGCCCTCGGGCGCTTCGCGGCGAAACGCCTCGCCCGCCTGGTGCATCGCCCAGGCGGCGCGAACCGCGCGCTCGCCGTCGTCGGGATAGGCGATCGGCGCGCCCCAGAACGCGACCACCGCGTCGCCGACGAACTTGTCGAGCGTGCCGCCGTGCTCGAGCACGATCGCGCTGAGCCGGTCGAGGTAGGGGTTGAGCAGGTTGGCGACCTCTTCGGGCCGGAGCGCGTGGCTGAGCTTGGTGAAGCCTTCGAGGTCGGAGAACACGCAGAACAGCTCGCGCTTCTCGCCATGAAGCTGGAGCCGGTCGGGGTTGCGGACGATTTCGCTGGCGATCGAGCGCGGCAAGTACTTGCCCAGCGCGCCTTGCGCGAACTCGCGCTCCTTGGCGCCGATCACCCGCAGCGTCGAGTTCATCGCGGTGAACGCCAGCAGCCAGCCGACGATCCAGCCCATCGACGGCATCCCCAGCGTGTCGATCCCGGCCCGCTCGAGCGCGAACGGAACGACCAGGAACAGCGCGAACTGGGACAGGACCGCCAGCCCGACGATCGCCCCGCGTCCAGTGAGCAACGCCGTCAGCGCGCCGAGCAGCATGACCGCCAGCCCGGCCGCCCACCGCGTCCAGCCCGGCACCGCGGCGGGCAAGGCGCGGTCGAGCAATTGCGCGAGCATGGTCGCATGGACCTCGACCCCGATCATCCGCCGCTCGCCGGTGATCGGGTTGCCGGTGCGGGTGAACGGCGTGTCGAACTGGTCGAAGTCGGAGAAATCGCCGCCGATCAACACATAGCGTCCGGCGATCGCATCGGCGACCAGCGGCGCGGTCTCGGGGTCGGCGAGCAGGTCGATCGGGATCTTGTCGAACACCGGGCGGTCTGACGACAGCGGCAGACGATAGCGGATCGGTCCGGTGTAGCTGGCGAAACGCGCGTCGCCGTCGCCGCCGGCATCGGCCAGCGCGACCGAAAGCAGCGGCGGCAGCCCCTGGTACTGGCGCGGCCAGCGCCGGGCGACGCCGTCGCTGTCGGTCTCGAGCAGGATGCTCGCCGGCTTGACCGTGGGGCTGGCGACCGCGGCGATATAGCGCTTGAGATCCTGCTCCTGCTCGTGGGTGATCGCCTCGGGGTTGGTCCGCGCGTCGGCGAAGGCGAGGAACACCGGGGTTTGCATCGCCGCGAGCGCCGCCTGGAGCAGCGGGTCGTCGTCCTGCGGGCTGTCGAACAGCACGTCGACGCCGATCGCCTTGGGCCCGAGCGCGTCGATCTGGGCCAGCGCCTTGGCCAGCACGGTGCGATCGACCGGCGAAATCTGCCCCGCGGCGCGGTTGGTGTCGGCGGTGTAGACCACCATCGTCAGGCGCTTGTCGGTATCGGCGCCCGGGGCGAAATTGGCCGCGCGCAGATCGTAGAGCGCGTTCTCGGCGTCGCGCAGCAACGGCAGGCGCCAGCTCTCGGCGGCGACCTGCAGCGAGATCAGCAGCATCAGCAGCGCGATCGCGATCCGCGCCCCGCCGAGCTGCCCGATCCCCCGGCGCAAGCTGCGCGCGGTGTCGCCGCGCCGCTCGCGCGGTGAGCGGCGGCGTTCGGTCACAGCGCAGCGGCTCCGGCCGCTCGTCGCGCGGGCTCACGATGCCTCATGCCATTGCTGCCGATCCGATCCATGCCGTCCCCGTTGCCGCCGCCTGAAGGGCGCGGCCCAGTCCTGTTATCCGACGCGACCGATTGTGATTGTACGCATTGGACATAGGCGCAATTGCCGGCCCGGCTCAAGGCCGCCCGCACGCGTCATCCGGCCTCGCAGCTTTCGCGGCGATTCAGAACCCCTTGAATTCGATGGATTCCGTCAGCGGGGCGCGAGGCACCTCGAAGCGGTTGACTGCGGCTGCGGGGTCGCGCTTGCCTACGCCCAAGCCGCAGAAGAAGATGTGGTCGTCGGGGATCGCGAGCACGCTGCGGATC
>JAIVIY010000137.1:20803-26358 GCA_020200285.1 Novosphingobium sp. | reverse complement strand
GCGCCGCGAAGCGGCATAGGTCGGTAGCCGGCGCCAAGTTGCGGTTCTATAGTAGTGCAAAGGGCGAAATATATTCATTATGTTTGTCCAGCGCGGGGCGCCATTCAGACGGAAACGGGTGGCGTGGAGGCTTTCGCTTCGTCGATCGCGGCGACGATGCTCGCGGTCTCACCGCCGGCCGTGAACCCGACCTGGTCGAGGAAGTCGGCGCCGACCGCGAAGCTCGGCCCATGCCACAGCGGCACCCCGGCCGCGACGATCGCATCGAGCGCCTGTTGTTCTTCCGGACCGATCCCCGCGCGCGGCGCCTGGCGAATGAGCACGGCGGCGATCCGGCCCGGGTGCGCGGTCACCGCCGCGGCAAAGGCGAGCGCGTCGGCCTGGGTATCGTCGCCGATCAGCGCAAATCGCAAGTCGGGATAGAACTCGGTCAAATGGCGGATCGCCCCGCCCTTGTGGAGGCTGTGGCTGTGGCGGCCGAGCGTGGCGCGGTCCAAGCCCCAGTTGCGCAGCATCAGCGGCCCCTGCGGCAGGCCGTGCCGGCGCTGGAACGCGACGAGGTAGTCGAACAGGTTCCACGGGCTCGACGACACGTAGAAGAACGGGCGCCGGGCGGCGGGGAACTTGTCGCCGACGCTGCCTCCGCCGAGCCGCGCGTACAAATCGGCGGCGCCGGGCACCGCCTCCCGGTCGCCGGGCATTTGCGCGAGGACGCGACGCCAGTTGCGGGCCAGGCTGCCGGCTCCCGTCTCGACGATCGTGTCGTCGATGTCCGAGATGACCGCGAGCTTGCCGTTGCGCGCCGGCGAAAGCACGTAGGCATCGACCGATTGCGACCCCCTTCGGTTGCGCCAGTGCAAGCGGGCGACTTCCCAGACCGGATCGTCCAAGGGATCCCAGCGGCTCGGGAAGCTCACGTCGAAGCGCAGGTACCCGTCGCGATCGCTGACCTGAGTCACCTGGAGCGGCTCGCGATCCTTGCCCGCGAACTCGAGCGTGACCGCGAGGTCGGGAACTTCGTGCGAGGCGAACTGCGCGAACATCGCCGCGAGCTTGGCGATCGTGCGGCTCCGCTCCCAGCGTGGCTCGCGCATGCGCAAGGCGCGCGCGACGAGGATCATCCGGTGTGCGTTGCGGTAGCCAAAGTAGGGACGGACGACGGCGGGCTGGCCGAAGGGAAACATCACTTCGACAGGAGACTCACCGGTAGCGCCTCATTACGCAAAGGCCGCGCGCCGTCCGTCGGCGGTGAAGGCGTAGACGGTGAATGCGTCCTTGGTTCCGTCGGGCATCTCCATCCCCGGCGAGCCGCGCGGCATGCCCGGCACCGCCAGCCCGATCACCCCGGCGGGACGCTCGGCGCGGATCCGGGCGAGCGCGGGGAACGGGACGTGGCCTTCGAGCACGAACCCGTCGACCTCGGCCGTGTGGCACGAGGCGAGGTCGGCGGGAACGCCCAGCCGCTGCTTGACCGCGCCCATCGCCGGGGTGTCGACAACCTTCACGGCATAGCCCGCGGCTTCGGCCTGCTCGGCCCAGGTCAGGCAGCAGCCGCAGCCCGCGTCGCGATGAACCAGCATCGCGGGCTTTGCCGCGGGCCGGGGCGGCTCGGCGCGGCCGCAGCCGGCGATGCCGAGCGCCGCCAGGGCGGCTGCGCCCTCGAGCCATTGCCGTCGAGAGGAATTCATCGGGTCATCCTTATCAGCCTCGCGCCGCGCTCTCCAAGATCTCGGCAGCGACCGGATAGCCGGCATCGGCGGGGATGCATAGCCACGGGCGGCCATCGCGCTGCTCGACGAATGGGGTGACCATCCGCGCAGGAATCGCCTCGGCCTGGGCGCGGGCTTGGGCGAAGCTGGCGAAGCCGGCGAGCCGCTCGAGGTTGCGGCGGGTGGGGAAGATGATCTTGATCTTGCCCGCGTGGGCCAGCCGCAGCGCCTCCGCAGCGCTGGCCCAGAACAAGTGGGTGTTCTCGGTCGCATCGACCAGCAGATCGACTGCGCCGGTGCCGAGGTCGGCGATGAAGAAGCGGGTGTCATAGACCCGCATGTGGCGGTGCTTGGGCCGCCAGCGGGCGAAATAGGTCAGCGAAGCGAGGTCGAGCCGCCAGCCGTGGCGTTCGAGCACCGGGGCCAGCGCGCCCTGCGCGCAAAGGAAATCGCGCGCGGCGAGCGCCTCGTCGTGGCTGACCGCGCGGTCGATCCCGACGAACAGGCCGGTCTCCTCGATCGTCTCGCGCACCGCGGCAACGCGCGCGGCGCAATCGGCGAAGGTCTCTTCATCAGCGCTCTCGGGGACGAGCGTGGCGGCGAGTTGGCGGTCGGCATCGTCGACCCGGCCCCCGGGGAACACCGCGGCGCCGCCGGCGAACGACATGCTCGCCGAGCGTTCGACCATCAGCAATTGCGGCGCCCCGCCCGCGGGATCGTTGCGAAAGATCACGATCGTCGCGGCCGGGGTGGCGGGGGGCGCCTCGTCCGTCTCGGCGTATTCCTCGTCGCTGCGCATCGCCCGCCGCCATGCGGTGCTGCGGGGACCTTGCCAAGGCGAAATTTGGGGGTTGGATGGTTACCGAGCGCTGTCGGAAAACCTTACACCGGAACTCGCGCCCCCGCTGAGTTCGGGGTCATTCAGCCCGCAAACCAGCAACTTGGCGAGTTTGGCACGGGCTCTGCATAGCCATTAGCACCCGAAGTCTTCCACGAGGCGGAGCCGACCCCCCCGGTCTCCACGGCTCCGCCTCCCCGGGTTCCCGGACCGATCGAATTCGTAACGCGGCGAGCTTCAGCTGCGGGTCTCGCGCGGCGTCGGCAAGTCGCCGTCGTCGGGCTGGTCGCGCTTGTCGACGCTGGTCGGCTGCGGGTCGGCGCCGCCCGCGGTCTTGATCTCGTCGCGCGCGCCGACCTCGCGGGCGAGGTTGCCGCCGCTGGCGCTGCCCTGCCCGCCGCCGGCGCTTTCGGCGGCTTCGTCGATCAGGGCCGAATCGTCGTCGCGGGGGATTCGGGTCATGGCTGGTCTCCTCAGCCGAAGAACGCGGGGGAGACGCGGCCCGTTCCCCGCGCCGCGGCGCGCGGCCTCAGACCAGCCCCAGCCGGGCCAGCTCGCCCACCAGCCGACCCGGCATGACCTCGCCCGCCGCTTCGCCCTCGGCCAGGTCGCGCGGGGCGTCGGCCCCGGCGAGATAACGCCACCCCTGATGCGCGCGGCGCGGGACCGGGTGGACTCCGATCAGCCGGGTCGAGATGACGATGTGGGTGCGCCCGCCTTCGGCCTCCTCGAAGGCGAGGATCGGCGAGGGTGCAGCGCCATCACCCGACCAGCCCGCTCGCCACCGCCAGCCCGAGGAAGGCGAAGAAGCCCATCGAATCGGTGATCATCGTCACGAAAACGCTGCTCGCCACCGCCGGGTCCTGGCCCACCCGCTCGAACAGCACCGGGACGATCACCCCGGCGAGCCCGGCGGTGAGGATGTTGATCACCACCGCCGCGGCGATCACTCCGCCGAGCAAGGGACTGGAGAAGACCCATGCGGTCGCCACGCCGATCAGCGTCGCCACCGTCGCCCCGTTGAGCATCGCTACCCGCAGCTCGCGCCACACGATGCGCCGGGTGTTCGAGCGGGTCAGCTGGTTGGTGGCGAGCGCGCGCACCGCCACCGCCATCGTCTGGGTGCCGGCGTTGCCGCCGATCGACGCGACCATCGGCGAGAGCGCGGCGAGCGCCACCAGCTTCTCGATCGCCCCGCCGAAGCTGGAGATGATCGTCGCCCCGAGCAGCGCGGTCACCAGGTTGGCGATCAGCCAGCGGACGCGGGCGACGTAGCTTTCGCGGATCGGCTCGTTGATGTCGCCCTCGCCCGCGCCCGACAGCAGCAGCACGTCCTCGCCGGCCTCCTCCTGGATCACGTGGACCACGTCGTCGACCGTGATCTGGCCGACCAGCCGCCCGCTCTCGTCGACTACCGCGGCCGAGATCAGCGCGTACTTCTGGAAGCGCAGCGCCACTTCCTCCTGGTCCATCGTCACCGGGATCAGCGTCTGGTCGCGCTTCATCACGTCGGCCAGCGCGACGCCGCGCGGAGTGCGCAGGATCCACGACAGCTGGCAAGTGCCGACCGGGCGGTGCCGCGCGTCGACGATGAACACCTCCCAGAATTCGGTGGTGAGATCGCCGTTCTCGCGCAAGTAGTCGATCAGGTTGCCGACGGTCAGATGCTCGGGCACCGCGATCAGCTCGCGGCTCATCAGCCGCCCGGCGGATTCCTCGGGATAGGACAGCGCGCTCTCGATCGCCGCGCGGTCCTCGGGCTCCATCTCGGCGAGCACCGCGGCCTGGTCCTCGCGGTCGAGGTCCTCGATCAGCGCGACCGCGTCGTCGGTGTCCATCTGCTCGGCGAAGTCGGCGACGGTCTCGGCGGGCAGCGCCTCGACCAGCAATTCGCGGACGTGCTCGTTCAATTCGGCGAGCACCTCGCCGCCCATCAGGTCCGAGATCGCGGTCGCCAGCAGCGGGCGGTCGTCCTCGTCGAGCAGCTCGAACAAGTCGGCGATGTCGGCCGGATGGAGCGGCTCGACCAATGCATAGGCGGCGTCGCGGTCGCCGCCCTCGAGCGCCTCGGCGACGCGGCGGACGAACTCGGGCTTGAGCGTGTTTTCGGCGGCGTCGAGCGACTGGGCGAGCCGCGCGGCGTCCGAGGCGGGAAGCGCCTCGGCGTTCGGTTCGGCGGCTTCGAGTTCGCGCTCCATCACGCGCGCGGGTCTAAGCGCGCGAAAAGAGAAAGCAACCGGCTAAGGAACCCGGCGGATGACAACCCCGTTCGAGTCCGTATAGCGGCGCCAGACCACGAAAGGACACGACCCGATGGCCGACGAAAAGCTGACCTTCACCCTCGACACCGGCAACGGCCAGGGCGGCGACGTGGTGATCCGCCTGCGCTCCGATCTCGCCCCCAACCACGTTGCGCGGATCGCCGAGCTGGCCGGCGAAGGGTTCTACGACGGGGTGGTGTTCCACCGGGTGATCGACGGGTTCATGGCGCAGGGCGGCGACCCGACGGGGACCGGGATGCGCGGATCCTCCAAGCCCGACCTGGCGCAAGAGTTCAGCGCCGAGCCGCACGTGCGCGGAACCTGCTCGATGGCCCGCACCCAAGACCCCAACAGCGCCAACAGCCAGTTCTTCATCTGCCTCGACGACGCCCGCTTCCTCGACAAGCAGTACACCGTGTGGGGCCAGGTCGAGAGCGGGATGGAGCACGTCGACGCGCTCCCCAAGGGCGAGCCGCCGCGCCAGCCGGGCAGGATCATCAAGGCGACGGTGGGCGAAGGTTAGCGGGTGAAGCGCGTTTGCGTCCGCTGTCGACCCGGGAGGAGCCGCGGGGTCAAGTTCACAGTCCGGGGTTGACGCAAAACGGGGTGCGAAACTTGTGTGGACTTTGGGCGCAATGATTTGAATGCACTGTGTTTTCCGGTCCCACCTCCGCGCCGGGGTGTGACCTTCGGTATGTGGCCTTCTTGGAGCGCGTGCGAGTTGGTTGGTGATCACGCATCGGCGGT
>JAIVIY010000137.1:0-20601 GCA_020200285.1 Novosphingobium sp. | reverse complement strand
GGATACCTGGAAAGCGTCTTCCCGATCCTCGGGAGAGTGCAGGTGCAGAACCTCTTCACGGACGGGGAGTGGGCGTGCGGCCGCGCCTTTCTTCACTTGACCCAGCCAGCGGGGGCGATGCTCCGCGTGAACGACGTCTTTCGGGTGGTAGACGGACAAATCGTCGAGCAGGAGAACCACTACGACCCAAGACCGGCTCTCGGCTGAGGGCGCTCGTCTCCGGCGTAGCGGCAAAGTTGTGGTGGCTCATGACAATCTATCGAATGTCGACTCACCACCCCATTTTAGGCGTGAAATTGCGGCCCGTCTTGTGATCCGCCCGGAAGCGGTCTGGCGGCTGGCGGGATGAAAAGCGGCCCGGCTCGAAGCGACCCATTGCGGACATTCGCTCGCCCGCTAGGGGGCGGGTTTGCCACGCGAGGCTGAATCTATAAGAGCCAATAGAATAAGCTTACTTGACCTGCCTTCTATGATACTGGGTTGCCTCTCAGGCAAAGGAAGACGGCTATGCAGTGCGCAACGCCCCCGGTGGGATCTGTGGCAATGCCAATCGTTCTCTCGCGTCGGGTTATTCTTGGCGGTTTGGGTGCTCTCGGAACCTTAATTGGTCCAGCGGGGGTCTTTGCCAAAGAGCCGCTCAATCGACGCGGCACCCCTCAACTTTCGATCGGCCCTTTTTACCCGCTGGACCGGCCCATTGAGGAAGACGCCGATTTGACCCGCATCGCCGGCCGCCCCGGTCGAGCGCAGGGGACGATCATGGAGCTTACCGGGCGCGTTCTGACCGAGAAAGGTCGACCGATTCCTCGGGCTCTGATCGACATGTGGCAAAACAATTCTCTGGGAAGGTATCATCATCCCAGCGACGAAAGCGGAAAGCCCTATGACCCCAACTTCCAAGGGGCCGCGATTATCCGCACCGACGACGAGGGTCGTTACTGGCTTCGCACTGTCGTCCCAACGCCTTATGAAAGGCGTCAGCGGCACATCCACTTCGACGTGCGTGGCCAAAAACGGAGACTTGTTACCCAAATGTTCTTCCCCGGTGAGCCGAATGAGCGGGATTCTCTATATCCGGCGCTCCAAAGCGCGGCGTTGCAGGCGGCTGTAACCGCTCGAGCAAATGGCGAACGCGACGGTGCGCGGCTCTACAATTGGGACATTTTTCTCGGCGGAGAATAGGCTACTGCGGACAAAGTCATTGAGCCGTATTTTGGACTGCTCAGTGTCCGCTTTCCACCCATAGCCGCCACATTCAGCCGCTACAACCCCGCCTTGACCAGCCAGTCGTGGAACAGCCGCACCGCGCGCATGTCGAGCGCGCGGGGGCGGCAGACGAACCAGTAGCTGTAGGGGCTGGCGATCTCGACATCGAACAAGTGGGCGAGGCGGTCGTCGTGGGCGCGGGCGAAGTGATCGTCGTGCATGATCGCGATGCCGAGCCCTTGCGCCGCGGCCTCGAGGATCAGCTGGCCCGAATCGAAGTGGTCGATCGCCGCGGGCTCGAGCCGGTCGAGACCGAGCGCGTCCTTCCACGCGTCGAAGCTCAGCGGCAGCTCGTTGTGGATCAGGAAGGTCTGCTTCGCCAGCTTGCCGGCATCGGGCTCGGCGCCGATCTCGGCGGCGATCGCCTTCGAGGTGATGGCATAGACCCGGTTGTGATCGAGCCGCACCGCGTGCAGGCCGGGATCGGGCTGCTCGCTGAGCACGATCGCGGCGTCGATGGTGTCGCCCAGCTTGGCCTCGGCGTGCGGCATCGAATCGATGTCGATGTGGAAGGCGGCGCATTCAGGAACGCTCAGGCCGCGATCTCGGGCGCGGTGGGCGCGTGCAGCCGCAGGCGGGAGACGTGGCGCTCGTCGCCGGCGGTGACCTCGAGCCGCCAGCCGCTCGGGTGGTCGAGCGTGGTCCCGACCGGCGGCACCTCGCCGGCCAGCACCACCGCGAGCCCGCCGATGGTGTCGATGTCCTCCTCGACCTCGGCGAGCCGCGCATCGATCGCCTCGGCGACGTCGTCGAGCTCGGCGCGGGCGTCGGCGTCCCATTCGGTTGCGGAGAGCTGCACCAGCAGCGCCTGCGGCGCGTCGTCGTGCTCGTCCTCGATGTCGCCGACGATTTCCTCGACCAGGTCTTCGATGGTGATGATCCCGTCGGTGCCCGAATACTCGTCGACCACCACCGCGAGATGGATGCGGCTGGCGCGCATGTCGGCGAGCACGTCGAGCGCGCCCCGCGCCTGCGGGACGAACAGCGGCTGACGCATCAGATCCGACCAGTCCTTCGGCCGCGGCTCGTCTCCGGCGACGATCGGGAAGACGTCCTTGATGTGGATCATGCCGACGATCTCGTCGAGCGATTCGCCGTAGACCGGCATCCGGCTGTGGCCGTGCTCGGCGAAGGTAGCGACCAGCTCGTCGAAGCTCGCCGAAGCCGCCACCGCTACGATCTCCCCGCGCGGGATCGCCACGTCGTCGGCGTCGTGCTCGCTGAAATGGAGCAGGTTGCGGACCATCTGGCGCTCGATCGGAGAGAGATCGCCGTTGCCCGCGGCGGGCTCGCCCTCGTGCTCGTCGATCGCTTCCTCGAGCTGGGCGCGCAGGCTCTGGTCGGCGTCGCGGCCGAACAGCGCCGCCTTGAGCAGCCGCCACAGCGCGCTTCTACTGTCGCTTTCTCCCGCACGGCCGTCGCCGCCGGGCCCGGCCGCCGAGGCCATGGCTCAGATTCTCCCGTTCATGCTGCGTCGCAATATGGGTCGGCGATGCCCAACGATGCAAGCGCCTTCGTCTCGAGCGCTTCCATCGCCCGCGCCGCCGCCTCGCCGCTCTCGTGGTCATGGCCGGCAAGATGGAGCAGGCCGTGGACGATCAGGTGCGCGGCGTGATGCTCGACCGCGACGCCCTTGTCGGCCGCCTCGCGCGCGCACACCCCGTGCGCGAGGATCAGGTCGCCGAGCATGCCTTCGTGGCCTTCGTCCGCGGCGGCGCGAAGCACGTCCTCGCGGCTCATCATCGGGAACGACAGGACGTTGGTCGGCTTGTCCTTGGCCCGCCACTGCCTGTTGAGCGCCTGGACCTCGGCGTCGTTGCCGAACACCACGCTGACCAGCAAGTGGGAGTGCGCCAGCTCGGACGCGGCGGAAGCGGCGGCGGCGGCGGCGCGAGCCGCCAGCCCTTCCCAGTCGACCGCGTCGCCCCAGATCGGGTCGACATCGAGCTCAAGCGTGGGGGCGGTCATTTGCTGGGCACCATCTGCGCGTGGCCCCTTCGGCTGTCTGCCTGCAGCAGCCGCTCAGGACATGCTTGGACAAGCTCAGGCTGAGCGGGCATTTTTCAAGCGGTTACAAACCAGGGGCCGCTCATGCTGAGCTTGTCGAAGCACACGCACCAACGCCGCGCTCACGAATTCGCTCCCTCGTAGGCCTCGACGATCCGCCCGACGATGGGATGCCGCACGACGTCGGCGGTCGAGAAGCGCACCGTGGCGATGCCCTCGATCCCCTCGCAGCGCCCGACCGCGTCGGCCAGCCCGCTCATCGCCACGCCGCCGGGGATGTCGACCTGCTTGGGATCGCCGCACACCACCATCCGGCTGTTCTGGCCGAAGCGGGTGAGGAACATCTTCATCTGCGCGGGCGTGGTGTTCTGAGCCTCGTCGAGGATGATGAACGAATCCGCCAGGGTGCGCCCGCGCATGAACGCGATCGGCGCGATCTCGATCTCGCCCGAGGCGATGCGCCGCTCGACCTGCTCGGGCGGCATGCAATCGTAGAGCGCGTCGTAGAGCGGGCGGAGATAGGGATCGACCTTATCCTTCATGTCGCCGGGCAGGAAGCCGAGCCGCTCGCCCGCTTCGACCGCCGGGCGGCTGAGGATCAGCCGCTGGACGCTGCCGGTGATCAATTGGCTGACCGCCTGGGCGACCGCGACGTAAGTCTTGCCGGTGCCGGCCGGGCCCAGCGCGAAGATCATGTCGTGGGTGGCGAGCGCGCGCATGTACTCGATCTGCGTGGCCGAGCGCGGGACGATCGTCTTTCGCCGCGTGCGGATATCGCGATCAGCGATTCGACCGCGCCGGCGTCGGCTTCGAGGCCCGCGAGCAGCCGCTGGTGGAGGCCGCGCAGCACGTCGCGGGCGCGCGCGACCGCGTCCTCGGTGCCCTCGATCTGCACCTTGTTGCCGCGCGCCCCGATGTAGACGCCGAGCCGGTTCTCGATCTGGACGAGGTTGGCGTCGAACTGGCCGAACAGCGGAGCGAGCGCCCCGGGCTCGTCGAACTCGATCTCCGCGCGGGCGCGGCGTGCGGCTTCCTGGCGGACATGCGCCGGCTGATAGGCGCGTGCGGGTTTGCGGGCCATGCGCTCCTTTCGCGGGGACTGGCCGGGCGACGATAGGCCTCGCGCCGCGCGGCGCAAGCGGGGTCGCGCTCATTTCGGCCGGTTGCGGCGCTCATTCCACAGAATTGCCCAGCCCTTGGCGCTCGCCAATAGCAGCTCGCCATTCGGCCCCGACACGACCCGAGGATCGGGGCCGAGGATGCTCGCCAGCTCGCGGTCGCGCGGCGCGGTCGCGCAAGTCGGGGTGAGCAGGGCGGCGTGAAGGTATCCGGTTCCCTGGACGAAGGCGCCCTTGGCGGCTTTCGGACAATCGAGCGTCATCGCCACCTCGCCGCTGCCGAAGCGCAATCGCGGCGGATTCTTCCACAAGCGCATGCCGTCGGTGCGGACCCCGTTGACCTCGTGGATGGACCGGGTTCTCGCCGCCCGCGTCGGCGCGCATGCCGACAGGCCGCTGGCCGTCGATCGCGGCGACCCGCCATGTCGCTCCCGCCAGCGGCGAGGCGATCAGGTCGGTGGCGGCCGCGGGCTGGCTGGCCGGCGTCGCCAGCCCGACGGCCAGCGCCGCCAGAACCGTCCGCAGGCCCGGCGTTCGCATCCGATCAGGGATACCTCATCCGGACATGGGTGGTCAGCCCGCTCTTGGGCACGCTCAGGCGGACCGAGCGGAACGCCGGGAGGCCGGCCACGGTCGCCGGGTTGTTGGAGAAGCCGAAGCCCTCGGTCGGCAGGCCCAGCCCGCTGCGGTTGAGCTTCCGGCTCGAATCCTCGTCGTGATAGACCGCGATCGCATAGACCCCGGGCTTGGGCACGAAGATGCAGGCCCGCGTGGACGGCGCGGTGGCGGTGAAGCGGTGGTTCTTGATCGTCCCGCCCTTGGCCAGGAATTGGCGCGAATCGTCGGGATAGAGCGCGATCGTCAGCAGCCCGTTGCCGTTGCGCAGGCCGTCGACCGCAACCGTCAGCCAGTATTCGCTGGGATTGCCGAGGCAGCCGGAAGGGGCGGCGGCGGCGGGAGCGGCGAGCACGCTGGATGCGGCAAGAGCGAGGGCCGCGGCGCGGATACGTCTCGGCAGGGTCATGTCCAAATCAATCCCGGTTGTTGAGGCCAAATCGCGCGCGCCCAGATGGGCGCGAAGGTGCGCGGTTCAAGCGGCGGGCGTGTCCGTCCCGCCCGCGGCTTCATAGCGAATCCGGGGGTGAATGCCCGCTTAACTGGACCCAGCGGAGCACGCGCGCGGCGGAGCGCGCCTCGCCCGAAACGCGCCGGTCAGCCAGGCGGCGCGCGAGGTGAAGGGTGCGGCGCGCGGCCCAGGCGGGCCACGCCGGCCACCCGCGGCGGCCGCCCTCGACCGCCGCGGCGCGCGGATCGGGCGTCAGGCGACGCGCCAGCGCGCCGGCGAGCGCCGCGGGCGAGCGCGCCGCGGCGAGCTCGGCGAAGAGCTCGGCGTGGCCGCGGCCGGCGGGATCGGGCAGCAACGCGTCCTCGGCCGCCGCGAGTACCTCGTCGGGCGGCGCAGCGAACGGCAGCGGCGGCGCGCCGAACCAGCGCGCGGTCAGGGCCAGCAGCAGGTCGGCGCCGCGCGCCCAGCCTCCCGCCTCGGCCTGCGCCCGGAAGCGAGCGGCGTCGAGGTCTCGGGTTCGAACCCGGCTTCGGCGAGCACCGCGGCGGCGTCGAGCGCGCGCGCCGCGGGGACCAGCAGGTCGAGGTCGCGCATCGGGCGCAAGCCCGGGGCCGGATAGTCGCGCCAGGCCAGCCGCACGCCCTTGAGCGCGACCGCGGCGACGCCTGCCGCGCCGAGCCGTTCGACCGCGAGCCGCAGCGCCGCCTGCTGCGCCAGCGCGGCCAGCGCGGCGCCGCGGTGCGCGCCGTCCCAGGCCGCGGCGATCTCGGCGGGGAGCGCACACTGCGACTGTTGCGCGCGCCAGTGGAGCAGCGGCTCGAGCCGATGCGCCGCGGCCATCGCCGCGATCGCGTCCCACTGCGCATCGGACACGCCGCCCTCCGGCCAACGCCCGCCGAGCAGAGCGAGCAGCGCGCGCTTGGCGTGGCCCAGTTCGCCGCTCATGGCGCGTTCCGGCCTTCGACGTGACGTACGAACCGCGCGGTCAGCACGCCGCGGGGCAGCGCGAACTCGACCGGGAACATTTTCTCGGTGTCGAGGTCGGTTGCCCCGTCAAATTGCTCGAGCGCCGCGCGCAGCCGCGGCACATCGAGCATCGCGCCCAACTCCGGGTCGCGCTCGATCGCGTCAAGCTCGGCGAGGTACGCGTCGCGCCGTCGCGCAATGCGCAAGTGCCAGTCGGAATCCCAGCGACCATTGCGGCGATTGGCGCGCTGCTCTTCGGGCATGATCCCGCGCGCCATCTGCTTGGCCAGCCAGCGCTGCTCGCCGTCGCGGACGAAGACCTCGGTCGGCAGCCCGAAACAGAATTCGACGAACGGCCGATAAGCGGTCGGATCGCGCTGGGCGATGCCGTACATCTGCTCGAACGCCTGGTAGATTTCGGCGCTTTCGGATTCGTTGTTCTGGAACAGCCGGCGATAGGCGTCGCGGCGGCTGCGCGGATGATATCGGTCGATCCGCAAGCCCGCCCCGCGGAACCGCCGGTCGGCGCCGGAAGCCCGGCGAAAGGCGGGGCTCAGCGGGGTCATCAGGTCGAGCCAGTACGACTGCCCCGGATGCCACACGCGCATCATCGCGCGCCACGCACGGTCGGGCAGGAACGGCACCAGACACAGCGCGACGAACTTGCGCGGCAGCGAGCGCGGGTCGCTCGCGCGGCGCTTTAGCGCGCGGACCAGCTCGCCCCAGCGGCCGCGGCGGAAGTATTCGGGAAACGCCCACGCACCGTTGTCGCTGAAGGTGTAGTTGCCCCACTCCGCCAGCAGTAGCCGATCGCACCCCGCCTCGCGCGCCTTGGCGAACAGGCCGTGGAACACGTACATGTTGCACAGCCCCGACGGCGCTCCGCCGATCAGGTGGAACATCTCGGGCCAGCGATGGTCGTGCCCGGCGCCGCGATTGTCGGTGAAGTGCGGATCGATCCGCGGATGCATCGCCGCGAACGCTTCGACCATCGGCCGCTCATTGCCGTTCATCCCGGGCTCCACCCCCCCGTCCCACCCGGGCTCGGGGTGGAAGGTGAACGTCGGCAGCCGCTGGCCCTCGGGCAGGTGCCGCAGCACGTGGGCGACGACTTGCGGCGAATCGAGCCCGCTCGACAACGTCGCGCCCGGCTTGGGGCTGCCCGCCAAGCACGCCGCGACCCCCTCACTAAGCAAAGCGGCGGCGCGTTCGACATAGTCCTGCGGCGAGGCCAGCCGCACCTCGGGCGCTGCTGCAAGGTCGTAGAACGCTCGCAACTCGCGCGGCCGGTCGCGGCGAAGTTCGACGATCGAGCCCAGCGGAACCCGCCGGGTGCCTTCGAACCAAGTGGCTTCGGCGTCGGCGAAGTTGATCAGCGCGCTGTCGGCGAGGTGGGTCCGATCGAGCCGTTGGGGAAACCCCGCGGCGAACAGCGCGCGCGGCACCGAGGCGGCGGCAACGCGTGCGCCCTCGAATGCGTAGTGCAGCGGCGGAGCGCGCAGCGGGCTGCGGGAGAGGCGCAGCAGCCCGGCGCCCGGGTCGGCCTGGACCGCACAGTATTCGCCGACGATCCGGCGATCGGCCTCGTCGCCCCAGCGCTCGACGGCCAGGCCGTAGAGCCGCTGGAAGTCGCTGGGCTCGGCGTCGAGCTGCCCGGCGATCTCGACCGCGTTGTCGAAGAACCCGTGAAAGACGACGAGCCGGCCCGAGTCCAGCTCGGCGGGACGCCATCCGCGGACCGCTGTCGGATAGCCGGAGGCCGGGCGATAGGCGACATGCAGCCGGCCGCGGTCGAACGTGGCGACAGCGCCGCCGATCCCCGCGGATAACGAAGCGGCCAAGCGCCCAGCGCTGTCGTTCGGTGAATCGGGCCGGCCTTCGTCCCAGGACCACGCAAACGCCAGCATGACGATCAGGTCTTGCGCGTCGGTCGCGCGCCGGCGCTCACGGCGAACGCGGGCCGACGCGCCGCGGGCGGCGGATCAGGACTTTACGTTGCCGGCCGCTTGCGCGAGCGGGCTCTCCGCGCCCGCGACGTCCTCGATCCGGCCGAGGCGGAGCAGCTCGGGCTTGGTCCACGTTCGGGCCGCGGGGTCGCGCGGCGTGACGGAATTGCGCATCTTGACGACTCCACAAACCAAATTTGCGTTTCGATCAATCCGTTAGCCCAAGCCGGCGAGTTTGGAAAGGGACGCCGCGCGCCTGCGCATCGCGCCGGGCTGCCGAGGACGGTCGTCACGGCTCGAACGCGAACGCGGCGATCGGGCGATGGTCGCCGTCGCCGAGCCCAATCAGGATTTCGCGCCCGCGCACGACCCAGGCGTGGAGGTCGCCGAGATCGCCGCGCCGCGTTTCCGGATGCACGCCGAAGACCACCGCCGAACCCATCGCTCGCCGCCGCAGCATCCAGGCGAGCGCCACCGCCTGCTCCAGGCAACGGGTCTCGCCGGGCAGCCGCGACGCGGCGCGGCCGACCGCGCGGGCGAGGCGGCGCGCGGGAAGGTCCGCCAGCGCTCGGCAGCGGTCACGGCGTGGCGCGGAGCAGCCCGGCCGCATCGAGCTGGGCGAGGAAGGCGTCTACTTCGACAGCAATCTCGGTTTCCGGCTCGCCGTATTCGGCCGCCAGCGCGGCGAGCAGCGCGGCGCGGTCGCGGGTGCCGTCGAGCAGCCGCCAGATCGCCTGGGCGGTGCCGGTCAGCGAGAAAAAGTCGCCGCTGTCGAGGCTCATCACTACCGTCTCGTCGTCGATCCGGGTCTCGACGTAGCGCGCGGGATCCCTGGCCAGCACGCTCACCGCGCCGCGCCGCGGATCGCCGTGGCGACGAACCGGCATCCCTCGCCGAACCGCGCGGGGTCGAACGGCCGCGCGAAGCGGCGCATCGGCACGCGCGCGGCGATCCGGGCGAGCTGGGCGAACCGCTCGCGGCGCGACAGCCCGCCGGCCTGCGCGAACAGCTTCGCGGTATAGTGATCGTCCTGGAGCCGGGCGATCCGCTCGCCCGCCGCGATCGGGCACAACTCGGGCCGCTCTCCGGGCTCGAGGAACACGATCTCGGCAAGCGGCAGCACCGCTTCGACCGAGCCCGCCGCCGGCTCGGCGAAATGCTTGGGATAATCGCGCGCCACGAGTTGGCCCGCAGCCGCTCCGGCCAACGCGACGCCTTCGGGCCACAGCTTGAGCCGCTTGTGGCCGGGCAGGCACTCGACCGGCCCCTCGCCCGACACGTCGAGGATCAGCGTGTCGTCGCAGAACAGCGGCAGGCCGGCGTTGCCCAACCCCGCGGCCAGCGTCGACTTGCCCGCGCCCGCGGGACCGGAGACGGCGTGGACCCGGCCGTTCGAGACGACCGCCGAAGCGTGGATCGGCAGCAGCCCGTTGATCGCGGCGACCGCGGCATGGACGCTGCCGTGGAGCCACAAGTCGAGGTCGCGCGGGTCGGCATCGTCCGGCGCATCGACCGTCACTCCCTCGCCGCGGCGATAATGGATGGCGATGCCGTCGGCCGAGCGCATCAGGTAGGCGTCGCCGGCGAGCAGGAACTGGTCGCGCCCGACTTCGTGGCCCGCGATCGCGCGCGGCGCCGCGCCGCGGCGCACGCGCGTCTCGCGCGCCATCAGCGCGACGGCGGGATGCGGCTCGGCGAGGGCAAGGGCGGCCTGGGGCAAGCGGCGGATTCCATCGGCGGTTCGGGCCCGCCACCTAAGGACGCCGCGGCATCGGCGTCAATCGCCGCGGCCCGCGCGGTCATTATCCGACTATCGCCCATCTGGTGTGGAAAAGCGCGGTTTCGCGGGTTGTTACCCCCAGGGGTGGTGGTTAACCCCACGCACACCCATGCCGGCACCGCTCATCGCCCCCTCGATCCTCTCGGCCGACTTCGCCCGGCTGGGGGACGAAGTGCGGGCGATCGACGCCGCCGGGGCCGACTGGATCCACGTCGACGTGATGGACGGGCATTTCGTCCCCAACATCACCATCGGTCCCGCGGTGGTCCAGGCGTTGCGCCCGCACACCGCCAAGCCGTTCGACGTCCACCTGATGATCTCGCCGGTCGATCCCTACCTCGAGGCGTTCGCCACGGCGGGCGCGGACATCATCACGGTCCACCCCGAAGCCGGCCCGCACGTCCACCGCACGCTCCAGGCGATCCGCGCGCTGGGCAAGAAGGCGGGAGTCTCGCTCAATCCCGGCACCCCGGCCAAGTCGCTCGACTACCTGATCGACGAGGTCGACCTGGTGCTGGTGATGAGCGTCAACCCCGGGTTCGGCGGGCAGAGCTTCATTTCCAGCCAGCTCAGGAAGATCGAGGCGGTGCGCAAGGCGATCGACAAGAGCGGGCGCGAGATCCGACTCGAGGTCGACGGCGGGATCGACACCGAGACCGCGCCGCAAGCGGTCTCGGCCGGAGCCGACGTGCTGGTCGCAGGGACCGCCAGCTTCCGCGGCGGGCCCGAGAACTACGCGGCCAACATCGCCGCGCTCAGGGGCGGGCACTAACGCAATGGTCGAAGGCGGCCTCGGACTGCTCGCCCGCGAGCGCCCTGCTCGGCCACTGGCTCGCCGCGCACCCGCATCCCGGAAAGGGCCCGGCGTGGAGCGTCGGCAACGCCGGGCGGCGGCTGCTCACCTGGCTGGTCCACGCCCCGCTGCTGCTCTCGGGCCGCGACAAGGCGCTCCGCGCCAGGGCGCTGGCGGCGATCGAGGAGACCGCGCGCTGGCTCGATCGGCGCGCGAGCAAAGCCGAGGACCGGCTCGGCGAGGTCGCCGGGTGGGCGGCGATCGTCGCCGCCGGGCTGCTGCTGCCCGAAGGCAAGCCGCGCCGGCTCTATGGCGAGGCCGGACTGCTCCGCGCGCTCGGCGAGCTGGTCGGCGACGACGGCGGGGTGCTGTCGCGCAGCCCGCTCGTTCAGATCGAGGCGATCGAGCTGCTGGTGCGGCTGACCGCGTGCTATCGCGCGGTGCGGCGCGACCCGCCCGAGGCGATCCCGGCGATGCTGGCGATCCTCGTCCCGCCGCTGCTCGGCGTGCTCCACGGCGACGGCGCGCTCGGCAACTGGCAAGGCGCTGGCGCGATCGGGGTGCGGCGGATCGCGGCGCTGGTCCGCGCCTCGGGCGTCCGCGCCCGGCCGCTGCGCGAGGCGCGGCAGTGGGGCTATCAGCGGGTCGGCGCGGGTCCGCCGCGCCGCGCGACGGTGCTGGTGGTCGACGCCGCCCCGCCGCCGCTCGCCCGGCACGCGCGCGACGGCTGCGCCTCGACGCTGGCGTTCGAGCTCTCGGCCGGGTCGCAGCGGCTGGTGGTCAACTGCGGCGGCGCGGCGTTCGCCGGCGGGGCGATCCCCGTGCGCCTCGCCCAAGGCCTGCGCGCGACCGCCGCGCACTCGACGCTGGTGCTCGACGACACCAACTCGACCGCGGTGCTGATCCACGGCAAGCTCGGCGCGGGGGTGAGCGAAGTCGAGGTCGACCGCCGTCAGGTGCCGGGCGAGAGCGGCCGCCGCGGCGCGACCCGGGTCGAGGCCGCGCACGACGGCTACGCCGCGCGCTTCGGGCTGACCCACCGCCGCACGCTGCAGCTGCGCGACGACGGCGGCGAGCTGCTCGGCGAGGACTTGCTGGCGCCGAGCGGGCGGCGCGGCAAGCGCGGCAAGATCGGCTTCGCGATCCGCTTTCACCTCGCCCCGGGGGTCGAGCCGTGGCTGTCCGACGACGGCCGCGGCGTCGCGCTGGCGCTGCCCGACGGCAGCCACTGGCAGTTCCGCTCGGGCGCGGGCGACAACGGGATCAAGCTGGCGATCGACGACAGCTTGTGGGCCGACGGCCACGGCCGCCCGCACCCGACCAGGCAGATCGTAATCAGCGGGCTGATCTCGCGCGGCGGCGGCAGCTCTGGTCTCGACCGGCGGCACCGCCAAGGCGTTGCGCGACGCCGGGCTGGCGGTGCGCGACGTCTCCGATCTGACCGGCTTTCCCGAGATGATGGACGGACGGGTCAAGACGCTCCACCCGATGGTCCACGGCGGGCTGCTCGCGGTCCGCGACGATCCCGCGCACGCCGCGGCGATGGAGACGCACGGAATCGGCGCGATCGACCTGGTGGTGGTCAACCTCTATCCGTTCGAGACCACCGTCGCACGCGGCGCCGACCGCGCCACCATCATCGAGAACATCGACATCGGCGGCCCGAGCATGGTCCGCTCCGCGGCCAAGAACCATGCTTACGTGACGATCGTAACCGACCCGGCCGATTACTCCGCGCTGCTCGCCGAGCTGGAGGAGACCGGCGGCGCCACCCGGCTCGAATTTCGCCGGCTGATGGCCGCGCGCGCGTTCGCGGCGACCGCGGCCTATGACGCGATGATCAGCCAGTGGTTCGCTTTCGCCGACCAGCGCGAGCTGTTCCCCGAGATGCTCAGCGTGAACGGCCGTCGCGTCGCCGAGCTGCGCTACGGCGAGAACCCGCACCAGCGCGCCGCGCTCTACCTGCCGGTCGGGCCCCACGGCAAAGGCATCGCCCAGGCCGAGCAGCTCCAGGGCAAGGAGCTCAGCTACAACAACTACGCCGACGCCGACGCCGCGCTCGAGCTCGCAGCCGAGTTCAAGGGCCAGGCCCCGGCGGTGATCATCGTCAAGCACGCCAACCCGTGCGGCGTCGCCCGGCGCGGCAGCCTGCTCGAGGCCTGGCGCGAGGCGTTGGCGTGCGACAGCGTCTCGGCGTTCGGCGGGATCGTCGCGGTCAACGTCCCGCTCGACGGCGCGACCGCGCAGGCGATCTGCGAGATATTCACCGAGGTCGTGGTCGCGCCCGAGGCCGACGACGCCGCGCGCACGATCTTTTCGGCCAAGAAGAACTTGCGGCTGCTGGTCACCGGCGACCCGCCCGATCCCCGCCGCGGCGGGCTGGCGCTCAAGCCGATCACCGGCGGGCTGCTGGTCCAGAGCCGCGACAGCGCGGCGATCGGAGCGAGCGACCTCAAGGTCGTGACCCGACGCGCCCCGACCGAGCAAGAACTCAAGGACTGCCTGTTCGCCTGGACCGTGGCGCGCCACGTCAAGTCGAACGCGATCGTCTATGCCAGGGACGGCGTCACCGCGGGGATCGGCGCGGGGCAGATGAACCGCCGCGACAGCTCGCGAGTCGCCGCGATGAAGGCCGCCGAAGCCGCGGAAAAACACGGCTGGCCGGAACCCCGCACGGTCGGCTCGGCGGTCGCTTCGGACGCGTTTTTCCCGTTCGCCGACGGCCTGCTCGCCGCGGCCGAGGCGGGCGCGACCGCGGTGATCCAGCCCGGCGGCTCGATCCGCGACGACGAGGTGATCGCCGCCGCCGACGCGGCCGGGCTGGCGATGGTCTTCACCGGAATGCGTCACTTCCGGCATTAGCCTGGGTGCGCCTTCAACATCCGTCGAAGGCTTGCGGTGCCGGCCCACTGGGGCCGCACAAGAAGGCCGGATGGCCTTCTTGACCCACAAGAATCAGCGCGGCGCGCGGCTTTCCGCCCCGAATCGCCCGTGCTGGCGGTAGCGGACCATCCAGCGGTCGAGGAACAGCCCCAGCGGCCGCGGCTTGACCCCCAGCGGGTCGAGCCCGTTCTGGCCCGAAAGCATGCTCCCGGCCTTGAGCAGCGCCCACTGGTCGCTGGTCAGCGGCGCCCCGGGCAGCCACCCGGTGAGGGTCGCGAAGGCTGCGGAAACCGAGTCGGGCAGCGCGACGAAGGTTCGCTTGCGGTCCTGCGCGGCGGCGATCCGGCGGTTGATTTCGAGCATCGAAATCGCCTCCGGTCCCGCGATCTCGTAAGTCTTGCCGCCGTGCCGCGCGGGATCGGCGAGCGCGTTGGCGATCGCCTCGCAGGCGTCGTCGACGTTGAGCGGCTGCAGCTTGGCCTCGGGTCCGAACACCGGCAGCGCCGGCAGCCGCGCAATCAGCTTGGCGAACATGTTGATGAACGCGTCGTCCTCGCCGAACAGCACCGGCGGGCGCAGGATCGTCGCTTGGGGGAACGCCGCGCGCACCGCGGGCTCGCCTTCGGCCTTGGTCCGCGCATATTCGCTCGCCGAAGCCGCATCGGCCCCGAGGGCGGAGACGTGGACCAAGGCTTGCGCCCCCGCCGCCTTCGCCAGCGTGGCGATCCGTCCCGCACCCGCGCCTTGCAGCGCGTCGAGGTCGCCGGCGAACGCGCCGACCAGGTTGACCGCCCCGTATGCCCCGTCGAACGCCCGGGCGATCGTCGACGGCCGGGTGGTGTCGCCGCGGACGAACTCGATCTGGCCGAGATTGGCCAGCGGGCGCAGCCGGAACGCGCGCTCGGGATGACGGCTGACGATCCGCAGCCGGCAGCCGCGCGCGAGCAGCGCCTGGGCAAGGTGGCGGCCGACGAAGCCGCTGCCCCCGGTCACCGTCACCAGCTTGCCGTCGAGCCGATCGTCCCTGCCAGCCATCTCGCCGCGCCACCCGTTGGATTGAATTGCGAGCCCGGCCCATGCCGCAAGCCTCGCCCCGCCGCAATGGCGCGGGGGGGTGCGCGCAGACGCATTGACAAATCGCCGTCCCCGCCGCTATCGGCGCCCCCCTACCCGGCGAGCGGCCAAGGCCCGCGCGCCCCGTGCCCAGATGGCGGAATTGGTAGACGCACCGTCTTCAGGTGGCGGCGCTGGAAACGGCGTGGAGGTTCGAGTCCTCTTCTGGGCACCAGCAACCCTTCCGCGGTAGTTCGCCGAAGGTTGCAAAACCCGCAGAAAACTGGCATGAAACGAGCTGCGGCCACCGCCGGAGTTCGCCCTTGTTCGCCACCAGTCGCGAGCTGAAGGGGGCCAAGGGCTGTTCTTCGGCACCGGGCCGGGGCCGGGCGAGCCGCCCGCGTGGTGGGTCAAGGCGAACATGCCCTACACCGGCGACAAGGCGATCGACGAGGCGCTCGACCGCAAGAAGGCGATCAAGTGCGACATGTGCGCCGGGATCGACCGCGGCCCGGCCTGCGTCCGCGCCTGCCCGACAGGGGCCGCGATCCGTGTCGCCCCCGACGAGTTCCTGACCGTCGCCAAACTATCTCCATGAGGAGTGCGGAGGCGCGAAAGCTCTGACGAGCACCGCAGTCAGGATAAGCCAACTTATCCAAAACCTTCTATAGTAGGCACTTGAAGCGTCAGCATTCCCATCTCTTCGACCGAAAACTGCCATTCTGCAGCCGGCCCCAAAGCTGCTAGGCCGGTCTTGCGAGCCGCCAGTCAGCTAGGCGCTGCCTCTCGGCCCTGATTGCTTTGTCGTCTGGTGCCCGAGAGCTGCCGACTTCAATTCGAGCGGTTCAGGCTGTAAGCCTTGCTTCGGCATGAACCTGCGCCACATCGAGATCTTCCACGCCGTCTACGTCAACGGTTCAGTCAGCGCCGCGGCGCGCGCGCTCAACGTCTCGCAGCCCTCGGTTTCGAAGACGCTGCGCCACGCCGAATCGCTGCTCGGCTTCAACTTGTTCCAGCGGACCAACGGCGGGCTGGTGCCGACCGAGGACGCGCACGTGCTGTTCTCCGACGTCAGCGAAATCCAGGACCGGGTCTACGCGTTGCGCGAGGCGGGGCGCAACCTGCGGCGCGGCATCGCCGGGGTGCTGCGGGTTTCGGCGTTGCCGTCGCTTGCGCTCGATGCGCTGCCGACCGCGGTCGCGCGGTTCCTGCGCAACCATCCGAACGTCAAGTTCGACTTGCAGACGGTCCACCACGACGACCTCCTGCGCAAGCTCTACGAGCGCGAGACCGACGTGGCGATCGCCTATCAGGTGCCGCCGGCGACACCGATCGGCAACCGCTGGCTGGGGGAGGGCGAGCTGGTTGTGCTCTATCGCGAGCAGGACATGCCCGACGCGCCGGCTTCGGTGGAGCTCGACGTGCTGCGCGGCAAGCGCTTCATCAGCCTGGCGGCGAGCGGGCCGATCGGCGGGCTGTTCAGCCAGGAGCTGCAACGCCTCGAGCTCGAGCTCGACGAGGTTGTCTCGGCGCGCACCTTCTACATCGCCTGCGCGCTCGTGCGGCAGGGCGTGGGAATGACCGTGGTCGACAACTTCACCGCCCAGGCCTCGCTGACCCCCGGGCTGTCGATGCGGCCGCTGAAACCGCGGCTGACTTTCGACATCCAGGCGATGTTCCTGGTCAACCGCCCGCCCGCCGCGCTCGCCACCGACTTCCTCAAGACGCTCGGCCAGGTCATCGAGGGTCTATAACGGCAAGCTATGCCGAGCGCCGCACTCGCTATGCGCGGCCTCCGGTTCAAGCGCGATACGCCTCGGCAATCATGATCCCGGGTCCGTTCCTCCTCTACCTCGGCAACAAGACCGATCCCGCCGACGTCAAGACCTCGCGCGGACTGGCCGAGTTCCGCCGCGAGGACTGCGTCGGCGAGTATCGCGACGACGGCTGCCCGCTGACGCTCGGGCTGCCGCGGATGGGCATGGCCGAAGCCGCGGCTGCGGGCGCGCGGACGCTGGTGCTGGGCATCGCCAGCGCCGGCGGCCGGCTCGGCCCCGAGCTGGTCGCGGCGGCGAGCGCCGCGCTCGAGGCGGGGATGAACATCGCCGCCGGCATGCACGAGCGGCTGCGCAACGAGCCGCGGCTGGTGGCGCTGGCCGCCGAGAAGGGCTTGCGCCTGTTCGACGTCCGCGACCCGCCGCCCGACCTGGCCGTCGGCAAGGGCTATCCGCGCCCCGGTCGCCGGCTGCTGACCGTCGGCACCGACTGTTCGATCGGCAAGATGTACACCACGATCGCGCTCGCCCGGGCGCTGCGCGCGCGCGGCGTCGCCGCCGACTTTCGCGCCACGGGGCAGACCGGCATCCTGATTGCCGGCAAGGGGATCGCGGTCGACGCGGTGGTCGCCGACTTCATCTCGGGGGCGATCGAGCGGCTGGCGCCCGCGCGCGACGACGACGGCTGGGATCTGATCGAGGGCCAGGGCTCGCTGTTCCACCCCTCGTTCGCCGGGGTTTCGCTCGGCCTGCTCCACGGCGCCCAGCCCGAGGCGCTGGTGCTCTGCGACGAGCCCGGCCGCCCGCACATGCGGGGCATTCCCGGCCGCCCGGTTCCCGGGCTGGCCGAAACGCTCGAGCGCAACCTCGAGGCGGCGCGGTCGACCAGCCCCGACGTGCGCGCGGTCGGCGTCTGCCTCAATACCTCGAAGCTCGAGCGCAGAGAGGCGCTGCGCCTCTGCGCGCGGACCGAGGACGAGCTGGGTTTGCCTTGCACCGATCCGATCGCGTTCGGAGTCGAGGCCATCATCGACAACTTGCTATGCGCCGAACCCTCAGCGCACGCCACGATAGCTTCGCACTGAAGCGGCCGTTCCGCATCTCGCGCGGGGTCAAGACCGTGGCCGAGGTGGTGACGGTCGAGATCGGCGAAGGCGAGGTGACCGGGCGCGGCGAAGGCGTGCCTTATGGCCGCTACGGCGAGAGCATCGACAGCGCGCTGGCGCAGATCGACGCGGCGAGGAGTTTCGTCGAAGGGGGTGGCGATCGCCAGGCATTGCTCGCCGAGCTTCCAGCTGGCGCGGCGCGCAACGCGATCGATTGCGCGCTTTGGGATCTCGAGGCGCGGTCGTCGGGCCGCTCGGTGGCGCAGATGATCGGCGCACCCGAGCCGGGGCGGATGGCGAGCGCGCTGACGATCGGCATCGATGCCCCCGAGGCGATGGCCCGCGCCGCCGCGGCGATCGCCCGCGCACCGCTCCTCAAGGTCAAGGTCGACGCCGACGATCCCGCGGGGCGTGTCCGCGCGGTCCGCGCAGCCGCGCCCGCGGCGGCGCTGATCGTCGATCCCAACGAGAGCTGGGACCGGGCGCTGGTCGAGGCGATGCAGCCGGTGCTGGCCGAGGCGCGGGTGGCGCTGCTCGAACAGCCGGTGCCCGCCGACGCCGACGATTGGCTCGAAGGCTTTGCGCCGCTCGTGCCAATCTGCGCGGACGAAGCGGTCCACGTCGCCGCCGACATCCCTCGGATCGCGCGCCGTTATCAGGCGATCAACGTCAAGCTCGACAAGGCCGGCGGTGAGCCCGCCGGCCGATGCTGGTTCCCCCGGAGAGGGGCTTCTGGGGAAGCGTGTGAACCTGTCGCGGCCGGCGCTGCTGCTTGCGATCCCGGCGCTCGGGCTGGGGGCGGCCCCGCTGCCGCAAGTCGATCTGCTGATTCGCGACGGCATGGTCTATCCGGGCGCGGAAGCGCCGTTCCGGGGCGATGTCGCCGTGATGGGCGACCGCATCCATTCGCTCGGGCCACGCCTGACAATCCGCGCCCGGCGCACGATCGACGCCAGGGGCCTGATCGTCGCACCGGGCTTCATCGACCCGCACACCCACATCGAGCCGCAGCTCGACGCCGCGGACCCCCGCGCGCGGCTGGTTCCGGGCTTCCTCATGCAGGGTGTCACAACCGCGGTCATCGGCAACGATGGCGACGGGCCGTTCGACATGCCCGTGGTGCTCGGGCGCACGCGAATCGGCGTCAACTACGCCGCGCACGTCGGCTTCGGCGCGGTGCGCAAGGCGGCGATCGGCGAGGCCGACCGCGCCCCGACCGCCGACGAGCTCGCGCGGATGAAAGCGCTGGTAGCGCGGGCGATGTGCGGCGGCGCGATCGGCTTCTCGACCGGGCTGTTCTACGCCCCGCAGAGCTTCGCCCGGACCGAGGAAGTCGCGGCGGTCGCGGCCGAGGCGGCCAAGCGCGGCGGGATCTACGACACCCACATCCGCGACGAATCGAGCTATGGCATTGGCCTCGCCGCCGCGGTCGACGAAGCGCTCGCGATCGGGCGGCTGAGCGGAGCACCGGTTCACATCGCCCATATCAAGGCGCTCGGCGTCGACGTCCACGGCCAGGCGCCGGCGATCATCGCCAAGATCGAGGCGGCGCGCCGCGCCGGGCAGCGAGTGACCGCCGACCAGTATCCGTGGTCTGCCTCGGCCACGACGCTCGCCGCGGCGCTGGTCCCCGGCTGGGCGCAAGACGGCGGCAGCGCCGCGCTGCTCCGCCGCTTCGACGACCCGGCCCTGCGCGAGCGGCTCGGCGCCGAGATGGCCGAGAACTTGCGCAAGCGCGGCGGCCCGGGCTCGCTGCTGCTCATAGCCGGCGAGCTTGGCGGCCGCCGGCTCGACGCGATCGCCAGGGCCCGGGCGACCGACCCGGTCTCGGCCGCGATCGAAGTGATCCGCGCGGGCGACCCCCATGTCGCCTCGTTCAGCCAGAGCGAGGCCGACATCGCCGCGTTCATGCGCCGCCCGTGGGTGATGACCGGCTCCGACGCGGTCGCCGGCCACCCGCGCGCCCACGGCAGCTTCGCGCGCAAGCACGCGCGCTACGTCCGCGGCGCCGGGACGATCACCCTGCGCGAGTTCATCGAGCGCAGCACCGCGCTGACCGCCGACACGCTGGGCCTGCGCGACCGCGGCCGCCTGACGCCCGGCGCGTTCGCCGACGTCGTGGTGTTCGATCCCAAGCGCTATGCCGAGCGCGCGACTTATGACAAGCCGGCGCGGCTGGCGCGGGGGGTGAAGACGGTGGTGGTCAACGGCGTGCTCGCGGTCGACAAGGGCAAGCTCACCGGCGCGGCGGCCGGGCGCGCGCTGGCCAAGGCTCCGTCGGCGGGGACGTGCCCATGACGTGGCTCAAGGCCTGGTTCGCGATTCCCTTGTGGAAGCGGGTGCTCGGGGCGCTGGCGCTCGGGCTGCTGCTCGCGCTGGTCTGGCCGCAGGCCGCGCCCTACGTCGCGTTCCTCGGCGACTTGTTCGTCCGCGCGATCCGGATGCTGGTCGCGCCGATCGTGCTGGTGACGATCGCCGCGGGGATCACCGCGCTCGGCGACGCGCGGCGGATCGGCGGGATCGGCGGCAAGACGATCGCGCTGTTCGCCTTCACCACCGCGGTCGCGGTCTCTGTCGGGATGACGGTCGCGACGCTGATCCGTCCCGGCGAGGGCGCGCCGCTCGGGACCGCCGCGCCGCACGCGCTCGGCGATCCGGTGACGCCCTACGACCAGCTGGTGGGAATCATCCCGCTCAACATTTTCGAGGCGCTGGCCAAGGGCGACATGCTCGCGTTGATCTTCGTCGCGGCGCTGACCGGGATCGGCACATTGGTCGCGGGCGAGGCCGGAAAGCCCTTTGCCGCCTTTCTCCAATCGGCCTCGGCGGTGCTGCTGCGGAT
>JAIVIY010000031.1 GCA_020200285.1 Novosphingobium sp. | reverse complement strand
ATCCGCGATCGTCCGCGCCACGCGCAGCACGCGGGTGTAGCCGCGCGCCGAGAGGCGCATCGCGGCGGCGGCCTGGAGGAGGAGCTTGCGGCCCGGCTCGTCGGGGGTGGCGTGGGCTTCGAGCGCTTCGCCGTCGAGCTCGGCGTTGGTCCGCGCGCCGTTGCCGTTGGACCGTGCGGTCTGACGGGCGCGGGCGGCGGCGACGCGTTGGGCTACGGCTTCGGAGCCCTCGGCGGGCGGGGGCAGGGCGAGGTCGCTGGCGGCGACCGGATCGACCTCGACGTGGAGGTCGATGCGGTCGAGCATCGGGCCCGAGACGCGGCTCTGGTAGTCGGCAGCGCAGCGCGGGGCTCTGGAACAGCCTAGCGCGGGATCGCCGAGGTGCCCGCAGCGGCACGGGTTCATCGCCGCGACCAGCTGGACCCGCGCGGGGAAGGTGACGTGGGCGTTGGCGCGGGCGACGCTGACCTCGCCGGTTTCGAGCGGCTGGCGCAGCGAATCGAGCGCGGGGCGCTGGAACTCGGGCAGCTCGTCGAGGAACAGCACGCCCAAGTGCGCGAGGCTGACCTCGCCGGGCCGCACGCGCAAGCCGCCCCCGGTCAGCGCCGCCATCGAGGCCGAATGGTGCGGGCTGCGGTAGGGCCGGTTGCGGCTGATCCGCCCGTCCTCGAGCGTGCCGGCGACGCTGGCGATCATCGACACCTCGAGCGCCTCGCTTGGCGTCAGCGGCGGGAGGATGCCGGGCAGGCAGCTCGCCAGCATGCTCTTGCCCGCGCCGGGCGGGCCGATCATCAGCAGGTTGTGGCCTCCGGCGGCGGCGATCTCGAGCGCGCGCTTGGCGGTTTCCTGGCCTTTCACTTCCTTGAGGTCGGCGGCGCGGCGCGGCGGCTCGGCCTCGCCCGGTTGGGGCGGGGGCAGGCGCTGCGTGCCCTTGAGGTGGTTCAGGAGCGAGATGAGGTCGGGCGCGGCGATGACGTCGATCCCGCTCGCCCACTGGGCCTCGCCGCCTTGCGCCGCGGGGCAGATGAGGCCTTGCTCGTTGGCGCTGGCGTGGAGCGCGGCGAGCAGCACCCCGGGCGAGGCGATCACCCGGCCATCCAGCGCCAGTTCTCCCACCGCGACGTAATCGGCGATCTGCTCGCGGTCGACCACCCCCATCGCCGCGAGCAGCGCCAGCGCGATCGGCAGGTCGTAGTGGCTGCCTTCCTTGGGCAGGTCGGCGGGCGAGAGGTTGATCGTGATCCGCTTGGGCGGCAGCGCCAGGCCGAGCGCGGAGAGCGCGGCGCGGACCCGCTCGCCGCTCTCGCGCACCGCTTTGTCGGGCAAACCGACGATCAGGAATCCGGGAAGCCCCGCGCCGACCTGGCACTGGACCTCGACGCTGCGCGCCTCGAGCCCGAGGTAGGCGACCGTCGATACCAGTGCGACCATTGCCCCCAACGCCCCCTTGCCGCGCCGATATGCCCGCGGTTTCCGGGCGAGTCGAGGGCTAAGCAATTCAGTTAAATCCGAATTAACCATATTCGTAGAAACGACCTGAACCGTGTTCGCGCCAAGGGGGCGGCAATGGTTCGGGTCACAACAATCGCCGTCGTCATAGCGCTATTCGTCGCGCCGGTCGGGGCGTTCGGCCAGGAAGCCGGGCCCGGCAACGATCGGTTCGTCTCGCCGGCGGCCGAAGCCGCCTCGGCGCTCCCGGCGATCGCGGCGTTCGGTCCGTTCCGGGTGCTCGATCCCATGCGCGCCGCGCTGGTCGACGCGACCGACGAGGCCAGCCCACGCGAGTTCGCGCGGATGCTGCTTGCGTTCCCCGGCTTGCGCCGGCTCGAGATGATCGAGTGCCCGGGGACCAGCGACGACACCGCCAACCTCCGGCTCGGCCGGATGATCCGCCGCGCCGGGCTGGAGACGCACGTGCCGGCGCACGGCTCGGTGCGCTCGGGCGCGGTCGAGCTGTTCCTGGCCGGAAAGCGCCGCTCGGCCGAGGCTGGCGCCGAGTTCGCGGTTCACAGCTGGCGCGACGCCGAGGGCCGCGAGGCCGACGACGTCGCCGACGAGGACCCGGTCAACCACGCCTACCTCGCCTACTACCGCGAGATGGGGCTGAGCGACGTCCAGGCGCGCGCGTTCTACGCGATGACCAACTCGGCCCCGCACAACGGCGCCTTGTGGCTGACAGAGCGCGAGTTCGCGAGCTACGCGCCCCTCGATTGACTTCGCCGCATCGATGACCTAACGGCGCGCCTCGCTTGCGCGGGGTGCTTCCCGCCCACCATGATTCGAGAGAGACGATGAAGCGCACCTTCCAGCCCAGCCGCCTCGTGCGCGCCCGCCGCCACGGCTTCCGCGCCCGCTCGGCGACGCCGGGCGGCCGCAACATCCTGCGCGCCCGCCGCGCCCGCGGCCGCAAGAAGCTGAGCGCCTGAGCCTAGACACGCGCCTCGCGGTCATCCGCAAGCGCTCCGATTTCCTCAACGCAAACCGGGGCCTGCGCGTCGCGCGGCCCGGCTTCGTGCTGCTCGTGAACCCCGGCGCAGCGCCCGAGGGCGGAATGCGCTATGGCGTGACGGTTACGAAGAAGATCGGCGGCGCGGTCGTCCGCAACCGGATGAAGCGCCGCTTCCGCGCGCTCCTGCGCGAGCTGTTGCCGATGCAGGGGATCGCCGGCGCCGACCACGTGCTGATCGGCCGCGAGGGCGGGATCGAGCGCGATTTCGGGCTGCTGCGAGAGGAATTGACCTCGGCGCTGGTCCGCGCAGCCGCGGGCAAGGGCGATCCGCCGCGGCGTCCTGCGAGACGGGGCCGTTCGGCCGCTCCTCGGGACGAGCGGAGGTGAAGCGCCTGCTGATCCTGCTCGCCCGCGGCTGGCAGCTCGGGCCGTCGCGCATCCTGCCGCCGACCTGCCGCTACGCCCCCTCGTGCTCGGAATATGCGATCGAGGCGCTCGAAAAGCACGGCGCGATTAGGGGTGGCTGGCTTGCGGCGAAGCGGCTAATGCGCTGCCACCCGTGGGGCGGGCACGGCTACGATCCCGTGCCCTGACGCCCAGCGACAACGGCAGGACTCCTCTTCCTTGGACAATCAGCGCAACCTGATCCTCGCGGTGGTGCTCACCGGGCTGCTGCTGCTCGGCTGGGACGCGGCGATCCGCTACCTCTACCCGCAGCCCGAGCGGCCCGTGGCGGCGCGCACCGCCGAGGCCTCGCCGGCTCCGACCCGCGAGGGCGGGCTGACCGCCCCCGGCGAGCTTGCGGCCGAGCGTCGTGATCTCAGGACCGCGCTCGCCCAGGGCGGGCGCGTGCCGATCGCGGGGCCGCGGGTGACCGGCTCGATCAACCTGACCGGCGCGGTGATCGACGACCTGATGCTGACCGCGCACCGCGAGACGATCGACAAGCAATCGCCGCCGGTGCGGCTGTTCTCGCCCGCGGGCACGCCGGCGCAGCACTTCGCCCAGTTCGGCTGGGTCGGCGAAGGCATCCCGCTGCCCGACGCGCGTACCGTCTGGCGCGCCGAGGGTAGGCGGCTGACCCCGACCACGCCTGTCACGCTGCGCTGGGACAACCCCACCGGCCAGAGCTTCGCGATCCGCCTCGCGATCGACGAAAACTACATGGTCAGCGCGACCCAGACCGTGGTCAATCGCGGATCGAGCGCGGCCGTAGTCCGACCGTTCGCGCTGATCAACCGCACCGACCGCACCGCCTCGGTCGACAGCTTCAACGTCCACTCGGGCCCGATCGGCGCCTTCGACGGCTCGGTCGAGTTCGACTGGGACTACGACGACGTCGCCGAGGCGGGGACGGTTACGCCGGAGGGCAGGCCCGGCTGGGTCGGCTTCACCGACATCTACTGGATGTCGACGCTGGTCCCTGACACCCGCGTCCCGGCCTCGAGCGGCCAACTTCAGCCTGGCGATCGACTGGGGCTGGTTCCGCTGGTTCGAGAAGCCGATTTTCTACCTGCTCGACTGGCTGTTCCGCTCGATCGGCAACTTCGGCGTGGCGATCATCTGCCTGACCTTCATCGTCCGCGGGCTGATGTTCCCGATCGCCCAGCGCCAGTTCGCCAGCATGGCGGCGATGCGCGCGATCCAGCCCAAGATGAAGGCGCTCCAGGAGCGCTACAAGGACGACCGCCCGACGCTCCAGCAAAAGACGATGGAGCTGTACAAGGAGGAGCGGGTCAACCCGCTCGCAGGGTGCCTGCCGATCTTCCTGCAGATTCCGGTGTTCTTCGCGCTCTACAAGGTCTTGATCCTGGCGATCGAGATGCGCCACCAGCCGTTCGCGCTGTGGATCAAGGACTTGTCCGCGCCCGATCCGCTGCACCTCTTGAACCTGTTCGGTCTGCTGCCGTTCACCCCGCCGAGCTTCCTCGCGATCGGGCTGCTCGCGCTGCTGCTCGGGGTGACGATGTGGCTGCAGTTCCGGCTCAACCCGGCGCCGATGGACCCGAGCCAGGAGATCGTCTTCAAGATCATGCCGTGGTTGATGATGTTCGTGATGGCCCCGTTCGCCGCCGGGCTGCTGCTCTACTGGATCACCTCGAACATCCTGACCATCGCCCAGCAGTGGTACCTCTACAGCCGTCATCCCCAGCTCAAGGCGCAGAACGAGAAGGACGCGCAGGATCGTGCGCGGGCCGCAGCGCGCGACAAGCCGGCGGCGGCCAAGCCCGCCCCGGCGCCCGCGCCTGCCCGCAAGTCCTCGGGCGGTCGCAAGCCCAAGCCGCGCGGGCGGTGAGGTGGAGCGCTTCCTTCACCCCCACCCTCGTCACCCTGAACTTGTTTCAGGGTCCATTTCTCCTCCCGTGGCTGAGTCACCCGGACGCACCATGGATGCTGAAACAAGTTCAGCATGACGCCTTGTGCTGCGGTGGGGTGCGTGGTGGCTGACGACCTCACCGAAGCCGCCCGTCGGCTGTTCGCCGGACGGGTCGAGTTCCTCAAGAGCGCGCCAGCGCTGAAATTCCTGCCCGCGCCGGACCACCCCGAGATCGCCTTTGCGGGCCGCTCGAACGTCGGCAAGAGCTCGCTGCTCAACGCACTGACCGGGCGCAAGGCGATTGCCCGCGCCTCGGTCACCCCGGGCCGCACGCAGGAATTGAACTTCTTCGAGGTTGGCGAGCCGACCCGGCTGCGGCTGGTCGACATGCCCGGCTACGGCTTCGCCAAGGCCCCGCCCCAAGTCGTCAAGCAATGGCAGAAGCTGGTCCGCGACTTCCTGCGCGGGCGCGTGGTGCTCAAGCGCGTGCTGCTGCTGATCGACGCGCGCCACGGAATCAAGCCGCCCGACGCCGAGATGATGGCGATGCTCGACGAGGCCGCGGTCGGCTATCGCCTGGTCCTGACCAAAGCCGACAAGATCAAGCCGAGCGAGCTGGACCAAGTGCTGGCGGAAACCGCGGCCGAGGCGCGCAAGCACTCGGCGGCGTTCCCCGAGCTGCTGACGACATCGTCCGAGACCAAGCAGGGAATCGCGGAGTTGCGCGCGGCGGTGCTCGCCGACGCCGAGCTTTAGGCGGGTCCGGCATCCGCCTCGCCGTTGCGCGGGGGCAGCGGCGCGAAATAGCCGATCACCAGCATCAGCACCCCGACCGCGATGAAGGTGACGATGCGCTGCCAACTTTCGGCGCTCGACAGGTCGACCAGCACCAGCTTGGCGACGGTCAGCCCGAGCAACGCCGCGCCCGCCAACCACACCGCGCGCAACGCGCGGCGCGCGGCGAACAGCATCAGCACCAGCGCGGTGACGGTCCACAGGATGGCGAGGCCGGTCTGCACCGCAGGGCTGGCAGTGAGCGCATCCCCGTCCCAGGCGATACCGAGCCAGTGGTGCGCGGTCCGCAGCCACGCCCCGTTGAGCGCGGCGAAGAACAGCGCCGCTCCGGCGACCAAGGCGGACGACCCGGCCACTCCCGCCATCGCCGCGGTCTTGGGTTCGGCCGCGACGATCCGCCGCCGCCACAGCGCGAGCGCGAGGCCCGCGCCGGCGACCGTTAGATCGACCGGGTTGAGCAGCGGGACGTAGGGCAGCGGCGGCGCGACCCCTTCGGCGAACAACGCGGCAGTGAATGCGGCGAAGGCGATCAGCGCGGCCAGCGGCGCGGCCCCGCTCCACCACCACGCCCGGCCGTGCGGGGCCAGCGGCCAGCGCATCGCCGAGACAGGCCAGCGCGAAAGGCCCAAGAGCGCGGCGCTGCCGGACGCCAGAAAGGCCGCTCCGGCCCAGGCGGTATCCCACAGCTCCAGGCGCTCGAGCATCAGGTCGAGGCCGTCGGCGGCGAGCGCCAGCGTCAGCCACAGCGTGCCGGCATGCATCGCGTATCGCCAGCTGGCCGCCGCGGTGGTGGCGGCGAGCGCATCGCCGCGGCGGAGCAGATCGAAGTGCAGCGCGACCACCGCGAGCCAGCCGAGCACGCCGGGCCACGCCAGCACGTGCTCGTCGAGGGCCAGGGTCGTCATCAGCGCGAGCGCGGCGACCAGCAGGCTCGCCCGCGCGGGCCACCCCGCGACCGCCCAGCCGTGGCGCCGCGCGGCCCATGCACCAACCCACATCGCCGCGAGGAAGGCGGCGGCCAGCAGCACCGGATGAAGCTCGCCGGCGAGCACCGGGGTCGCGCCGCCGGGGCGGAGGCGGGTGACCTCGAGCCCGAGCGCGAGGCAGGCGAAGCCGAACCCGGCGAGGAACAGCGGCGCCGCGACCTCGCGCTCGAACGGCTGCCACCAGCGTGCCGACGCGCTGTCGCCCGGCGGCAGTGGCGCGCGCAGCCACCACGCCGCGGCGATCAGCGGCGCGGCGACGAACACCGTCTGGACGAACGCGGTGTTGAGGATCGGCAGCGCCGCGACGTTGGGCCGCAGCAGCGCCAGCACGATCAACGCGGCGACCGCAATCAGCGCCAACCCGAACGCGCGCAAGCCCCAGCGGCCCTGGCGCGCGCCGACCCACACCGCGCCGGCGCCCTCGAGCGCCCAGGCGGCCGAGGTCCACTCGACCTCGAACGCCAGCGGCACCGCCAGCGTGGCGAAGCCGATCCCGATCGCGGCGAGGCTTTCGCTTAAGGTCCGCCATTCCGGCCGCCGCCCGCTCCAGGTCCACGCGGCAGTGGCCAGATAGATCGCGGCGAACGCCAGCGCGGCCCCCGCGCTGGCGTAGGGCCGGTCCGCGACCAGCGCCGCTTCCAGCCCGAACCCGGCGATCCCCGTTCCGAACAGCAGCGTCGCGTCGGCCGCGTTGCCGAGCCGGCCGGGGGTGTTGTGGGCATAGAGCACCGCCATCGCCAGATAGATCGCCACCGAGATCGCGAGGAAGACCTGGCAGACCAGGAAGTGCTGCGGCGCATAGCTGGTTACGCCCCACACGCTCGCCCCCGCGAAGGTCGCGAAAAAGCCGAGCAGGTTGAGCGAGCGCCACGAGCGGCGCCAGGCGATCACCAGGATCGCGGCGTTGAGCAGCGTGTAGTAGGCGAACGGGACGAGCGGGGTCGGGCTCTCGCCGCCGAGCACGAAGGGCACCGCGAAGCCGCCAGCGAACGCGCCCAGCGCCAGCCCGCGCGCGTCCTGGAGCAGCGCCAGCGCGCAGCCCAGCGCGCAGAACGCGATCATCGCCGCGAACGCCAGCGACAGCGGCATCAGCTCATAGACCCGGGCGGCGGCGAACGCGGTCAGGTAGAGCACCGCGACGCCCGCGCCTTGCAAGGCCAGCCCGAACGCGGGCCGTTCGACCCGGCGATTGAAGCCGACCCCGAGCAGCGCCGCCCCGGCCAGCGCGACCAGCGCCAGGCGCGCCTCGAGCGGGAACAGCCCGGCGGTCGCGGCGAAGCGCGCGAGGAATGCCAGGCCGATGAACAGCACGACCAGCCCGACGCGGACGATGGTGTTGCCGCCGAGCAGCCACTCGCGCGCCGCGGCCACGATGCGCTCGACCGGGTCGGGCGCGGCAGGCGGCGCGGGCTCGGGCTCGGACGGGGCGGAATGCTGGGCGGGCAGCGGCGCGTGGCTGGCCGCGGCGGGGGGCAAGGGCGGCGTTGCGGCCATCTGCCGCGCCAGGGAAACCCCAGTCGGCGCCTCGCTCGGCGCGGGCGGAGGGTGAGCGAAAGAGCCGGCCTCGTTCGCCGTCGCCTCGCGCACCAGCCCGCGCACCTCACGCCCGAGCCAGGCGCCCAGCCCCAGGCCGACGATCGCGCCGAGCGCCGCGCCGAACGCGTCGATACCGCCCAGCAGCCAACCCGCAAGCGCTCCGGCGACCGCGCCCCACAGCTTCATCGTCCGGGCTCGCGCCGCATCGTCATTCGCACCAGCTTAGGCCGGGACCGCGCGCCCCGTCACCCCCGCGCCCTCAGGTTGCGAACAGACTGGAGAGATCGGCGAAAGCCTTGATCTCGATCGCGTTGCCCGAGGGATCGCGGAAGAACATTGTCGCCTGCTCGCCGGGCTCGCCCGCGAAGCGGACGTGCGGTTCGATCTCGAAGTGGGTTCCGGCCGCGGTCAGGCGGTCGGCCAGCGACCGCCACTCGGGCATGGTCAGGACGACGCCGAAGTGCGGCACGGGCACGGCGTGGCCGTCGACCGGGTTGGTGCGGGCGTCGGCGCCGTTGGCGGCGTCGTCGACGCAATGCGCGACGAGCTGATGGCCGAAGAAGTCGAAATCGACCCACCCGGCCGCGCTGCGCCCCTCGCGGCAGCCGAGAAGCGCGCCGTAGAACGCGCGCGCCTCGGCGGTGTCGCGGACGGGAAAGGCGAGGTGGAACGGGCGCAGCGGCATTATCCAGGCCCTACCGGTTCATTCTCGACTTCGCCAGCCTGAACGACTAGGCCGCACGGCATGGCAGGGGCAGGCGCATGAAGCTGATCATCGGCAACAAGAACTATTCGAGCTGGTCGTTGCGCGGCTGGCTCGCCTGCAAGCAGTCGGGGCTGGCCTTCGAGGAGATCACCGTCCCGCTCTACGGGGAGGACTGGGACGAGACCAAGAAGCAGGACGAGGACCTCGCCCCGTCCTCGGGCAAAGTCCCGATCCTGTGGGACGCCGACTGCGTGGTGTGGGACAGCCTGGCGATCATCGACTTCCTCGCCGACCGGGTCGGGCGCGACCGCTTCTGGCCCAAGGCGGAGGACGCGCGGGCGATGGCGCGCTCGATGGTCGCCGAGATGCACTCGAGCTACCTCGCCTTGCGCCGCCAGTTGCCGATGAACGTGCGCCGGCGGATCGAGGGGGTCGAACCGAGCGGCGAAACCCGCGCCGACATCGTCCGCATCCTCACGCTCTGGGCCGAGGCGCGGGCCCGGTTCGGCAAGGGCGGCCCGTTCCTGTTCGGCGCGTTCGGCGCGGCCGACATCATCTACGCCCCAGTGGTCAGCCGGTTCATCACCTACGGCGTGCCGGTGCCCGGCTTCGCGGTCGCCTACATGCAGGCGGTGTGGGAGCACGACTGGATGAAGGCCTGGGTCGCCGCGGCCGAGGCCGAGGAGTGGACGATCGAGAAGTTCGAGGCGCCGCAAGCCGCCTGAGCCGATAGCGATATTTTACTTTCCTACAATGAGCCTATTCGGTTATACGAATCGGGTTCTTTGAAATCGTGAACGTATTGGTCCCCATCTCGGCCGACGCTCAAGCCGGGCGAGCCGGGTAGGGCGTGCCGTCCTTGTGCCGGTAAACGCCGTCCGCGGTCCAGCACATGTCGATGTCGGGATAGCTGCCGCCCGCGTCGGGGCCCGCGCTGATCGCCAGGAACGCGCAGTCCTCCCCGCTTTCGTTGATCAGGTGATGGCCGTTCTCGGCGTCGGCCGGCCAGGCGCAGACGTCGCCAGGGCGCAGCACAGTCGGCCCCGCATCCTCGACCAGCACCGCCTCGCCCGCCAGCATCACCAGCAACTCGTCCTCGCCCGAGTGCCAGTGGCGCTGCGAGGACCACGCCTCGGGCTTGAGCACGACGTGGCTCGCGCCGATCCGGGTCAGCCCGCCCGCCGGGGCGAGGCGACGGTACCAGCGGCCCTGCACCGCCCGGTCGAACGGCGGCGGATAGCCGGTGGCATTGGACTGCGAGATGGCGTCGAGATCGAGCTTGGGCATCGGCGGCTTCCTTCGCTGGAAGGCTTACTCTAAAGCGCGCACGCCGCTCGTCCATTCTTCGTCATTGCGAGCGAAGCGAAGCAATCCCGAGCGGTTGCGCCCGGAG
>JAIVIY010000136.1 GCA_020200285.1 Novosphingobium sp. | reverse complement strand
GGGCTCTGGATCGCGCCGTTCATGGTCGGCAACCGCAGCCGGCTGGCGCGCGAGCATCCCGACTGGCTGGTCCGCGACGCGGCGACCGGTGAGCCGTTCGTCGAGATGCGCTTCTACGGCGAGTTCCGCTGGCACAAGCGCAGCGAGGAGTACCACATCCTCGATGTCACCCACCCCGATGCTGCTGCTTACATCACGCATGTCTTCCGCACCTGGCGCTACGACTGGGGCGCGCGCTATTTCAAGACCGACTTCATGCACTTCGGCAGCGGGCACGGTCCCGACGAGGTCGCCTGGCGCGAGTCCGGCCTGTCGCGGATCGCCGTGTGGCGGCGGATGGGCGCGTTGATCCGTGAGGCGATCGGCGAGGACGCGCTGTGGTCGGGTTGCGGCTGCCCATTGTGGGCTTCGGTCGGGCTCGTCGACGCGGTCCGGATCAGCCGCGACGTGGGCGTCGTCTGGAACGGCGAGCAGTCCGCGCAGAGCCTGTTTCGAGATCTGCCCGCGCGGCTCCACGCCAACGGCGTTCTCTGGCAGGCTGACCCTGACTGCATCCTGTTGCGCGATCGCTTCCACGATCTCAGCGACGAGCAGGTTCGCCTCGCAGCAGAGGCCGCCGCGAGCGCCGGCGGCGTGGTGATGACCAGCGACGATCTGGGCGAACTTTCGCCGGCGCGCGAAGCCCTGTTCACGGAGATCTTGCGCGAAGCCGCCCGGACCGAACGTGCGTGACCATTGGCTCGACCGCTGCTCGACAACGATGTCTTACGTTGAGGGGCATGGCCGCCTCGGGGCCAGTAGGCGACCGGCGGCTTTCGGGAACTGGCGATGGCCGCCTGAACGGCGCCATCTGGGCGCTAAGCTGCGTGGCTCCTTCAATCACTACCCGCTTGCATTGGGTTCGCTGTTAGAGCTGTTCCCATCGCTGTTCGCGCCCGAGCGCTTCCGTGTTCGACCCAACTCCTTTCCCTGTTCGCATTATGGGGAAATCCGTAGCCGGGGTGGCGGATTTGAGCGCTCTTGAGAGCCAGAGGCGGTCCCGACGCGCATCAAAACGGACGATATTCCCTGTAGATACCCTGTTTACAGGGAAATTCAGAGGGAGAATGTTGTTGTCTGACTGCCCGCACCGCCATCAGCCGGGGTGCGCCAGCGCCTCGCACAGTCTTCCGGCGGCGAGGGCGATGCGGGATTCGGCCGTCTCTCGGTTAGTCCGATCGTTTCGCACCTCGCGGGTTTCGGTGTTGAACGCGAGCAGGCTTCCCAGGCCCTGCTCGGGGCAGAGGCTGAGGTAGGCGCGGAAGCCGTTCTGGTCGCCGTTGTGGCCGACGAAGCGCACGCCTCGGCCTCGGTCGACGAAGAACGACAATCCGCTTTGCGTCGTCTCGGCCATGCGGCCTTGGGTGAAGTCGTCGCCCGCCGCGATCTGGGGCCGCCACATTTCCTCGAGCGACGATCGCTTCAGGATCACATCGTACTCGTCCTGACGCTTCGGATCGCCGAGCAGGAACGCGACATAGCGCGCCATATCCGGCAGCGGCGCGTTGAGCCCGCCGTTCGAGACGGTGACGCCGGTGTCGACGTCGAACGGCGCGGCGGTCCGATTGCCGTCACGCATGTAATAGCTGCGCGAGCGGTGGCGCAGCAGGTGCGGCGGGGTGTGGTCGAAGTAGCTGGCGTGCATCTCCAGCGGCTTGAGGATGTTCTTGTCGATATAGACTTCGTAGTCCTCGCCGCTCAGCCTTTCGATGACCTGGCCGAGATAGACGATGCCGGGGTTGGAGTAGCTGAAGCGCGTCCCCGGCTCGAAGCGGACTTCGGTGTAAGGGAGCATCGCCGCCAGCTGCGCCCAGCCCGGCGGCTCGAACGGCTGCCATTCCTGGTCGCGCCACGGCCAGGTCCCGCCGCGGAAACCGGCGCTGTGGCTCATCAGCTGGCGCAGCGTGATCCGGTCGGTGCCGCCGAACGGGCTGTGCACTTGCGCCAGCTCGGGCACGTAGCGGACGATCGGGTCGTCGAGGCTCAGCAGCCCGCGATCGCGCAGCTGAATGATCGCGATGCCGGTCATCGTCTTGGTGATCGAGGCCCAGTGGTAGATCGTCCGGGCGTCGACCGGGACGTGCGCCTCGGCGTCCTGCTCGCCGAGATGATCGGCGACGACGGTGGCGCCGTCGCGGACGACGTAGAAGCTGCTGCCGACGATGCCGGCGCGCTCCACCTCGTTGCGGTGCAGCGCGCGGAATTCGGCGACGGCCGCGGCAAAGCCGGGCTCGCTCGCCCTTGCCGGGCCGGTGGCGAGCGCCGCCGCCGCCAGCAACGCGCAACCCAGGCGGCGCGGCACGCTGCGCGGCTCAGTCGAGCTCGAGGCGCACGCCGATGCGGAAGGCGCGGCCGAGCAGGTCGCTGTAGGTGCTATTGGCCGCGAGTCCGGTTTCGGGCAGCAGGATCGGATCGGAATCGAAGACATTAGTGACGTTGACGAAGAACTCGCCGTCGCCGCGGTTGAGCGCGTCGAACTTCATCGTCAGGTTGAGGTCGACGTAGAACGCGCCCGAGACGGTGTTGTCGTCGGTGGTCGGGAACTGCGATTCCTCGGTCGGCGTCCGCCCGGTGGGGCAGTTGGTCGAGCATTCGATCTGGTTGGCGAGATACTTGCCCGCGCTCACCCCCCGCGCCACGCCCGTGAGAGACCAGACTTCGGTGTCGTAAGTGGCGTTGAAGCGATAGAGCCATTTCGGCGTGGTGCTCTGCCCGCCGTTCACCCCGACCGTGTTGAGCACGGGCGCCCCGGGAACACCGGTGTCCACCCGGTTCTCGATGTAGCGCGTCGCAACTCCGCGCAGCGTGAAGTCGCCGTCGGCATCGCCGAAGAACCGGTCGAGCGAGGTCCGGTACGAGGCGTCGAAGTCGATCCCGCGCACCTGCCGGCGCGCGAAGTTGAACGGCTGGCTGCGGATCAGGACGCGCGTCGCGTTGACCGGATCCTGGGTGATCGCGTCGCAGTATTCCTGGATCCCCTCGAAGCAGCGGTTGATGATCTGCTGGAAGGTCAGCGAATCGATCGCGTCCTTGAGGTCGATGTCGAAATAGTCGGCCGAAGCCCTGAAGCCGGGCAGGAAACGCGGCGAAACGACCGCCCCGATGTTCCACGAATCGGCCCTTTCCGGATCGAGATCGAGGTTGCCGGTGCCCAGCCCGGAATAGGAGATTCTGGCTCCATAGGTGTTTCCGAGCGGACCGACCCCGGGGAAGAAGGGGTTGGAGACGGTGTCGGTGTTGGCGGTCCCGGCCTGGAACAGCTCGTTGAGGTTGGGCGCACGGATGTCGCGCGAGCGGGTCGCCCGCAAGCGGAAGTCGTCGATCGGCTGCCAGGTGGCCCCGGCCTTCCAGGTCGTGACGTAGCCCGAGGTCGAATAGTCGGTGGCGCGGGCCGCGCCGTTGAACTCGAAGCCGAAGCCCAGCGGCACCACGGCCTCGAGATAGGCTTCCTTGACGTCGTACTTGCCGTTGGTCGGCAGGTAGTTGCCGACCGACCAGACGTTGCGCGAGACGGGCTGCCCGGCCGCGTTCGTCGAGAACACCGGCTGGAACTCCTGGGGGACGAATCCCTTGATCTTCTCCTCGCGATACTCGCCGCCGAGCGCGACGCTGACGTCGCCGGCCCAGGTCGCGAACGGGGTCAGCGACAGGTTGGCGGCGGCGACGGTCTGCTCGACCGTCTCGTCGCGGAAGGGGTCGCCGAGCACGTAGTCGATCGCCGCCGGGTTGGCGACGCCCAGCCCGAGCCGGTTGAGCGGCACGCAGTTGGGGTCGTTGTTGTTGGGGTTGGCGTCGACGTTGATCCGGCAGACGATCGGGCTCGAGGTGTTGCCGGCCACCGAGAACACCGCATCGTTGGCGGCGGCCAGGCGATCGACGTGCATGATGTTGCGCAATTGCTCGCGCAGCTTGGCGCGGCCGTACTGGCCGTAGGCGTCCCAGACCGCGGGCTTGCCGAACAGCTCGAAATCGCCCTGTGCGCCGAGCGTGTAGCGCTGCACCCGGCGGCGGTTGTCGGCGACGCGGAACGGCAGGTCGGCCGCGGTCGTCGCGAAGGTCACCGTGTTGATCCCGGCTAGCGACCGTCCGGCGGCGTTGAAGGCGTTGATCAGGAAGGCGTTGTCGGCCTGGAGGGTCTGCCCTGTCGAGAGGTTGGGACCGGCGTTGAAGAAGATTCTTTGGCGGTTGTACCCGCCTTCGGCGAACAGTTCGATCCCGTCCGCGATTTCGTAGCTGATCCGCCCGAACACGCCGTAACGATCGTCCTCGGGGTCGATGCCGATGCGCCGGCCCGAATCGTTGATCCGCCAGTCGCCGCCCTGGGTCAGCACCGGCGCGGCCGCGCCGGTGGGCGAGGGGAACGTCAGCGCGCCGAACTGGAACTGGTTTATGGTTCCGCCCGCGCCGAAATAAAGCCCACGGAGCCGGTTGGCCGCGCCCCCGGTCGAGCCGGTGATGAGACCACCCGGGGTCGAGTTCGCAGCGCCGACCATGCTCCTGACCAGGAACCGCGGCGTCGTGCTGTTCGACACCCAGGCCGGATCCTGGATGCGGACGAAGCCGGTCTGGTTCCAGCCGCGGCGGGCGTTGAAGATGCCGTCGCGGTGGGCGAGCTCGCCGCTCAGCAGCACGTGGCCGCGGCCGTCGGCGAAGCTCAGGCCCCCGGCGGCGCCGAACGAATAGTTGAAGCCATCGCCGCGGCTGGTGACGCCGCTGTCGGCCTGGAGCTTGAGGCCCTCGTAATCCTTGTCGAGGATGAAGTTGACCACCCCGGCGACTGCGTCGGAACCGTATGCCGCCGAAGCGCCGCCGGTGACCACCTCGACGCGCTCGATCAGCATCTGCGGGAGCGTGTTGACGTCGACCAGGCTGGTGACCGTCGAGGCGACCGAGCGGCGCCCGTCGAGCAGGACCAGCGTGCGGACTTCGCCCAAATTGCGCAAGTTGAGCGCGTTGATTCCCGCCTGGCCGCTGCTGAGGTTGAGCCGCGAGTTCGACGGCCGGGTCGAGCCGGCGAGCGACGGCAGCTGGTTGACGAAGTCGGCGATGTTGTTGGTCGGCGAGGAGTTCTGGATGTCCTCCTGCGTCAGGACGGTGAGCGGGGTCGGCGCCTCGAACCCGTCGCGGACGATGCGCGACCCGGTGACGACGATGTCGTCGGCGTCGGCGTCCTCGGCGGCCTCCGACGTCTGCGGGCTGGTGGCGTCGAGCGGCGGTTCGGATTGCGCTTGTGCGGCGCTGCCAATGGCTAGAGCGGCGCAGGCCGTCCCCGAAAAGAATGCCCTTTTCAGCGACCTGGAAGTCAACATCGCGACACCCTCCCCTTGGCGTTCAGCGCGCGACATTAAGGGACAAGTGCCCCGGCGTCGCGCCATAGTTTCTGTTGGGCCGCATATAACCTGCGGTCATTTTGGTGGGGCGCCCGTCAGTTCTCGCCGGCGATGAGGACCAGCGCCGCATCCATCACCTCGCGCGGCTTGACCTCGGGGGGGACATCGTTGGCGAAGATCGAGAAGGTCAGCGTCCGCCCGCTCTTCGCGGTCATGTAGCCCGAGAGCGCGTGGGTGGCGTTGAGCGTGCCGGTCTTGGCGAACAGCCGGCCTTCGAGCGCGGTGCCCTTGAAGCGCTTGGCCAGCGTGCCGTCGACGCCGGCGATCGGCAGCGTTTCGCGCCACGCCGCACCCCACGGCTGCGCCGCGGCCCAGCGGAGGAACCTCACCACCGCGCGCGGGGCGAGACGGTTGTAGGTCGACATCCCCGAGCCGTCGGAGAAGTCGAAGCCGTGGCGCGGGACGCCGGCTTGGGTGAGCATCGCACTGACGACGGCATGCCCGTCCTCGAACGAGCCGGTGCCCGCGATCAGGCCCAGGCGGCGGAGCACCAGCTCAGCGTGAAGGTTCTGGCTGACCTTGTTGATGTGCTTGAGGTCTTCCGTCAGCGGCGGCGGACTTAGCTGCGCGAGCGCCGCGGGGCGCGGCAGGCGAGCGGGCGGCACGCCGCCGCGCAGCTTTGGGTCGTCGGCGGTCGGCAGGAAGGGGCGATGACGCGTCTCTATCTTGCCTGTCACCTTGACCCCGCGCGCCTCGAGCAGCGTTTTCAGCCGCCAAGCCGCGTAGTGGGCGGGGTCATCGAGGCCGAGCCGGACGGTTTCGGGCTCGGCGTTGGCGGCGATCGTTCCGAGAAGGCGGACCGTCCGCTCGCCGGGCAAGCGGTCGAGGCTGAGCTCGGTCTCGCCGCCCGCGACCGTCGTCGCCCGG
>JAIVIY010000030.1 GCA_020200285.1 Novosphingobium sp. | reverse complement strand
GGGCATCCCGGTCGGCGCCCCGAGCACCAACTTCAAGGGCAAGCGGACCTTCACCAAGTTCACCCCGCGCGCCTCGGTCAGCTTCAAGCCGACGCCGAACCATAACCTCTACGCAAGCTACTCGCAGGGCTTCAAGGGCGGCGGCTTCGACCCGCGCGGCGTGGGCACCAACGCGCCGGACCTCAACCGCAACGGCATCCGCGAGGATTCGGAGGTCGGCGCCTTCCTCGGCTTCGCGCCCGAGAAGGTCGACAGCTACGAGGTCGGCTACAAAGGCTCGCTGCTCGACCGCCGGCTCAACGTCGCGCTCGCCGCGTTCCGCGCCGATTATACCGATGTGCAGATTCCCGGCTCTTCGGCCTGCACGGTCCTGGTCAACGGCATGCCCACCACCTCATTCTGCGGCGTCGTGACCAACGCGGGCAAGGCGGAGTTCACCGGCTTTGAGGCCGAGCTCAGCGGGCGCGCCGGCGAGGACATGCTGCGCGACGGCGACACCCTGCGGTTCAACGCCGCGGTCGGCTACATCGACGCCGAGTTCAAGCAATACATCACCAACATCGCCGGGCGCGGGCCGGTCGACGTCGCCGATTTCCGCGAGGTTCAGAACACGCCGAAGTGGACCTTCAGCCAGTCGACGACGTACTCGACGCCGCTCGGCGAGGGCGACCTCGATCTCACCCAGACGGTCGCCTACCGCTCGAAGACCCACCAGTTCGAGGTGCCCAACCCGTTCCTCGACCAGGAAGGCTACGCGATCCTCGACGCTAGCGTGGTCTACCGCGCCCCGGGCAACCGCTGGACGCTGGGGCTCTACGGCAAGAACCTGACCGACAAGCAGTACAGGACCAGCGGCTACAACTTCATGTCCGCCAACGCCGAGACCGGGGTCCTCAACCGCCGCGCCAACGGCACGCTGATCCCGGCGCTCGGCCGCGAGGGCATCCTGACCGCGTTCTACGGCGCCCCGCGGCAGGTCTTCGTGACCGGCACGGTCAAGTTCTAGCGCTCGAAGGGTGCGAGGAGGGGCGCGGCTGCGGCCCCCCGCCATTCGACCAAGCGGGGACTCGCCCCGACGAACTCGCTGGCCTTGACCGCGCGCCAAAGGCAAGAGCGGCCGGATGTCCGACGAACGCCTCGATACCGAAGTCCGGCCGGCGCGGGTTCCCGCGCGCACGGTGGTGCTTTCGGCCGCGGCGCTGTGGACCTGCTATTACGTCCTGACCACGTTGCGCGGGATGGTCGTCGGGCTCGACTTCCCGGTCGAGCTCGCCAGCCGCCGGCTGCTGGTGACCTTCGCCGGATTCCTCGTGACGCTGGCGATTTGGCCGTTGCTGCGCCAGCTCGACGGGCGGCGCCTGGCGCTGCGCGTCGCCGCGGCGCTGATCCTGATGTTGCCCGCCTCGCTGCTAATCGCCGGGATCAACTCGGTGGTGTTCGCCGACATGGAGGAAAAGGTCGTCTCGCGGATCGGCGAGAAGCAAGGCGTTCGCATCCGCCGCGACGAGGCGGGCAACGTCCTGGTCGACGTCCCCGACCTGCCCGGCGATCTGCCCGGCCGGGTCGAGGTGACCAAGCCCGACGGCACCAAGGTCGTGGTCAGCCCGCCCGCCGGCGCGTCGCCGTCGCGGCCCGACGTGGTGATGATCGACCAGAAGATCCAGCGCGAGGCGCAGTGGCGCCAGCTGACCGACATCGCGCTCGGCCGCTATTTCCTGCTCCTGGCCTGGGCGGCGCTGTACCTGGCGCTGGGCTACGCCGAGCACGCCCGCGCGGCCGAGCGCCGCGAGGGCGAGTACCGCCGCGCCGCCAGGAACGCCGAGCTCAGGAGCTTGCGCTACCAGGTCAACCCGCACTTCCTGTTCAACACGCTCAATTCGCTCTCCGCGCTGGTCCTGAGCGGCAAGACCCAGGCGGCCGAGACGATGATCCAGACGATCTCGACCTTCTATCGCCGCAGCCTGGCCGGCGACCCCACCGCCGACGTCCCGCTCGAGGAGGAGATCCGCCTCCAGCGGCTCTATCTCGAGGTCGAGGCGGTGCGCTTCCCCAGCCGGTTGAAGGTCGCTTACGAAATCCCCGAGGCGCTCGAGAACGCCTGCGTCCCGGGGATGATCCTCCAGCCGCTGGTCGAGAACTCGGTCAAGTACGGGGTCGCCCCGGTCGCCCGGACGGTGACGATCACGCTGTCGGCGCGGGTCGAGCACGGCCGGCTGGTGCTGACCGTGGCCGACGACGGCCCCGGCGCGCCGCTCGAGGCCGGGATCGCGGGGACCGGGATCGGCCTCCAGAACGTCCGCGACCGCCTCGCCGCGCGGTTCGGCTCCGAGGCCAGCGTGGTTTCCGGCTCGACCGGCAACGGCTATGCGACGATCATTCGCATCCCCTTGATTCGCCCAAGTTTCCAATGACGCCTGCTGACACCGAAGCTTCCTCCCGGAATCTGCGCACCCTGATCGTCGACGACGAGCCGCTGGCGGTCGAGCGGATGCAGATCATCTGCGCCGGGATCGCCAGTCTCAACGTTGTCGGCACCGCCAACGACGGCGCCGCGGCGCTGCGCCTGGTCGAGGCGCTCTCGCCCGGCCTGGTGCTGCTCGACATGACCATGCCCGAGCTCGACGGGCTCGGCGTCGCCCGCCGCTTGTCCGAGACCGAGAACCCGCCGGCGATCGTCTTCGTCACCGCGCACGACAGCTTCGCGGTCGAGGCGTTCGATCTCGACGCGGTCGACTACGTGCTCAAGCCGGTCGACGCCGAGCGGCTCGAGCGCGCGATCGCGCGCGCCTCGGCGCGGCGCGGGATGGGCCGCAGGGGGAGCGCGCCGGCGAGCGACTGGATCGGCGAGTTCTGGGTGCCGCATCGCTCGGAGCTGCTGCGGATCTCGGCCGACGACGTCACCCGGATCGACGCCGAGCGTGACTACGTGCGGCTGCATGTCGCCACCGGCGACGGCGGCAAGGGATTTGGGGTCCGCAGCTATCTCCTGCTCCAGACCATCGCCGGGCTCGAGGCGCGGCTCGACCCGGCGCAGTTCATCCGCGTCCACCGCTCGACCATCCTGCGCCGCGATCGGATCACCGGATTGCGTCACGACGGGCTGGGAGTGTGGTCGGTGGAGCTCGGCGACGAGCAGCCGGTGCGGATCGGCCGGACTTACCTGAGCAAAGTCAAGTCGCTCGCCGGGCGTTGACCGGTGCCGGTTGGCACGAGGCCGGCATCCTTGGAAGCCTTGCGGCAAAGAACGGCCCGGAGCGGGGGACTGGTCCGCTCCGGGCCGCGGGCGGCGGGGTCAGCCGCCGCTGTCCGATGCGGGATCAGCCGCCGCTGCGCGAAGGAGCGCGGCGCGCCGCGATCTGGCGATCCAGCGAGGCGCGAGCCTTGCTCACGCAAGCCTCGTCGACGTCCGGGATGCGGCTGCCGGTCATCACTTCGCTGCACACCCTGCGCGCGGCCCGGGCGATCCGCGCCTCGAGCTTGGCCTGGCCTTCGGCGGTGGATAGATCGAGGTCGGCGATCCTGACCGTTGCGGTCTCGGCCGAAGCGGGCACGGTGGCCGCGAACGTCGACAGGGTGGCCAGCGCGGCGGCGGCGAGGGCGGTAAGCTTGCGGGTCATGGCGAAATCTCCTGAACTGGGGCCCGGCCGGCTTGCGGGGTTCGAAGGGGGGTCTCCGGCCGGGCATCTTCGGGGTAGCCGGAGCCGGGCGCGATGGCGCGCCGGAGTCGATGTGCGCGCCATCGCGGTCGATGGACCGACGACGCGCCCGACTAACCGCATTGCCGGCCCGGCGAACGGCAAAGCGCTGGCATTGCCCTGGCGCGCGCTTACATTGAAGCGAGCATGTCGCTGGCGATCCTGATCACCTTCCTGCTGGGAATCGGCAATTTCGCGTTGCACAAGGCGGTGATGGAAAGCGGCCATCCGCTGCTCGGGCGGATGCCGTGGTTCTATCACGCGCTCGGCGGCAACTTCAGCCTGGTGGTCGAGTTCCTGATGCTGCTCGCGGCGCTGCTGTTCGTCGCCCAGGACTATTTCGGCGCCGCGGTCGCCTACGTCGTCTATTCGATGCTCAACAGCTTCTCGGCGTGGCTGATCCTGACCGGGCGGGTGTAGCGGGAACCATGGAGCGCGCCGCGCGCTTCCCGCGCGATGAGCGAGCGCGCGACAATCTGGCTGGTGATCAACAGCGCCAGCGGCAGCTACAGCGAGCCAGCGGTCGCCGCGCTCGAGCAGGCTTTCGCCGGGGCCGGGCGTGCGCTTGCGCGGACCGTGACGATTCCCGAGCAGACCGCGCCCGACCGCGCCGCGCTCGACGCGGCGGGCGTTGACATCCTGGCGATCTACACCGGGGACGGCACGATCAACGGCGTGGTGACCGGCCTATACGGATGGAGCGGCCAGGTTCTCGCCCTGCCCGGCGGGACGCAGAACTTGCTGGCCACGGCGCTCCACGGCGACGCTCCGGCCGAAGATATCGTCGAGGCGTTCGGGCGGGGGGAGCTGGCAAGCGTCAAGCGCCATCTCGTCCGCACCGCCCAGGGGGATGGCTTGTGCGAAGTTCTCGCCGGGCCCGGCGCGCGTTGGTCCGACGTGCGCGAGGCGATGCGCGAGGGCGATATCGGCGGAGTGGCAACGACGATCGGCGAGGCGATCGGCGAAAGCTCCGGCGGCGCCCTTGTTCAAGTCGCCACGCCCGCACTGGGCAAGCCCGATGGCTATCAGGCGGTGAGGGTCTATCCCGACCAAGGCGCGCTGGCGGTCGATGGATACGGCGCCGAGACCTTCGCCGAGTACGCCCAGCAGGGCCTCGCGCTGCTGCGCCGCGACTTCCGCCAGGGTCCGCACGACGAGCTCGGCTGCCACGCCCGCGTCGTCTGCCGCTCCGACCAGCCGATCGACCTGATGATCGACGGCGAGCGCAAGACCGGTGGCCGCGAAGAGAGCTTCGAGCTGCGCGAATGCCCGATTGAATTCCTCGCCCTCAACGGTCATCGCGCGGCATCGTGACCCAGCGCCCGACGATCCTGTTTCACCTGAGCGACATTCACTTCGGCTTGGAGGACACGCTGGCGCTGGACTGGGTGGAACGCTGCATTGCGGAAGAAAAGCCCGCGGCGATCTGCATCACCGGCGACCTGACGATGCGCGCGCGCCACCGCGAGTTCACCGCGGCGTGCCGGTGGATCGCCGCGCTCGGCCCGCCGGTCACGGTCGAGGTCGGCAATCACGACATGCCCTATTTCAACCTGATCGAGCGCTTCGTCGATCCCTACCGCCGGTTCCGGGCGATCGAATCGCTGGTCGAGAAGCAGCTCGACCTGCCCGGGCTGGCGATCGTCCCGTTGAAGACCGCGACGCGCGCGCAATGGCGCTTCCCGTGGTCGAACGGCTGGGTCACCGCTCGCGCGCTGCGCGAGACGCTGGCCGCGCTCGACGCGCTGCCGGCGGGAAAACGGGCGATCGTCACCGCGCACCACCCGCTGACCGAGCGCGATCCCAAGGGCAAGCGGCTGACCATCAACGGCAACCAGGCGATGGCGGAGCTGGCCCGGCGCAAGGTGCTCGCGGTCCTGAGCGGCCACGTCCACGATGCGTTCGACCTGACCCAGCAGACCGCGGCGGGCCCGCTGCGGATGATCGGCGCGGGAACCTTGTCCAAGCGGATCCGCTCGAGCCCGCCGAGCTTCAACCTGCTCAGCGTCGGCGACGCGGGAATCGCGGTGACCGTCCGCAACCTCGAGGCGGTGCCGACGCCGGCGATGCAGATCGACCAGGTGCCCGAGAACGCGCTGCCGCCGCGCCAGCCCGAAGAGCCGGTCGCGCCCGTGGCCACCGTCCCCGCGGTCGACCCGCCGGTCCACTAACCTCCGGGCAGCAGCTCGCTGAGCAGCGCGGCGATGTTCTCGCGGTAGCGGGTGAAGCTGTGGCGGCGCGCTTCGGCCTGCGTCGCGTCGCGCCAGGCGTTCAGGCGGTCGCGGTCCTCGATTGCGGTCATCATTGCGGCGTGGAGCGCGTCGGTCGACGGTTCGGCGAGCAGCAGCCCGGTCTCCGGGGTGACCGCCAGCGCCGCGCGGTCGCTCTGGATCAGCGCCAGCCCGGCCGCGAGCGCCTCGTAGAGCACGATTCCCGCGCCTTCGAAATGGGTCGGAAAGACCAGCGCGTGGTGCGCGGCGAGGATCGCGGGGACTTCGCCGCGGGGCACCGACGGCCGGTAGTCGACGCGGGCCGCGTAACGGGCGAAGACCGGTTCGGGGATCCCGAGGCGGCCGACCACCGTCAGCGTCGCCGCGCTTTGCGGAATCCG
>JAIVIY010000135.1 GCA_020200285.1 Novosphingobium sp. | reverse complement strand
TTGCCGAAAGTTTTCCGGTGAGGGCCTCGCGATCCCGATATCGTCAAGCCCCGCGGTCGGCGGGGGCAACCCGGTCAAGCGCGAGGTCTCGCAGCGATTGATGGCGTGAGCTTTCTCGGCGGCTGGCCCGACCCGTGCGTGCGGGCAGGGATGGACTTGCCACCCCGCAAGCGCCAGAGCCGGTCCTGATGTAGAGGGAGGGGACAATGCCGCAACTGGTTCGCGGACCCGAGATCGAGGTCCGCTCGCGCGTGTTCGACAGCGCGCGCTGGGAGGGATACCGCCCGCGCGCCGACGACATCGTCATCGCCACCTATTCGAAGTGCGGCACCACCTGGATGCAGCGGATCGTGGCGATGCTGGTGATGCGGAGCGCCGAGCCGGCGCCGGTCTGGGACCTCTCGCCGTGGCCCGACATGCGCATCTTCGGGCCGGTCGAGGAGGTCCTCGCCGCCGCCGAGGCGATGACTCACCGGCGCTTCTTCAAGTCGCACCTGCCGTTCGACGCGCTGCCGGTTTACGAGGGCGTCAAGTTCATCCACGTCGCGCGCGACGGACGCGATGCGGCGATGTCGCTGCACAATCACTTGCTTCACTTCAACAGCACCGCGGGCGAGATGCTCGACGCGGTCAGCCTGGCCGATCCCAAGTTCGGCGACCGCTATCCTCAGGCGCCCGACGATCCGGCCGAGTTCTTCCACGCCTGGGTCCAGGACGGCGGCGACCAGGGCGATCCCGCGGTCTCGTTCTATCACACCGAGCGCAGCTTCTGGGCCGCGCGCGACGACCCCAACGTGCTGCTGGTCCACTACGCCGACCTCAAGGCCGACCGCGAGGGCGAGATGCGCCGCGTCGCCGAGTTCCTCGGGATCGAGATCGCCGAAGAGCTGTGGCCGAGCCTGGTCGAAGCCGCCGGCTTCGAAGCGATGAAGCGCGACGCCGAGCGCCTGGTGCCGATGGCCGAGGCGATGTGGGAAGGCGGCGCGCGCCGTTTCATCCACAAAGGCACCAACGGCCGCTGGCGCGACGTCTTCGCGCCAGAGGATCTCGCGGCCTACGAAGCGAAAGTGAAACGCGAGTTTCCGCCCGATCTCGCCGCCTGGCTCGAGAACGGAAGGTTGGGTGCGCTCGCAAAAAGTTGAACCGGCCTTGCGCAATGGAGGGATGATGGGACGGATATTGCTCTTTGCCGCAGCGGTGCTGTTGGTCGCGACCGCCGCAATTCATGCAAGCGGCCAGGCCATGGTTGAAAGCTGGACTCAGGGCTTCGATGACCAGCAGGCCGCGGCCGTGCGCCTGGTCTGGATCACCGACTCGATCGACTGGGCTGTCGTTGCGGTTCTGTGGGGGCTGGCGGGCTGGCGACAGGAACGCGGTTGGCTCGGAGCCGGTGCGGTTGCGACGCTGGTCCCGCTCGCCGGCGGCATCGGCGTGACGAGCATCGACTACACTTTCTTCGGCGGCTGGATGCTTCTCGACAGCGTGGCGCTCGCCGTCGCCGGGCTCGTGTTCAGTTGGCGTACGTAGTAAGGGTGGCTTGGCCCGGGCGCGGTCTCGTTTTCGAGAGAGCTCCGCCCAGCCGCAAACGAAAAGGGGCGGATTGCTCCGCCCCCTTCCCGGTCATTCGCTAGTAATCGGCCGCGGGGCCTATTCGCCCTTGCCGAACGCGGCGAACTGTTCGTTGCCGACGAAGCCGAACTTGCTCACGCCCGATTCCTTGATGACCTTGAGCACCTGGTTGGCGAGCTCGTAGCTGGCGTATTCCTCGGGCTGGAACTGCAGCTCGGGCTCGGGATTCATCGTCTTGGTCTGGGCCAGCAGGCTGACCAGCTGGCCTCCGGTGGTCGGCGCGCCGTTCCACAGGATCTGGTTGGTCTGCGTGATCACCAGCTTGTTCTTGACCGGGTCGATGAGCTGCTGGTCGGTCGGCGGGGTCGCCTGCGGCAGGTCGATGTTGACCGCGTGCGTCGCCACCGGGATGGTGATGATGAACATGATGAGGAGCACCAGCATGACGTCGATCAACGGCGTCGTGTTGATTTCCATCATCGGCGAGCCGTCATCCTTGCCGCCGCTCATTGCCATCGCGAATTACTCCTGTTGTCGGTGGAGGCGCGCGCCTCAGCCCGTCGGGTCGACCGGGGTGGAGATGAACCCGACCCGCGGATAGCCCGAAATCTGCACGTTGTAGATCGCGCCCGCGACGCACTTCCACGGCACGCTGATGTCGCCGCGGATGTGGACCTCGGGAATCTTTTCGGGGTCGATGTTCTCGGCCCCGCCCTCGCGCTTGACGATCGCGTCGAGCCGCTCGAACGCCTGCTTCTGGAGCTCGGAGGAATCGACCAGGGTGGTGTTGTTGAAGAACACCCGGCACTGCCCGCCGCGATACGAGCCTTCGTAGCCTTCGTCGCCCGGGCCGCGCCCGGCCTGGTCGGTCGAGACCACCGCGAGCAGCAGGTTCTCGACCTTGTCCTGCGATTCCTCGTACGCCAGGACCGGCACCTTGAGCTTCTCGACCGTCTGGATCGCGATCGGGATCGCGATCAGGAAGATGATCAGGAGCACCAGCATCACGTCGACCAGCGGCGTGGTGTTGATGTCCGACATCGGGGTGTCTTCGCTGCCGGCAGGGCCTACCGAAACTGCCATGCTGTCACATCCTATCCTGTCCGGCCGCGGCGGGAGGACGGGTCTCGTCCCCGATCCGCCGGGCCTGCCGCGCGCAGCGGCCGCATGCTCTAGTCCGTCGCCGGCCGACGCGCCGCGCCGGCCGGGAATCCGCCGCTTACTGCCTCGGCGCGGTCGGCGCGACCGGGGCGGCCGGGGCCGCGGGGCGGGCCGGCGCGGCCGGGGTCGCGCCCTTGGCCGGGGTGGTGATGATCGTCGGGCGCACGGCGCCCTTCGAGGTGATGTTGGCGAGAACGTCGGTCGAGAACGCCGAAAGGTGCTCGGCGATGCGCTTGTTGCGCGCCTGCAGCCAGTTGTAGGCGAGCACCGCCGGCACCGCGACGAGCAGGCCGAGCGCGGTCATGATCAGCGCCTCGCCGACCGGGCCGGCGACCTTGTCGATCGACGCCGACCCGGCGATGCCGATGTTGATCAGCGCGCGGTAGATGCCGACCACGGTGCCGAACAGGCCGATGAACGGCGCGGTCGCGCCGACCGTCGCCAGGAACGGCAGGCCGCCGGCGAGCTTGGCGTTGATCGAGGCTTCCGAGCGCGCCAGCGAGCCGTGCATCCAGTCGTGCCGCTCTAGTTGGTCGGTCATCTTGCCGTGCTGTTCCTCGGCCGAGAGCCCGTCGTCGACGATCTGGCGGAAGGCGCTGTCCTTGTGGAGCTTGTTGGCCCCTTCGCGCAAGCTGTTGGCGCGCCAGAAGTTGGTCCGCACGTCGCGCGCCTGGCGCATGATCTTCTGCTGCTCGAAGAACTTGGTGAACAGGATGTAGAACGATCCGAACGACATGATCCCGAGAATGATCACGGTGGCGTAGGCGACGCCCCCGCCCTGTTCGAGCGCCTCGGCGAAACCGAACTTGTTCTGCGGAGCGGCGGTCTTCGCGGCCGCGGCTAGGATGTCGATGAGCATGCGGGTCTTCCTCTCAAACAATACCGTATTGGGCGATTCGCAGGGTTGAGGTGACCGGGGAACCGGCGGCGCCCTGCAGCGCCGGCCGCCCCCGCGGCGTCAGTTGATTCGGTACACGATCCTGGTGCTGAACGATCCGGTGGTCGGGTTGCCGGATTTGTCGAGCGCGGGCTCGAAGCGGGCGTAGCGCTGCATCCCCTCGCAAGCCGCGCTGTCGAGATCGCCCGAGCCGCTCGAGCTCGACACCGAGCACGAGCCGACGCGGCCATCCGGACCGACCGTGACGCGCACGCCGACGGTGCCCTCGATCTCCTTGCGCAGCGCGGCCGAAGGATAGTTCTCCTGGATCCGCGCGGCCCAGCCGCCTTGCCCCTTGGGCCGGGCCCCGCGCGACCTGTCGACCGCGGGCGGCGGCGGCGGCGGCGGCGGCGGCGGCGCGGTGACCGTCGGCGGCAGCACCACCCTGGGCGGCTCGGTAACGGTCTGGAGCACCGGCGCGGGACGCTCGAAGGTGATCGGCGGCGGCGGAGCGACGATCGGCGGCGGCGGCACCGGCTGGTCGGGCGGCGGCGGCGGCGGCTCTTCCGGCGGCTTCTCCTCCTCGACGTCGAACGTCTCGACGCGCTCCTTGACCTTCTTGACCGCCTCGTAAGCGAGCCCGGTCACCAACGCGTAGCCGACGATGATATGGAGAATCGCCACAATGATGAGCGCGGTAATCCGGTTTCCGCTCATCCGTTGGTCAGCGTATGCCATCCAGGTCCTCTGCCTCTGCCATCGAAGCGGGTCGCCCCGCGACACCGGACCGAACGGCGCGGCTTCTTGGCGAAGCCATCACGCTCGACCCGCACAATCCTATTCTCCACCCTGCCGGGATCACCGGACCGCCGTTACGGGCGCGAACCCGCGGCGGCAAGCCGGGCGTTATGTTATCGCCTGCCCGACGGCGGAGCGTTTAACCTTGAAGCCATACCCACGCAAATGCTTTATCCGTTAACCCCGGATTCACCCTTCGGAGGCTCCAACGACGGACTTCGCGCCGCGTTCCGGAGCGCCTTTCGGAATGTCGCCGCCCCGTCTGCAGGAGCCTCGAGCCATGCCGCGTCCGATCGCTTGCGCCGTGCTCGCGGCGATGCTGGTTTTCCCCGCTATCTCGATGAATTCGCTGGCCGCGCAGAGCGGCCGCGCGGCCCCGCCGGCGGCGGTCGCTGCGTCCGGACCGACGTATGCCGACCTCGCCGATCTCGCCGACAAGGCCCCGCTGGTAGCGCGGGTCCAGCTGCGCGAGGTGGTCCGCCTGAAGCCGGAGCAAACTCCCGGGTTGCGCGCCGGGACCGCGCGAATCTTCGTCAAGGCCAGGACCCGCGCGGTGCTGGTCGGCGAGGCGCTGGGCGAATCGGTCGGCTATCTCGCCGACGTCCCGCTCGACGCCAAGGGCAAGCTGCCCAAGCTCAAGAAGCGCGAGGCGCTGATCTTCGCGCGGCCGGTGGCGGGCCGTCCGGGCGAGCTCCAGCTGGTCGCTCCCGACGCCCAGCTGGCGTGGGAGCCGGCGCTTGAGGCGCGGGTCCGCGGGATCCTGACCGAGCTGGTCGCTGCGGGCGCACCGCCGCGCGTGACCGGCGTGCGCGAAGTGTCGTTCGTCCCCGGCAACCTCGTCGACGAGGGCGAGACGCAGATTTTCCTCGCCACCGCCGACGGCGATCCGGTCTCGATTTCGGTGCTGCGGCGTCCCGGCCAGGCGCCGACCTGGGGCGTCGCGTTCGGCGAGATCGTCGACCAGGCGGCGCGGCCGCCGGCGCGCGACACGCTCGCCTGGTACCGCCTCGCCTGCTTCCTTCCGGCCGCGCTGACCACCGCGACGATGCTATCGGGCGACGGCTCCGCGCGACGGGCCGCGGCCGAGGACTACCGCTATGTCCGCGGCCAGCTCGGCGCTTGTCCGCGGACCCGCACGGCGAACTGACCGGCGCCCATTTTTTGGCGGTGGCGCCAGCGGCGTTCACTGGCTAGGAGCCGCGCCTGACTAGGGCAGGGGCGGACATGGCGGAACCACTTCGGATAGCGTTGGCGGGCCTCGGCACGGTCGGCGCCGGGGTGATCCGCCTGCTCGAGGCCAACGCCGCGCTGATCGAGCGCCGCGCCGGGCGGCCGATCGCCATCGCCGCGCTGAGCGCGCGCGAGCGCCACAAGGACCGCGGCGTCGACATCGCCCGCTACACCTGGGACGACGACACCACCGCGCTCGCCGCGCGGCTCGACGTCGACGTCGTGGTCGAGCTGATCGGCGGCTCCGACGGGCCGGCGCTGACGCTGGCGCGCAACGCGCTGGCGCACGGCAAGTCGCTGGTCACCGCCAACAAGGCGATGATCGCGCACCACGGGCTCGAGCTCGCCGAGATGGCCGAAGCCGCCGGGCTCGCGCTCAAGTTCGAGGCGGCGGTGGCGGGCGGCATCCCGGTGATCAAGGGCCTGCGCGAGGGCGCCGCGGCCAACGCGCTGCAGCGGGTCTACGGGATCCTCAACGGCACCTGCAACTTCATCCTCTCGACGATGGAAGACACCGGCCGCGACTTCGCCGACGTGCTCGCCGAGGCCCAGGCCAAGGGCTTCGCCGAGGCGGACCCGTCGTTCGACATCGACGGGGTCGACGCCGCGCACAAATTGGCGATCCTCGCCTCGATCGCCTTCGGCAGCCGAATCGACTTCGCGCCGGTCGAGACCAGCGGGATCCGCCGGGTGCTCGCCGCCGACATCGCCCAGGCTGGTCAGCTCGGCTACTGCATCCGCCTGCTCGGCATCGCCGAGGCGGACGACCAAGGCTTGTTCCAGCGGGTCCATCCCTACCTCGTCCCGCGCGACCACCCGCTCGCCCACGTCGGCGGCGCGACCAACGCGGTGGTCGCCGAGGGCAACTTCTC
>JAIVIY010000134.1 GCA_020200285.1 Novosphingobium sp. | reverse complement strand
CCTGATGGCGGTCGGCGGCGCGGCCTATTTGGTCGCGCGGGCGATCAAGGAAGCCAGGGTGGTGGCGTTCGAGGACCTCGGAATGGAGGCGATCTACGAATTCCGGGTCAAGGACATGCCGGTTACGGTCGCGGTCGACGCCGACGGCAACAACGTCCACCAGCTCGCCCCGCTGGTATGGCAGGAACGGATCGCCAGGGAAGGGCTGCTCGAGCGGGCCTAACCGCGCAGGGTTGCGCCGAGCTTACTCGCGGCGGCCACGACCCTCTCGGCGATCACCCTCAGGTCGGCTTCGTCGTAGCTCTTTTCGCCCGGCTGGAGCGTAACCTCGATCGCGAGGCTCTTCTGCCCCTCGGGCACGCCCATACCGGCAAACAGGTCGAACACCCGCGCGGCGACAATATTCGCCTTGTCGCTGGCGCGGACCGCGCGCACGAGATCGCCCGCCGGCAGCGTTTCGGGGACAAGGAAGGCGAAATCGCGCGTGACCGCCTGTAGCGGCGGCGGAGCGTAAGCCGGCCGGGCGAAGCCGCCCGACTTCTTCGCCGGCAGCGCGTCGGGGAACAGTTCGGCCACCGCCACCGGGCCGTCGAGGTCGAACGCGCGCGCAGTCCTGGGATGGAGCATGCCGAAGCGCGCCAGCACCGTCTTGGGCCCGAGGCGCAGCGTGGCCGATTGCCCGGGATGGAACTCGGCCCCCGAGTCACCCATCACTTGCAAGTTTTCGACCGGTGCTCCGGCCTCGCCGAGCAGCGCCAGGCACTCGGCCTTGGCGTCGAAGGCGTCGAATGTCTGCGCCTTGCCGTTCGCCCAGCCGCGCGGGGTGCGTTCCCCCGCGAGCACCAGCCCGAGCGTCGGGCGCTCGCCCTCGGCCATATAGCGCCGGCCGATCTCGAACAGCCGCACGCTCGCCGCGCCGCGATCGAGGTTGCGCCGCGCCGCCGCCAGCAATCCCGGCAGAAGCGACGGACGCATGACCTTCATGTCCTCGCTGATCGGGTTGGCAAGGCTCCAGGCGCCGCCGCCGAACGCCTCGGCCTCGCGCTCGGGGAGGAACGACCACGTCACGGCTTCGACATTGCCCCGCGCCGCGGCGGCGCGGCGGAGCCGGCGTTCGAGCGCTTGCGCCGGCGTCGCGGTCGGGCGGGCGACTCCGTCTGCGCGGGGCAGCGGGGTCGAGGGCACCTGGTCGAGCCCGTGGATGCGCACGATTTCCTCCACCAGGTCCGCGGGGCCGTCGATGTCGGGACGCCAACCGGGCGCCGTGACCACCCACCGCGGCTCGCTCTCGACCACGGTGAAGCCAAGCGATTCAAGGATTTCTCGCTGGCGCGGCGGCTTGACGTCGACCCCGCCGAGCTGCGCGCACAGCGCCGGACCGTAGCTGACGGTGTGCTGGCCCGAGGGCGGCGCGCCGGCGCGGACGATCTCGGAGGCTTCGCCGCCGCAGATTTCGAGGATCAGCTTGGCCAGCAGCTCCAGCCCCGGCTCGACGAAGCCGGGATCGACCCCGCGCTCGAACCGGCTGCGCGCGTCCGAGCTCAGCGCCAGCGCCTGCCCGGTGCGGGCGATCCGCGCCGGATCGAACCACGCCACCTCGAGCAGCACGTCGCGCGTCGTCTCCGACACGCCCGAATGCTCGCCGCCCATGATCCCGGCGATGTCGTGGACCTGCGCATCGTCGGAGATCACCGTCATCTCGTGATCGAGCAGGTAGTGCTTGCCGTTGAGCGCGGTCACCCCCTCGCCGTCCTTCGCCCGCCGCGCGACCACCGCACCGCTCAGCTTGGTGAGGTCGTAGGCGTGCGCCGGCCGGCCCCAGCCCAGCATCACGTAGTTGGTGATGTCGACCAGCGCCGAGATCGGCCGCTGTCCCGCGCTCTTGAGGCGCGCCTGCATCCACGCGGGGGATTCGCCGTTGAGGACCCCGCGGATCACCCGGCCGTAGAACGCCGGGCAGCCCTCGGGATCGTCGGTGCGGATCTCGGTCGGGCAGGGAAAGCCCCCGGGAACCGATTCGATCGACTTGGCCTTGAGCGTGCCCAGCCCCGCCGCCGCAAGATCGCGGGCGATGCCGTGGACGCCCATGCAATCGGGCCGATTGGGGGTGACCGCGACGTCGAACACCGGATCGGAGCCGGCGTAATCGGCGAACGCCATGCCCACCCGTGCGTCTTTGGGCAGCTCGACGATTCCGGCGTGGTCGTCGCCCAGCTCGAGCTCGCGGCTCGAGCACATCATACCGTTCGATTCGACCCCGCGGATCGCGCTTTGCTTGAGCTCGAACCCGTCCGCCGGGACGACCGCGCCCGGCAGGCCGAGCACGCCGACCAAGCCGGCGCGAGCGTTCGGCGCGCCGCAGACGACCTGGAGCGGCGGGCCGTCGCCGCTGTCCACCGTCAGCACCTGCAATTTGTCGGCGTTGGGGTGGCGCTCGGCGGTCAGCACCCGCGCGATCCTGAACCCGGCGAGCCGCGCGGCGGGGTCCTCGAGCGCCTCGACCTCGAGGCCGATTGCGGTCAGCTTCGCGGCGATCTCCTCTGCGGTCGCGTCGGTTTCGAGGAAGTCGCGCAGCCAGGCGAGCGAGAACTTCATGCCCGCACCCCCACGCCCGCCGACAGCGTCGGAACGTCGAGCGCCGAAAACCCGTAGTGCCGCAGCCAGCGCAAGTCGCCGTCGAAGAACGCGCGCAGGTCGTCCATTCCATACTTGAGCATCGCCAGCCTATCGACCCCGACGCCGAAGGCGAAGCCCTGCCACTCGGACGGATCGAGCCCGCAGAACTCGAGCACCCGCGGGTTGACCATGCCGCTGCCGAGCAGTTCCATCCAGCCGTGCCCGGGCGCGTTGCCGTCGCCGCCGAGCACGCGGCGTCCGCCGACCTCCGCGTAGCCGACATCGGCCTCGACCGAGGGCTCGGTGAACGGGAAGTAGCTCGGCCGCAGCCGCAGGACGATGTCGTCGCGCTCGAAGAACGCCTTGAGAAAGGTTTCCAGCGTCCACTTGAGATGGCCGAGATGGATGCCGCGGTCGATCACCAGCCCTTCGATCTGGTGGAACATCGGGGTGTGGGTGGCGTCGCTGTCGCTGCGGTAGACCCGCCCTGGGGCGATGATCCGCACCGGCGCGCCGTCCGCCACCATCGTCCGGATCTGGACCGGCGAGGTGTGCGTGCGGAGCAGCATCTTGCGCCCATCGCTGGCCATCTGGTCGGGAAAGTAGAAAGTGTCGTGCATCGCCCGCGCGGGATGGGTCTCGGGCATGTTGAGCGCGGTGAAGTTGTGCCAGTCGTCCTCGATCTCGGGCCCGCTGGCGACCGCGAAGCCCATGTCGGCGAAGATCTCGGCGAGCTCGTCCATCACCTGGCTGACCGGGTGGATCGCGCCGCGCGGGGCTTCGGGCGACGGCAGCGTGAGGTCGAGCGTCTCGGTTGTCAGCCGCGCTTCTAGCGTCGCGGCTTCGAGCTGTTCCTTGCGCCCGGCGAGCGCGGCGGTCACGCGCTCGCGAAGGGCGTGGATGCGCGGCCCCTCGGCCTGGCGCTGCTCGGGGCTCATCGCGCCCAGCGACTTGAGCAGCGCCGAAATGCTGCCCTGCTTGCCCAGCAGCGCGACGCGCAACGCTTCCAGCGCCGCGAGGTCGGCGGCGGCGGCGATGCCGCGATCGGCTTCGGCGGCAAGGGTGTCGAGGTCGCTCATCGTGGTCCGGCTGCTCGCGAAAGCGCGCTTCCTAGCGGCGAAGGCCGCGCGCGGCTAGTCGGCGTAGCGCGCCACCGTCGGCAGGTCGATCGGCGCGAGCGCGCCCGCGTCGGCCATCCGCTGGCGCAGGATTGGCCGCAGGATCGGGTGCGGCATGGCCGCGTAGCGGCGCGGGCTCATTCCCATGAACGCCTTGAAATCGCGGACGAACTGCGCCTGGTCGTGATACTGGCCGTCGAGCGCGCCGATCCACTTGAGCGTGGGGTCGAGCATGAACTGCGCGACGCTGCGCAGGAACCGCTGGCGGCGCAGCAGCAGCTTGGGCGAGAACCCGAAATAGCGCCGGGTCAGCCGCTCGAGCGAGTGGATCGGCAGGTTCAGCCGCTCGCCGAGCTCGACCACGGTGGCGACCTCGGGATCGAGCACCGCGGCGTGGCAGGCGACGATCTGGTCCTCGCTGGGGACGGGCAGGTCCGCGAAATTCACCAGGTGGGCGTTGATTCGCGCGGCTTCGGCGGCGGGATCGTCGTTGCCGTCGAAGATCAGCCCGCGCAACGGCGCGAACCGCGCAAAGGCGGGGTGGGCGGCGCCGTCGACGGTGAGGTTGGCGAGCGTGTTGGCGGGGGCGGGCACGAACTTGGCCCAACCCGCCGGCTGCAGCCCAATCCCCCAGATGCGCGATTTCTCGACCCCGAAATGGATCGTCTTGCTGGTCGGCCCGTTGGCGACGAACGGCCACTGCGGGCGCATCGCCCCCGGCCCGACGCTGGCGACCGGCGGCGTCCCCTGGGTGAAGCGCAACGCGGCCCATTCGGGGTGGAGGTAGTCGTCGACCAGGAGGCCGGGCGGTCCGTCGATCTCGGTCAGGTAGAAGGCGGTGAAATAGGGCGCGAGCCGCGGCGCCGGCTGGAAAAAGTGGACCGTGATCGTGCAGTCCGGCGACATCTTGTGCGACCTGTTGTTTGCTTCGGAAACCCGACCGCGCAGCTATCGAAGCATCGTCGCAGCGGTTTAGGCCGATCGGCGGTTCAATCAAGCGCCGCGGGCGCGCCTTGCGCGCGCGGCGGGTGGAGCGCTTGGACCGCGGCCCCGGCCTCGGCGAAGCGCGCGCGCATGATCGCGCTCAGGATCGGGTGCGGCATGCCCGAATACTCGCGCGGGCTCATTCCCATGAAGCGATGGAAGTCGCGGACGAACTGGGCCTGGTCGTGATAGTGGTCGTCGAGCGCGCCGATCCATTTGAGCGACGGGTCGAGCATGAACTGGGCGAGGCTGCGCATGAACCGCTGGCGGCGCAGCAGCAGCTGCGGGGCGAAGCCGAAGTGCTTCCGGCACACCCGCTCGAGCGTGTAGGCCGGCAGCCGCGCGTATTCGGCCATTTCGGCGACGCTGAACACCTCCGGATCGACCAGCGCTGCATGACAGGCGACGATCTTGGCCTCGTCGGCGACCTTGAGCTCGGCCCGCTCCGAGAAGAACCCGGCGATTCGCGAGAATTCCGCCTCGGGATCGGGGGCGCCCGCGAAAATCGCGTCGGCAAGCGGAACGAACGGCGCGAAGGCGGGATGCTGGTCGCCATCGACGATCGAGTCTGCGAGGCTGTTGGCCGGAGTCCGGACGAACTTGGCCCAGCCGAGCGGCAACAGCCCCACGCCCCACATCCGGAACGAACCCGCGACGAAGCGGATGGTGGTGCTGGTCGGTCCCTGGGCGAGGAACCGCGTCGGCGGCAACTGCGGCTTGCCTTCGATTCCGCCGTAGGGAAGCAGGCCGTCGGCGAAGCGGAAGCCGCCCCACTCGGGGTGGAGCCAATCGGTCACCGTGCCGCCGCCGGCGACTTCGACCTCGGTCAGGTAGAAGCTGGTGAAATAGCGCCGCAAGCCGACCGGCGGCTCGAAGAATCGCGCCTTGACGGTGCAATCGTTGCTCACGCGACCCGTGTCCCCCCGGTCGTCTTTTATCGGCAAACCCGAACGCGATTTTAGGACGAAGAATCAGCGCAGGTAAAGCGTTTGCTGCATCGACGCGAAAAGGGCGCCGGCCCTGCGGCCGACGCCCCCTCGATTTCGGTTGTCCGGTCCGGCTCAGGCCGCCGGCAGCGCCTTTTTCGCCTGGGCGATCACGCTGGCGAACACACCGCCTTCGTTCATCGCCAGGTCGGCCATGATCTTGCGGTCGAGCGTGATCCCGGCGAGCTTGGCGCCGTGGATGAACTGCGAGTAGGTCAACCCCTCGGCGCGGACCGCGGCGTTGATCCGCTGGATCCACAGCGCGCGGAAGCTCCGCTTCTTCACCTTGCGGTCGCGGTAGGCGTACTGCCCGGCCTTCTCGACCGCCTGGCGGGCGACGCGGATGGTGTTCTTGCGGCGGCCGCGATAGCCCTTGGCCTGGTCGAGCAGCCGCTTGTGCTTGGTGCGGGTGGTAACCCCGCGCTTGATGCGTGCCATGTCTCAGTACCCCCGTCAATTGAGCCCGTAGGGCGCCCACTTCTTGATCGTCTTCGCATCAGCGTCGGAGATCACGTCGGTGCCGCGGTTCTGGCGGATGTACTTGGCGTTGTGGCTGATCAGGCGGTGGCGCTTGCCCGCGACCCCGTGCTTGACCTTGCCGGTGGCGGTGAGCTTGAAGCGCTTCTTGACGCCGCTCTTGGTCTTGAGCTTGGGCATTTTCGTCTCCTGTTCGGGGACACGCTCGATCGGCCCTGGCAGCCCTAGATAGCCAGGCAGATCATCAGATTCGTGTCGATGAAGGGCGCGCGCCTAGCCGAACCCCGCGCCAAAGGCAAGCGCGGCCGCGCCGTGCTACGATGGCGCAATCGCGACTCGCAGGAGGCAGCCCATGGCGCAAGACGACGGACGATCCGATACCGGCCTGATTCCCCACCTCACCGTCCGCGACGGCAACGCCGCCGAGGCGATCG
>JAIVIY010000133.1 GCA_020200285.1 Novosphingobium sp. | reverse complement strand
GATCGCGGGGCTGGCGATCGGCGCGGCGCTCGCCGACGGGCGGCGCGGGCGCTATTACGACGGCTACGACGGCTATTACGACGATCGTCCCTATCGCGGGAGCTATTACTATCCGCGGTCGACGTACTACTATCCGCGCTACAACCGTTACGACTACGACGGCTATTACTACGACCGCCGCCGCTATCGCTACCGCTACGAGCGCAAGCACCGCAAGTGGCATCGCCGCCACGACCGCCGCTGGTGAGCTGACCTAAGCCTCGGGCCATGGACCGCGCGCCGCCCGGGCGGTAAGGCGCGGGCCATGGGCGAGGCGCAACCCCGGGACGGCCCCGCGCCGCAGGCGCTGGAGGGTCCCGCGCCGCAGGCGCTCGAAGGGCTGCGCGTCGCGCTGTTCAGCGGCAACTACAACTACGTCCGCGACGGCGCCAACCAGGCGCTGAACCGGCTGGTCGGGTATCTCCAGCGCGAGGGCGCGGCGGTGCGGGTCTATGCGCCCAAGGTCGCCAACCCGGCGTTCGCGTCGATGGGCAAATTGGTCAGGGTGCCGTCGATCCCGTTTCCGGGACGGGCCGAATACCGCTTCCCGCTGGCGCTTTCCCCACGGGTGCGGCGCGACCTCGCCGAGTTCGCGCCGCAGGTGGTCCAGGTCTCCTCGCCCGACCTGGTCGGGCACCGCGCGGTGAGCTGGGCGCGCGGCCGCGGGGTGCCGGTGCTGGCCAGCGTCCACACCCGCTTCGAGACCTACCCGCGCTACTACAACATGGCCTGGGCCGAGCCGCTGCTCGAGGCGATCCTCAGGCGCTTCTACCGGCGTTGCGACGCGCTGGTCGCGCCGAGCGAATCGATGGCCCAGGTGCTGCGCGGGCAGCGGATGAACTACGACATCGGCATCTGGTCGCGCGGGGTCGACCGCGACCTGTTCCATCCCGGGCGGCGCGACCTCGTCTGGCGGGCCGGGCTCGGCATTGCCGACGACGAGGTCGCAGTCGGCTTCCTCGGGCGGCTGGTGATGGAGAAGGGGCTCGACGTGTTCGCCGACTCGATCGACGAGCTGGCGCGGCGCGGCGTCGCCCACAAGGTGCTGGTGATCGGCGAAGGCCCGGCGCGCGAGTGGCTCGAGGCGCGGCTGCCGGGCGCGGTCTTCGCGGGCTTCCAGCAGGGCGCCGACCTCGGCCGCGCGGTTGCGGCGATGGACGTGCTGTTCAACCCGAGCGTGACCGAGACGTTCGGCAACGTCACGCTCGAGGCGATGGCCTGCGGGGTGCCGGTGGTCGCGGCGGCGGCGACCGGGAGCCAGAGCCTGGTCGACGACCATGTCAACGGCCGGTTGATCGCGCCCGGCGCGGTCCACGCCTTCACCGAGGCGCTGCGGTGCTACATCGAGGATCCGGGCTTGCGCGCGCGCCACGGCGCCGCCGGCAGCCGCCGCGCCGACGATTTCGCCTGGGACGCGATCAACCGGGTGGTCGCCCAGACCTACCTCCGGCTGATCCGGCAGAAGGCGCGGGCGCGGCGCTAGACCGGCTCGAGCAGCCGCGGCAACTTGCCCGAGACGCCGCGCGCCTCGTCCATGAACCAGCGCTTGAGCGGCGCGAACCGCTGGACTCCGGCCATGCCGAGGCGGCGGACCAGCGAGGCGGTCCTGCCCGGTATCCCGAACAGCCGGGTCAGCCCGTCGGTGGCCATCGCCACCATCAGCCCGTCGCTGGCCCGCCAGCGTTCGTAGCGCGCGAGCACCTGGCCGTCGCCGGGATCGAGCCCGAGCCGCATCCCGTCGCTGACGCACTCGATCAGCGCCGCGGCGTCGCGCAGGCCGAGGTTGAGCCCCTGCCCGGCGATCGGGTGGATGCCGTGCGCGGCGTCGCCGACCAGCGCGAGCCGCTCGGCCACGATCCGCGCGGTGTGGTGGAAGCCGAGCGGAAAGCTCGAGCGCGGACTCGCGAGCTCGACCTCGCCGAGCACCCCGCCCATCCGCTCGCGCGCCTCGGCCAGGAAGGCGGCGTCCGACATCCGCAGCACCGCCGCCGCACTGTCCTCGGCGACGGTCCAGACCAGCGCGCTTCGATGCCGCCCCTGCTCGTCGTCGAGCATCGGCAGCAGCGCGAACGGGCCGGAGGGGTAGAAGATCTCCCACGCGACGTTGTCGTGCGGCCGGGAGTGCGCGAGCCCGGCGACGATCGCGCGGTGGCGGTACTCCCAGCGGGCGACGTTGAGCCCCGCCTCCTCGCGCGTGGGGGATTGCCGGCCCTCGGCGCCGACCATCAGCCGCGCGCGCAGCGTCCGCCCGTCGGCGATCGTCGCAGAAACGCCGAACGACCCGCGCTCGCGCGCGACGACCTCGCTCGCCGGATGCCAGGCGATGTTCGGCTCGCCGGCCGCGATCTCGAACAGCGCCAGGCGCAGCTCGCGGTTGGCGAACATCCGGCCCAGTGAATCATTGGGCGAGCCTTCATGCGGCTCGGGGCGGAAGTCGATCCGGCCGGGCTTGAGGCCATCGTTGACCGCGATCGCGGCGATCGGGCAGCCCTTGGGCTCGAGCAGCGGGGCGAGGCCGAGGTGCGTGAACAGGTTCCAGCTCGCGGTCGAGATCGCCGAGGCGCGGCCGTCGAAGCCTTCGGCGGTCTGCGCCGCGGGATCGTCGCGGTCGACCACGTGGACGCTCGCCCCCGCGCGCGCCAGCCCGATCGCCAGCGTCATCCCGACCAGCCCGCCGCCGAGGACCATGACGTCGCGGATTTCGGAGTTACTCGATGCCATGGAGCACCTCTACCCCGTTCGCCCTGAGCTTGTCGAAGGGCAGTTCTTTTCTTCGGGCGGGCTCTCGAAGAGAAGAGAAGGACGGTGGTTGGGGCTCCGCCCCGTCTTAGACTCCGACAAGCTCAGCACGAGCGGAGGTTGGGTTATCGAGGGCGTGCCCCGCACGTGTCCCCCGCGCCGGGGTCGAGATCCAGGCAGCGGCCGTCGAACTCGGCTTCGGGCACCGCGAGGCCGACCAGCGCGGCGAGCGTCGGGGCGATGTCGACGGCCTCGACCGGGCTCGGCTGCTCGAACCCGGTCATGCCCTTGCGCCAGAACACGAGCGGCACGCGGCGGTCGTAATCCCAGGGCGAGCCGTGGGTCGCGGTATAGCCCGGACCCGGCCGCGGGATCGGCGTGATCGCGCGGTCGAGCAGGATCACGGCGTCGCCCGAGCGCCGGGGGTGGAACGAGGCGCGGGCGCGGTCGAGCAGGCTCCAGGTCTCGGGCGAGCCGGTGGGCGAAGGCGCCCTGGCCAGCTCGTCGGCGGTGAATACCGCGGCGACCTGCGGATGCGCGGCCAGCGCCTTGAGCTCCTTGAGCACCGCCTGGCGCTGCTTCGGCTTGAGCGCGCGGTTGAGGTAAAAGTCGCCGAATGGGCCGTCGGCGTAGAGCAGCGGCTCGACGCCCGCGATCCTGAGCTTCGCCGCGATCGCCTTGCCCAGCGCCTCGGGGACCAGTTCGGAATCGACCCGCGCGGCTTGCGGCAGCGCCTGCTGGTCAAGCCGCTCGGGCAAGTCGAGCCCGCCGTGGTCGGAGGTCAGCACCACCGCGTAGTCGATCCCGCGCGCGTCGAGGAAATCGAGCAAGCCGCCGACGATGCGGTCGAGCGCGTGCTGCTGGAGGCACATCTCGGTGCCCTCGGTTCCGGTCGCGTGGCCGACATAGTCGGTCGCCGAGAGCCCGACCGAGAGCACGTCGGTCGCCGGGCCCTTGCCGAGATCGAGCTCGGCGACGAGCTTCTCGGCGAGCTCGGCGGTGGCCTGGTCGAGCTCGGGCGAGCCGCGGAAGCGGGCGGCGTCGCCCTTGGGCCGAGCGAAGCGGCCGGTGCCGACGACGAGCTCGCCAGCCTGGACCGGACGGTCGGCGCGGACGCAGTCGGCAGGCAAGTCCATCGCCGGCTTGTCGCGGGCCAGCGCGTCCGCAACCGCGGCGTTGGCGGCTTGGGCGGCGGGGCCGAGCTGGCGCCCGGCGAGCGTGGCGAAGCCCTTGCCCTGCCACCAATAGACCTGGTCGAGCGTGCGCCCGCCCATCATCAGCGCGGCGCGATCCTTGCCCGCGACCGCGACGTTGCGCGCGGCGGGGTTGGCCGCCTTGAGCCGGTCGCCGAGCGTCGGCACCAGCAAGTGGGCGACCGAGGCCACGTAGTCGCGCGGGTTGGGCGCGGTCTGGCTCACGTCCTCGGCGCAGTAGATGCTCTTCTTGTCGCGCGCGACCGACAGGTCGTGCCAGTTGTTGGCGATGATTCCGGTGCGCGCCGGACGCGCCCCGGTCATGATCGTCGAGTGGCCCGGGCAGGTCTCGGTCGCGGCGTGGCTCTGATAGCCCGCGGGGAACACCGCACCTTGCTGGAGCCGCTTGAGCCCGCGGGTGTAGCGCGCTCGGTATTGCGCGAAGAGATCGGAGGAGAGTTGGTCGACCGCGATCGCCACGATCAATTTGGGGGCAGGCGCGGCCGCTGGTGGCGCGGGCGACTGGGCGAGCGCACCGCCGGCCAGCGCAAGCGCGGCCACGGCAGCAACGATTTTCGATAGTTGAAAGGGCATTCTCGGCGGTCCCCGGAGACGGTGCGCGACGCGGGCCGCGGCTGGACAGCGCGGCCTCGCTCGGCATAAGGCCGGGCAGGCCGCGCGGCAATGGCCGCGAGGCGGGCGACGGGAGCATCCGAGCGATGCGCGCAGTCTTGCGATGGCTGGTCTTGCTGACCGCGTTGCTCGCGGCCGCGCCCGCGCTCGCCCAGACGACGCGCATCGCCGCCTCGCTCGCACCCGAACGCGCGGTCGCGTGGCCCGGCGACACGGTCCTGCTGGCGATCGTGATGAAGCCCGACGCCGGCTGGCACGGCTATTGGGAGAACGGCGGCGACGCGGGCTTCGCGATGCAAGTGAAGTGGCGCTTGCCGGCCGGGGCGACAACCGGCGACTTGCGCTATCCGGTGCCCGAGACGCTGGTCATCAACGGCCTGATGAACCACGTCTACGAGCGCGACTACGCGCTGCTGGTGCCGTTCACCCTGCCCGCCGACGCGCGCGCCGGCGACACGCTGGCGGTCTCGGCCGAGGCCGACTGGCTCGCCTGCACCGACGAGATCTGCGTGCCCGAGCGCGGGCGGCTGGCGACGACGGTGCGCGTCGGGACACCGTCGCCGCGCGACCGCCGGTTCGACCCCTGGCTGGCGGAGCTCCCCGCGCCGCTGCCCGAGGCGGTCCGGTTCGCGCTCGACGGCCAGCGGCTCCGTTTCGCGATCCCGCTGCCCGCGACGCTCGAACTCGACGAGCCGCATTTGTTCGTGCGCACCGAGCAAGTCGCCGACTACGCCGCGGCGCAGCGCTTCAGCCGCCGCGGCGACTTGCTGCTGGTCGAGCTTGCGCGCAGCGCGGGTGCGAGCGGCCAAGCGCCCGCGATCACCGGGATCCTGCGCTACGGCGCGGGCGAAGGGCTGGAGATCCGCGCCGCGCCGGGCGCGGTGCCGGCGGGCGGCACGCCGCTCGCGTCCCAGCCCGACGCCACGGCGAACCCCGCGAGCCTGCTGGCGAAGGCTGCCGCGGCCGGGGCCATGGCTGGCGACGTTCCGCAAGGCGATGGCGCTGCCGATGGGGCTGACCGCGCTGGCGCTGGCGTGGCTGGCGTGGCGGATCGGCGGCGAAGCGTTCGCGACGGCGTGCCTGGTGGCCGCGATCCTGCTGCTGGGCCTGCTCGCGCTCGCCGGCAGCCGCCAGCGGCGCGGGCTGGGCGCGATCGGGGCCGTCGCAGCGGGGCTGGGGGCGATCCTCCTCGTCGGCGCGGTCGGTCTGCCGCCGCTGGTCGCCGCGCCCTCGACCGGCGAGAGCGAGATCGACGGCGCGGAAGCGTTCTCGGCGGCTTCGCTGGCCGCCGCCCGCGCCGAGGGCAAACCCGTGTTCGTCTATTTCACCGCCGACTGGTGTCTGACCTGCAAGGTCAACGAGACCGCGGCGATCGAGCGCGATTCCACTCGCGCGGCGTTCGAGAAAGCGGGGGTGACCGTGCTGCGCGGCGACTGGACCCGGCGCGATCCGGCAATCACGCGCTTTCTCGCCGAGCATGGCGCGGCGGGCGTGCCGCTCTATTTGTGGTATGCGCCCGGGACGCGCACGGCGAAGGTTCTGCCGCAAGTGCTGAGCCCCGCGCTGCTCGAAGCTTGCGCGCGCGGCGGTTCGGCTTCGTCGGAGTGCGGTTGACGGGAGCGTCCCCGGCCATCCGGTTCGCGCTCGAGGCTCTGACGACGCCCCCGCCCCGATTTCCCGCCGAGACGTTCGCGACCCGAAGGGCCCTGCGAGAAACGCCGGCTCGTCACCGCCGGTCGGGCGCGAATTGGGCGGAAGGCGAGTCGGGTGTCAAGCGGGCGGGCCGGCGGACGGCGCGCCATTGCGACGAAGCGATGGTCCCCGGCGACGAGATCGCCGGGAACGCCCGGATCCGGGGATCACTTATTTGTTGCGGAGGACTTCGACCCGGCGATTGAGCGCGGCATTCGCCGAAACCCCGTCGAGCGGGCGGTCGAAACCATAGCCGACCACATCGAAGCGCGAGCGGTCGACGCCCTTGCCGACGAGGTAGTCGACCACCGCCTGCGCGCGGCGCTGCGACAAGTCGAGGTTGTAGGCGCGGTTGCCGACCGCGTCGGTGTGGCCTTCGATGGTGAAGCGCATGCCGGTGAGCAACGGCGAGCCGAGCGCGGCGGCGAACTTCTGCGCCTCGCGCTGGCCGGCCTCGGTCAGCTCGGCCGAGCCGGTGACGAACGCCACGCGCAAGTCGGCGCGGCCTTTGGGCATGGCCTTCGCGTTGGCCGCAACCACCGGCTTGGCCTTGCCCGTAGCGGTCGCGGACTTCTTGCCGGAGTCATAGGCGACGCGCGATTGCGGCTTTGCAGCCCCGCCCTTCGGCGCGACATACCCGGTCTTCCCGCCACTCGCGACGGGCGCCTCGGTCTTGCGGCTGATCTTGAAGCCGCGGGTGGCCGAAACCCGCGACGCCGGCTTGTCGGCGGGGGCGGCGGCCTCGGCCGGGCTCGCGGCGACGTCGTCGCACTTGTCGGAGAGCTGGCAGACCAGATCCTCGGTGGTCTGCTCGGCGCCCGGCGCGGCCTGGGCCCAGGCCGAAGTCGAGGCCAGCAGTCCGGCGGCGGCAAACATGATCCTGATGGTCATCGGTCCCTCCATTGCCGCGAACGACGCGCCGGTTTGCCGCTGCGCCCGCGTGTGGCGTCATATGACGCCCGAATTCGTAACCGTTTTGCTAAGTTACGACGATCTTCGCAATGGCTTTGATCACAGCGCGCCCGAACCGCGGCTGAATGCGCCGTCGCCGCAAACGAAACGGCCCGGACGCAAGGTCCGGGCCGAAACGGGGTTTCGCAATATCCTGCGCAGCCGCAGGCCGGCCGGTTACTTGACCAGCACGACCTCGACGCGGCGGTTCTCGCCGTTGCTGGCGCTGGTCCCGGCGATCGGCTTGTCGAAGCCGTAGCCGGCGACCGCGAAGCGCGTGCGCTCCGCGCCCTTCGACGCGAGATAGTCGACCACCGCCTGGGCGCGGCGCTTCGACAGCTCGACATTGAAGTCGCGCGAGCCGACCGAGTCGGTGTGGCCCTCGATGCGGAACTTCTTGCCCGAAAGCGACGCCGCGGTCAGCGCGGTGATGAACTTGTCGGCCTCGCGGCGGCCGGCGTCGGTCAGCTCGGCCGAGCCGGTGACGAACGAGACCCTGAGGTCGGCGCGGCCGGTGGCCGGGCGGGTCGCGGCGGCCATCTTCCGGGCGCGCGTGCCCGGGTTCGAAGCGGCGCCCGCCGGAGCCTTGCGTTCGGTCGCGACTTTGGCGCTCTCACGCGCGCTCTTCGCCGGGCTGGAGCCGGCTTTCGACTCGCTCGCGGTGCTCTTGCGGGCCAGCTTGAAGCCGCGCGACTCGGGCTTGTCCCGGGTCGCTTCGGTTTCCGCCAGGTCGGCGCAGTCCCCCGAAAGCTGGCAGACCAGATCGTCCGCGGTCTGCTCGGTAGCCGGACTCGACTGAGCCCACGCGGAGGTCGAGGCGAGCAGCGCGCCGGCTGCGAGGAACAGCTTAATCGTCATTTCAAACTCCCAAACGTCGCGAACCAGTCAAGCGGTGCGACCCGTTCCAATCATCGTTTATAAGCTATTACCGCCTTGCGGGCAATCGCCGATTCCCGCAATGCACTGCGTCACAGGCGCGCGCATCGCGTCGGTTTCGTATTGGCACGCAATGCCTTATAAAGGAAAACAGGCCGCGAAGCGAGCGAGAGGGGGCGCTTTTGGGTTCATTTCTAGGGCGTGAGGCTGCGGATTGCGATCCGAAGCGCCTCGTCGGCGCTGGGCTCCGACGACGATTCAGCGACCGGCAGGCCGGGCGATGAGCGCCGACCGGCCCATGGCGCTGACGCTCAGCCTGCGCAACGCGACTCGGCTGGCCAACGGCGCCCCGGTCAGCCTGGTGCTCGACCGCCGTAGCGCGACCATCGGCCGGGCGAGCAGCACCGACTGGTCGCTGCCCGATCCCGAGCTGCACATCTCCGGGCGCCACTGCGACATCCTGTTCCGCAACGGCGGCTACGAGCTGGTCGACAATTCGACCAACGGCACCTTCGTCAACAACGACTCGCGTCGCCTGACCGGCCCGCACCCGCTGCGCGACGGCGACCTGATCCGCATCGGCAAGTACGAGGTCGGGGTCCGGCTCGGCCCGCCGCCGGGCGAAGCCGCGCCGGCCAGGCCGGGGACGGTCCCGCCGGTGGCCGCGACGCCCGCGCCGCCGCCGCCGACGCCCGCGCCGCTCCCCCCCGGCGACGACGACATCTGGAACAAGTTCGCTGCCAGCAACGCGATCGACTGGAAGCGCGGCGGGTTCGGCGCACCGGCTCCGGAGCCGGCTCCGGCTCCTGCGCCCGCGCCCGTGCCACCCCCCGCACAGATCGCGCCCGCGTCTGAGGCGGCGGCTGCGCCACTACCCCCGTCCGCCGCTGCGGCGTCCGAGGCCGCCGGTTCGCTCGAGGCGTTCCTCGCCGGCGCGGGGGTCGAGCGTGACGCGGTGCACCAGGACTCCGCGGCCGCGCTCGCCCAAGCCGGGATGCTGCTGCGCAAGCTGGTCGCCGGGATGGTGGTCATGCTCGAAGCGCGCGCCCGCGCCAAGAGCCAGATGGGCGCGCAAGGCACCGGGCTCGAGATCTCGGGCAACAACCCGCTCAAGTTCGCGCGCAGCCCCGATCAGGCGATGCGCCACATCCTCAATCCCGCCGAGCGCGGCTTCATGGACGCCGACCGGGCGGTCGAGGACGGCTGGCAGGATCTCCAGGCGCACCAGCTGGCGACCTTGAAGGCGATGCAGGGCGCGCTGCGCGCGACGCTCGAGCGGTTCTCGCCCAAGTCGATCCGCGCGCGGGCGGAGACCCGCGGGATGCTCGAGAAAATCCTCCCCGGCGCGCGCGACGCGGCGATGTGGAAGGCCTACGAGCGCGAGTTCAGCGGAGTCGCGTTCGATTCCGACGAGGCGTTCATGGACATGTTCGCCAAGGAATTCCGCAAGGCCTACGACGAGATCACCCGCGGGGGCTGAGCCCGCGGCGCGTCATCGCGCGCTGAGCCGCGCGATCGCGGCGCGCGCCTCGGCAATTTCGGCCCGACTGCCCTCGCCGGCGCCGGTCTGGGCGACGATCTGCGCGTAGTAGGGCCGAGCCTCGTCCGCGCGCCCGGTCAAAGCCGAAGCGCGGGCGGCACCCGCCAGCCCGGCGAGCCGGTTCGGCGCGCGTCGCAGCGCGGCGCGAAACGCCTCGAGCGCCTCGGCCGGACGGCCGAGCTCGAGCAGCAGCTCGCCCAATTGCTCGCGCGCGGGGAGGAGTGCGCCGGGCGTGACGGGATGCTTCTCGGTCGCGTCGTCGAGATCGGCGGCAGCGCGCATCAGCGCGATGGCCTCGGCGTCGCGGCGCTCGCTGCGGGCGAGCCAGGCTTCGGCGACCTGGCGCGCGATCGCGACTTGCGTCCGCCAGTCGTAGGTGCCCGCGGGGACGGTCAACGCCCGCTCGATCGCCGCGAGCTCGGCCGCCTCGCGCCGCGCCGCGGCCGCATCGCCGCTGCGCGCCGCGCCGACCGCGCGGGCCAGGCGGAGGTGCGCCTCGCCCCAGCGGAACTGGCCCGGCGGAGTGAGATCGCGGAGGCTCTCGGCGACTTGCAGCGAAGCGGCCTCTTTCCAGCGCTTGCGCTCGAGCACCAGCCGCGCGGGGATCGCGGTCGCTGCGTAGGCGACCTGGAACACCGGCGGATCGGCGCGACGGATCGCGAGGAGGTCGGCCAGGACCGCTTCGGCCTTGGCGTCCTGCCCGGTCTGGAGATAGCCGTAGGCGAGGTAGTCCATCGCATGGAGCTGCTCGCTCGAGGCGTCGGGAAGCCCCTGCCGGCGGGCCAGCGTTTTCGCCGACGCGGCCGAGGCGAGATTCGAGGCGATCGCCTCGTCCCACAGGCCCAGGCGCACGAAGATGTGCGAGGGCATGTGCAGGGCGTGCGGCGAATCCGGGGCGATTCCCGCATAACGCCGCGCCGCGGGCAGCGCGAGGTCGGCGAGCGGCGGATAATCGAAGCTGTGAATCAGGTAATGCGCGACCCCCGGATGGTCGGGCGCGGCCGCCAGTACCCGGTTAAGGATCTCGCCGGCGCGGCGTTCCTTGGCAAACTCGGGATCGCGGTCCATCAAACCCGCGGCGATGAGCGCGAGCGCATGGAACACAGCGGCCTCGGCATCGTCGGGATAGCGCGTGGCCAGCAGCCCCATCGCCGCCTCGTAAGCGAGCACGCGGGTCTGGTGATCGAGCCGGTCGGAGTCGCGATAGAACGCCTCGAGCGCGGCGATGTAATCGCGCTCGCGGGTCCCGGCCGACTTCGCCGTGCGCGCCTCGGCGAGAGCTTGACGGCCGGCCTCGAGCTCCGCCGGGCTCGGCGGCGCCCACAGCGGATGATAGAGGCTCATCGCCACGCCCCACCGGGCGATGGCGCAGGCTGGATCGTGCGTCTTGGCTTCGGTGAAAGTCCGCGCCGCCTCCTCGTACTCGAACGAGTGGAGCCAGCCGAGCCCGCGCTGGAAGGCTTCGGCGGCCCGCGCGTTGCAGCTGGTTTCGAACCGCACGGTTCCGAGCTGCGGGGGATGGGCGTGCGTGTGACCGGCTGGCTCGTCGGCCGGAGAAGCCAGCAACATCAGCGCCGAAGCCAGGACCATGCTCACGATACGCCTCTCACGATTGGCGGGCCGAAACTCCTCGAAGCGATTAGCGCCGGGTCACCCGGGCTTCTCGTCGGCGGTGCGGTACCAGATCATCTCGGACTGCCAGCCTTGCGCCTTGGCGGTCGAGAGGAAGCGGTTGACCCAAGATTCGCTGACCTCGCCCGGCTCCTTCTCGAGCAGCTTGGGATCGAACGGGCCCTTGCCCTTGAGCAGCAGAATGCCCGACCAGCCCTTGTGATCGGTGGTCAGCTTGAACGCGGTCACCCCGGGGCGCGGGCTGGTGGTGACGAACTGGCCGAGCTCGGCCTTGCTCATGATGAGGGGGGTGATCGCGCCCGATTCCTCGAGCCCGAAGAGGGCAATGTCGTCGGGCAGGTTGTTGAGGTCGAGCTCGATCTCGGGGTCGGCGGCGAGCGTGCCGTCCTGGTTGGCCATCTCGTACTGGCGCTTGGTCACGGTCAGTCGCGCGCCGTCGTAGTCGCGGACCTGGCGGAACCCGTCGATCGGGCTGCAATCGGCGGGATCGATCTGCTTGACGTCGTCGAAGTCGATGTCGCCGGCCTTGAGCCCAGCCTGCTCGAGGACGCCGGCGATGTCGCCCTTGGCCTTGTCGGGCTTGCCCGAGACGCCGCGCAAGGCGACGTCGACGGTGTCGTCGCGCGCCTGGACGGCGCCCACGTCGAGCCAGCTGCAGGGGACGTTGCGCAAGCCCGCGGCGAGCGCGGTCTGGGCCGCGGCTTGCGGATCGCTTGGGCCGCGGCCGAACAGGAACCAGCCGCCCGCGGCCGCCGCGATCAATGCCGCGGCCGTGCCCGCGATCAGCGGGACCTTGCTCTTGGGCGGCGGCGCCTGCTCGAACTGGAGCCGGGTCGCCGGGTCGTAGCCGTCGCCGTGACCCGCCGAGGCGATCTCGCGCAGCACCTCGTCCATCGAGCGCAA
>JAIVIY010000132.1 GCA_020200285.1 Novosphingobium sp. | reverse complement strand
GATGATGTAGATCTTGAACCGCGCCGAGACCGCGGCGTAACGCACCGCGTCGGTCATCGCCCGCACGTCGTCGATGCCGTTGTGCGAGGCCGCATCCATCTCGATGACGTCGATGTGGCGGCCTTCCGCGATCGCCCGGCACGGCTCGCAGACGCCGCAGGGATCGATCGTCGGCCCGCCCTCCCCGTCGGGGCCGATGCAGTTGAGCGCCTTGGCGATCAGCCGCGCGGTCGAGGTCTTGCCAATCCCGCGCACCCCCGTCATCAGGAAGGCGTGCGCCAGCCGGTCGCGCTTGATCGCGTTGGCCAGCGTGCGGACCATCGGTTCCTGGCCGATCAACTCGGAGAAGGTCTGCGGACGGTACTTGCGCGCGAGCACGCGATAGGGAGAGGTTTCCACCGGCTTCGGGGCAGTCTGGGGCAGGTCGAGGCCGAGGCCGGGCGATTCGTCGTCCATGATCGAAGCTTAGGGTCGGCCGAAGCGGCTGTCAGCCATCGATGCGCGATCTTGCGACATTATCAGCGCGCTCCTAGCTATTGGCGACACCGCAAAAAGGAAAAGAAATGTTGACGATCGTGCCCATGTTGATCGCAGCCGTGGCGAGTGTCTCGCAACCGGCCACGACTCCGATGACTGGCCTTTGTCGGCCCGCCGGTATTCAGCAGCTTAGAATTTACGAGATTTTCGACGGTAACAAGACCGCTTTCCACAACCGCTTCCGGGACCATGCGCTTCGCATCATGAAGCGTCACCGATTTGATATCATTTCGATTTGGGAGACGCGGCACGACGGGAAGACCGAATTCGCCTATCTGCTGCAATGGCCCGACGAAACGACCATGAAGACACAATGGGCTGCATTCATGGCCGACGAGGAGTGGAGCCGGATCAAGCGGGAGACCGGAGCGGTCAATGGTCGAATGGTGGGAGGTATCGAGGACCGGCAACTGGCTCGAATGCCCTATTCGCCCTGCTGATTGGAAGTCGGCCGCAGCGTATTTTGGGTGAGGTGGGAGCCGGAACGACCCGGGACGAAATCGTTGTGGCTGCTTCCTTCCGGACCTGACCAGGTTAGCGACAGTCCCGTCCGCCCGACTCCCGCCGCGCATATGGCGGCGGGGCGTCGGGATTGCAAGGATGCGGCAACTCTCTTCCGTTGACCCTGCGGGTCAGCTTCGCTTCCAGGGGAGAGATACGAAGGCTTGGCGCGGATGCGCCTAGCCGAAGTTGAGAGGGGTTCGACGGTCAGGAGATATCCCCTCTCCCAACCCTCTCCCCTGAAGAGAGAGGGCCATCAGCGGAAGTTGTCGGCGTAGGCCTGGAGCTTGAGCTTGCGCGGCGGGGTCTCGATCACCCGCGCGTCGATTCCGTACTTCTTCGCGTAAGCCTGAGCCTCGGCGGCGCCGGCGAAGCTCAGCACGACCTGCTGCTGCATGTCGCCGCTGCCCGCCCAGCCCATCAGCGGGTCGGGCTTCTTGGCCTCGGCCGGGACGAACTCGAGCAGCCAGTCGTCGGTCCGGGCGCGGCCGGATTGCATGGCGTTCTTGGGGCGCTGGAATATGCGGGCGGGCATTGCGCGTCCCTAATTCAGTTTTCGGCGCGCTGGAAGGCGTTGCGCGTCTTGAGGCTGGGCTTTTCCAGCCACGGCTGGTCGGGCCAGCGGTGCCTGGGATAGCGGCCCTTCATGTCCCTTACGACCTCGCGCCACGAGCCGCGCCAGAACCCGGGCAAGTCGGCGGTGGTCTGGATCGGCCGGCCCGCGGGCGAGGTCAGGCTGAGCAGCAGTGGTACGCCCTCACCCACCGTCGGATGCGTATCGAGCCCGAACAGCGCCTGGACGCGAAGCTCGACGGTGGGGCCCGCCGGCGCGGCGTAGTCGATGGCATGCGCGGTTCCTGCAGGCGACAGGTATTCGCGCGGGGCGAGCCGATCGAGCCGCCGGCGCTCGTCCCAGGTCAGGCCGCCGAGCACCGCTTGCGCGACTGCGCCGGGCGGGATATCGAGATCGCGGCGGCCCTCGAGCAGCGGCGCGAGCCAGTCGCCGCCGGGCGTCATCCCGACGAACCGCAGGCGCGCGGCGAGCGACGCGGGCAGAAGCGCTTCGGGATCGGCGTGCCGGCGCGGCAGCGCCGCGACCGCCGCTGGATCGGGGTCGGGATCGGGCGTGCTCGCCAACACGATGGCGCCCAAGCGGCGCTCGAGCCGGGCCTCGACGCGCTGTTCGGCGGCGTTCCAGCGCAAGTCCGCGCGGCGCTCGATCCGCTCGCCCAGCCAGCGCTCGATGTCCGCGGATTCCAGCGCCGCCGCGGCGAGGATGCGAGCGCCCCTGGCTTCGCCGTGAGCGTCGCCGATCGCCAGCCATTCGGCTCGCGCCAAGGGCGACGCGGGATCGAGCCGAAACCCGCGCCCTGAGACGGACAGCCAATCCTCACCCGAGGCCGAGCGGCGGCGCGCAAGGTTTCCGGGGTGGGCGACGGCGAGGAGGATGCCGAGCGACGGCGCGTGGCCTTCGACAAGCTCAGGCTGAGCGGAGGTTTGTTTTGCTCTCAAGTTCCGCTCGGGCTGAGCCCGTCGAAGCCCGCGCGCCGACGTTGCCCAGCGCGCCGCGAGCGTGCGCGACGCTTGCGCCCGCGGCGAGCGGTCGCCGCGCCAGCGCGTCATCCGCGTTTCCAGGTCCTCGCCCCGCCCGCCCAGTCCGCGTTCCTGCAGCAGCAGCGCGAGCTCGGCTGCGTCGCCGGCCGCGCCGCGCTCGGCCGCCCACAGCAGCATGTGGGCCAGCGCGGGCTCCATCGGCAGCCAGGCCAGCAAGCGACCATGCGACGTGATCCGGCCCGCATCGTCGAGCGCGTCGAGCGCGCGCAGGCGATCCTGCGCCGCATTGAACGCCGCGGCAGGCGGCGGGTCGAGCCAGCGCAGCTGGCGCGGGTCGGCGGCGCCCCATTGCGCCAGCGCGAGCGCCAGCGGAGCGAGGTCGGCGGTGGCGATCTCGGGCGGGTCGTAGGCCGCGCGGCCCGAGTGCGCCGCGGCTTCCCACAGACGATAGGCGACGCCCGGCCCCTGCCGCGCCGCACGGCCGGCGCGCTGATCGGCCGAAGCGCGGCTCGCCGGGCGGGTGACCAGCCGCGAGTGGCCCGCGGCGACGTCGAACTCGGCGCGGCGGGTAAGGCCCGAATCGACGACGACCGAGACGCCGTCGAGCGTCAGGCTGGTCTCGGCGATGTTGGTCGCGAGCACGATCCGGCGGCGCTCGTGGCGGCGGATGGCGGCGCGCTGGCCCGCGGGCTCGACCTGGCCGTGGAGCGGCAGGATCAGCGCTTCGGAAAGCCGCTCGGCCAGCCGCTCGGCGGTGCGCTCGATCTCGCGCACGCCGGGGAGGAAGGCGAGGATATCGCCCTCTTCCTCGCGCCAGGCCCGGACTACCGCGCTCGCCATCGCCTCGTCGACGCGCAACTCGGGATTTGCGCCGAGCCAGCGCAGCTCGAGCGGATGCGCCCTTCCCTCGCTCTCGACCACCGGCGCCCCATTCTCCTCTGGGCCGAGCAGCGCCGCGAACCGCGCCCCGTCGATCGTCGCCGACATCGCCAGCAGCCGCAGGTCGGGGCGCAGCACCGCCTGGCTCTCGCTCGCCAGCGCCAGGCCGAGGTCGCTGTCGAGGTGGCGTTCGTGCGCCTCGTCGAACAGCACCGCGGAAACGCCGGCCAGCTCGGGATCGGCGAGGATCGTCGAAACGAAGATCGCCTCGGTCATCACCAGGACGCGCGTCTTCGCCGAGCGCTTGCTGTCGAGCCGGGTCAGGTAGCCGACCGTCTCCCCCGCCCGCTCGCCGAGCAGTTCCGCCATCCGCTCCGCCGCCGCGCGCGCGGCGACGCGGCGGGGGCTGAGGAGGATGACCGTGCCGGTGCACCACCGCTCGTCCAGCAGCGCCGGCGCAACGGCGGTGGTCTTGCCCGCGCCGGGAGGGGCGATGAGGACGGCGGAGGACCGCTCGCGTAGGTTTGCTAGCAGCTCGGTCAGAACCGCGTGGATCGGGAGCGGGGCGAGCGTCATCGCGTGGCCTTCGACAGGCTCAGGCTGAGCGGGCCTTTGTGCCTTACCAACATCCGCTCAGGCTGAGCCTGTCGAAGCCCACGCGCAACAGCCGCCTCAATACCGCCGCGCCACCGCGAACTCGGCCGCCTCGATCATCGCCGCGCGCGCCGCGCTGGCGGGGAAGCCAGAGATCGCGTCGATCGCGCGCTGGGCGAAGTGGCGGGCGCGCTCGCGGGTGGCGGCGAGCGCGTCGTGGCGGCGAATCAGCGCGATGGCTTCGGCGAGGTCGGCGTCCGAGGTGCGGCGCCCGGCGATCGCGTCGCGCCAGAACTTGCGCTCGCTCTCGTCGCCGCGGGCATGGGCGAGGATCACCGGCAGCGTCATCTTGCCTTCGCGGAAGTCGTCGCCGCGGCCCTTGCCCATCGTGTCGGCGTCCGAATCGTAGTCGATCGCGTCGTCGACCAGCTGGAAGGCGATGCCGAGGTTGCGGCCGTAGTCGTCGAGCGCCCGCTCGGTCGCGTCGTCGCGCTCGGCGACCACGGCGGCGATCCGGCAGGCGGCGGCGAACAATGCCGCGGTCTTGGCCCCGATGATGTCGAGATAGCGCTCCTCGCTGGTCTCGATCTGGCGCTGCGCGGTCAATTGATCGACCTCGCCCTCGGCGATCACCGCGCTGGCGTTGGCGAGGATCCGCAGCACCTTGAGGCTGCCGTCCTCGACCATCAGCTCGAACGCGCGGCTGAACAGGAAGTCGCCGACCAGCACCGTCGCCGGATTGCCGAAGATGATGTTGGCCGCGGCCTTGCCCCGCCTGAGCTCGGAGCCATCGACCACATCGTCGTGAAGCAGCGTCGCGGTATGAATGAACTCGACCGTCGCCGCGAGCTTGTGATGGCGCGTGCCCGCATAATCCAGCAGCGCCCCGCTGGCCAAAGTCAGCATCGGCCGCAGCCGCTTGCCGCCGCCCGCGATCAGGTGCCCGGCGAGCGCAGGGATCAGCGGGATGCGGCTCTGCATCCGGTCGAGGATCACCGCGTTGACGCTGTTCATTCCTGACGCAACCAGCGCCATCAGGGGATCGAGCGACGGCTCGCTGTTGCGGGCGAAGGGGATGACGGTGGCGCTCATCGCGGCTCGCGTTTGGCGCTCGGCCCCCGTCAAGGCAAGTGCAAAGCGGGCATTGGCGCTTGCCTTGCGCTCATGCTAGCGGGCGCGCCATGGCCGAAGACGCGCCCGCCGCCGATCCCGTGCTCGCCGCCTATCGCCGCAGCATCGACAACTACGACGCGGCGCTGGTCCACATCCTCGCCGAGCGCTTTCGCACCACCCAGGCGGTCGGGCGCCACAAGGCCGAAAAGGCGCTGCCCGCGGCCGATCCGGGCCGCGAGGAGCGGCAGATCGCCCGGCTGCGCAAGCTGGCGCTCGAAGCCGATCTCGACCCCGAATTCACCGAGAAGTTCCTGCGCTTCATCATCGACGAGGTGATCCGCCACCACCAACGCACGAAGGCTTCGACGTGAGCCAGCGCGAGGCCTACGAGCGTTTCGCGGCGTTGCACCAGCGCGGCTGCTTCGTCCTCGCCAACGCCTGGGACGCGGCGAGCGCGGTGGTGCTGCGCGAGGCGGGGATGCCGGCGATCGGCACCAGTTCGGCGGCGATCGCCTACGCGCTAGGCCGCGCCGACGGCGCGCACGCGGTGAGCCTGGAGGAAGCGGTCGCCAACGGCGCGCTGCTCGCGCGCGCCAGTGGGCTGCCGGTCAACGGCGACCTCGAGGACGGTTACGGGCCCGCACCCGAGGATTGCGTCGCCACCGTCGAGGCGGCGATCGCCGGCGGGCTCGCCGGTTTGGGGATCGAGGACACCACCGCCAATCCCGCCAATCCCTTGCACGATTTCGACATGGCGGTGGCGCGGATCGCGGCGGCCGCCAAGGCCGCCAACGGCCGGATCGTGCTGACCGGGCGCACCGACTTGTTCCTCCACGGCCGCGCCGAGCTGGACGAAGTCATCCGCCGCCTGACCGCGTTCGCCGAGGCCGGCGCCGACGTGCTCTATGCGCCAGCGCTGCCCGACATGGACGCGATCCGCCAGGTCGTCGCCGCGGTCGCGCCCAAGCCGGTCAATGTGCTGATCGGGCCGTGGAGCGGGTTCGTGCCGATGGCCGAGCTGGCCGCCGCCGGCGTGCGCCGGGTGAGCCTGGGAGGGGCGCTTTACGCCAACGTGATGGGCCACCTCGGCCGGGTCGCCGAGCGCATCGCGCAAGGCGAGCTCGGCGCCGCGCCCGAGGGCCGCACCAAGCTCGATTTCGACGCGCTGTTTGGTTAGGCCTAGCGATCAGTCCGGCCGTTCGTGGCCGTCTTGGCTGCGCCGGACGCGGCCGTCATATTCTCGCGGCGAAATTCGCGCCGGTCCTCGCGCCTTTCCTGGCGGAACTCGCGACGATCTTGGCGGCGGTCGGCGCGGAACTCGTCGCGGCTCACCTGGCCCTGGCGGAACGCCTGGCGATCGTCGCGGCGTTCGGTGCGATAGGCCTGACGATCGTCACGGCGGTCGGCGCGGAAGGCGCTCCAGTTCTCGCGGACCTCGCGATTGCCGCGGCGGCCTTCCCAATAGTGCCGGTGACGGTCACTCCAGCGATGGCGCGAACCGCCGCGGTCGTAGATGTAGAAGCCGACGCCCGGATAATAGAAGTCGTCGTACCAGCCGTAGTACGAGGAACGGCCATAATGGCCGTAGCCGCCGTAATACGGATCGTAATAGTCGTCGTAGTAGCCGTCGCCGTAACCGAGCGAGACCCCGCCGTAGCCGCCGTAAGTGCTGCAGCCGCCGAGGGCGATCGCCGCGAGCAGCGGCAGAGCGAGACGATGACGCGTGCCGGGCATCGCGATTCTCCGATTTTGCGTGTGTTAACCGAAAGTTGCGCCGCCGCGGTTGAACGCCGGGTGAACCCCCGCCCTAAGCCCGCGGCAAGCGCAACCGTACCAGCAGACCGCCCAGGTCCTCGCTTTCCTCGAGCGCGACCGAGCCGCCGTAGATCTCGGCCACGTCGCGGACGATCGCCAGGCCCAATCCGGTGCCCGGCTTGCCGGTATCGAGCCGCGCGCCGCGGTCGAAGATGCGGATGCGCTCGGCCTCCGGGATGCCCAGGCCGTCGTCCTCGACCCAGATTTCGCAGAACGCCGGATCGTCAGCCTCGGCGCAGACGGTGACGAACACGCTGCCGCCGCCGTACTTCGCGGCGTTCTCGATCAGGTTGCCGAGGATTTCGTCGAGGTCCTGGCGCTCGACCGCGACCTCGATTTCGCGCTCGCCGTCAAGGTCGAGCCGAATGTCGTCGTAGAGCCGCGCGACCGAGCGGACCACCGCTTCGGCGCTGTCCCACACCCGCGCGCGCGAATGGCCGACCGCGCGGCGCCCGACCGCGCGGGCGCGGGCGAGGTGGTGGTCGACCTGGCGGCGCATCACCCCGGCCTCGCGGATCGCGGTGTCGGACAAGTCGTCGGCCTTGGCGGTCGCGGCGTTCATCAGCACGGTCAGCGGGGTCTTGAGCGCGTGGGCGAGATTGCCCGCGTGGGTGCGCGCTTCCTCGGCCTGGCGCTCGACGTGGGCGAGCAGCCCGTTGAGTTCCTCGACCAGCGGCTGGACCTCGGTCGGCAGCGGCCCGGTCACGCGGTTCTCGCGCCCCTCGCGCATCTCGGCGATCGCCCGGCGGACCCGGCGCAGCGGGCCGAGGCCGTACCAGGTCTGCAAAGTCGCCATCGCCACCAGGCCCAGCCCGAGCACGACGAAGCTCCAGATCACGATGCTGCGGATGCGGCGGATCTGGCTGTCCATCTCCTCGCGCGCCGCGGCGACGGTGAACCACCACCGCGTCTCGCTGCCGGGGAGGATGATCGAGCGCTCCATCACCCGCAGCGGCTCGCCCGCGAACTGGGTCGAATCGTAGACGTGCGGCGCGCTGTCGAAATGATCGAGCCGCACCGCCAGGCTGCGATCCCACAGCGAGCGCGAGGGGAAGTCCTCGTGCCCCTTGCCGCTGATTTGCCAGTAGAGCCCGCTGTTGGGCTCGAGAAAGCGCTGGTCGCCCAGCGGGCGATTGAAGAACACCTCGCCATCGGGGCCGATCTCGGCCGAGGCGACCATCGCGGTCAGCATGTAGCCCAATTGCTCGTCGAAGTTGCGGGTGACCAAGCCGACCAGCGTGCGGTCGAGCAGGATACCGCCGCCGAGCAGCAGCACGGCGATCCACCCCGCCGCGATCAGGATCATCCGCCGCGAAAGCGAGCCGGTGTGGGGGGTCGGTTCGGATTCTGAATCGATGGCCGCTTGCCCTGAGCTTGTCGAAGCCTGTCCTGAGCGGCTGGCTTCGCCAGCCAGCCGAAGGGGGCCGCTCTTCTCTTCCTGGGTTCGCGCCCGGTTCGAAGTGAAGGACGGTCGTTGGGGCTGCGCCCCGTCTTCGACTCCGACAAGCTCAGGACGAACGGGAACGTTTATGGCGCAGGCTCCGGGTTAGCCCCGCGGCGGTTCGGCGGGGTCGTCGAGGCTGTAGCCGAGCCCGCGGATCGTGGTGATCACGTCGGCGCCGAGCTTCTTGCGGATGCGGGTGACGAAGACCTCGATGGTGTTCGAATCGCGGTCGAAATCCTGGTCGTAGATGTGCTCGATCAGCTCGGTGCGGCTGACCACCTTGCCCTTGTGGTGGAGCAGGTAGCTCAAGAGCTTGTATTCCTGCGCGGTCAGCTTGACCGGCTCGCCGCCCAGCGTGACCCGGCCCGAACGGGTGTCGAGCCGGACGTCGCCCGCGGTCAGCTCGCTCGACGAATTGCCCGAGGCGCGGCGGATCAGCGCGCGCAGGCGGGCGATCAGTTCCTCGGTCTGGAACGGTTTGGCGAGGTAATCGTCGGCGCCCGCGTCGAGCCCGGCGACCTTGTCGGACCAGCTGTCGCGCGCGGTCAGCACCAGCACCGGGAACTTGCGGCCTTCCTTGCGCCACATGCCGAGCACCGTCAGCCCGTCGATCTCGGGCAGTCCGAGGTCGAGGATCACCGCGTCGTAATCCTCGCTCGAGCCCATGTAGTGCCCGTCCTCGCCGTCGGTCGAAAGGTCGACCGCGTAGCCGTTCTGCTCGAGCGTGGTCTTGAGCTGCTTGCCGAGCGTGGGTTCGTCCTCGACGATCAGGATGCGCATCCGGTGTCCCCTGTGACGCCCGGTTCGGCCCGGGCGTTCATACAACGCGGCAAATGGGGTTTTGCGCCTGAACGGTCAAGCGCGCGGCATTTTCAGCGCTGGTTGAGGACCTGGCCGCTGCGCGCGTCGACGTCGACGAACACCACCCGGCCGTCGCGGATGAACTTGAGGCGATAGGCCA
>JAIVIY010000029.1 GCA_020200285.1 Novosphingobium sp. | reverse complement strand
CAGCGCAACGCCACCTCGCCGACGTCGATCAGGCGGAATTCGGGCACGGTCGGTCCTCTCGATGCACGCCGCCGACCCTCCCACACCTCGTCACCCTGAACTTGTTTCAGGGTCCATTTCTCCACTCGCGGCTGAGCCGCCTAGAGGCACGATGGATGCTGAAACAAGTTCAGCATGACGAGTAGGGTTAGTTGCTCGATCAATGATGCGCGTGATCGTCGATCACCGGCAGCGTCTCGAACTGGTGGAACGGCGGCGGGCTCGACAGGGTCCACTCGAGCGTGGTCGCGCCTTCGCCCCAGTAGTTGCCGAGCGCTCGGCGTCCGCCAACCAGCGCCCAGCCGATGTTGACGAAGAACACCACCATGCCGACCGCCATCACAGCGTAGCCGATCGAGGAAATCTCGTTCCAGTAGGCGTAGGCGGGAGTGAAGTCCGGATAGCGCCGCGGCATGCCCTGCAGGCCGAGGAAGTGCTGCGGGAAGAAGATCAGGTTCACGCCGATGAAGAAGATCCAGAAGTGGACGTGGGCGAGCAGCTCGGAGTGCATCCGCCCGCTCATCTTCGGGAACCAGTAGTAGAACCCGGCGAACAGGGAGAACACCGCGCCCATCGACAGCACGTAGTGGAAGTGCGCGACGACGTAGTAGGTATCGTGGAGCACGTCGTCGACGCCGCCGTTGGCGAGCACCACCCCGGTCACCCCGCCGACGGTGAACAGGAAGATGAAGCCGATCGCCCAGACCAGCGGCGACTTGAACTCGAGGCTGCCGCCCCACATCGTCGCGATCCAGCTGAAGATCTTGATCCCGGTCGGCACCGCGATGACCATCGTCGCCGCGGTGAAGTACATCTTGGTGTTCACGTCGAGGCCCACGGTGTACATGTGGTGCGCCCAGACGATGAATCCGACGACCCCGATCGCGACCATCGCATAGGCCATCCCGAGGTAGCCGAACACCGGCTTGCGGCTGAAGGTCGAGACGATCTGGCTGACCATGCCGAAGCCCGGCAGGATCATGATGTAGACTTCCGGGTGGCCGAAGAACCAGAACAGGTGCTGGTAGAGCACCGGGTCGCCGCCGCCGGCCTGGTCGAAGAAGGTGGTGCCGAAGTTGCGGTCGGTGATCAGCATGGTGATCGCCGCGGCCAGCACCGGCAGCGCCAGCAGCAGCAGGAACGCCGTGACCAAAATCGACCACACGAACAGCGGCATCTTGTGCAGCGTCATCCCCGGCGCGCGCATGTTGAAGATCGTGGTGATGAAGTTGATCGCGCCCATGATCGAGGCCGCGCCGGCCAGGTGCAGCGAGAAGATCGCGAAATCGACCGCCGGGCCGACCGAGCCCGAGGTCGACAGCGGGGCGTAGACCGTCCACCCGGTGGCCGCGCCGATCCCCGTCCCGCCGGGAACGAAGGCCGAGAGCATCAGCGAGGTGAATCCCGCCACCGTCAACCAGAACGAGATGTTGTTCATCCGCGGAAAGGCCATGTCGGGCGCGCCGATCATCAGCGGCACGAACCAGTTGCCGAAGCCGCCGATCATCGCCGGCATGACCATGAAGAACACCATGATCAGCCCGTGCGCGGTGATCAGCACGTTCCAGGTGTGCAGCGACTGGTCGAAATCGGGGTTCTGCGCGCCGAACAACTCCGCGAACATCCCCAGGTACTGGATCCCCGGCTCGGCCAGCTCGAGCCGCATCATCCCCGAGAACGCGCCGCCGATGATCCCCGCGAAGATCGCGAAGATCAGATAGAGCGTGCCGATGTCCTTGTGGTTGGTCGACATGAACCAGCGGGCGAAGAAGCCCGGCTTGTGGTCCGCGTCGTGATGCGCGTGCTCGTCGTGCGCCTGGAACGCTTCCTGGTCGGCGGGAACGGTTGCCATGGGTTATCAGCCTCTAAGGATTCTTCAGGCGGCGATCTTGGCCGGGGGCGCGCCGGCGCCGGGGGCGCCGGGCTCGGACGATTCGGGTTCCTGCGCGGGGGCGGCGGCGGGCGCGGCGGCCGGAACCGATGGGCTCGCGGCCGCCGGCTTGCCCACGGTCCCGCCCTGGGCCAGCACCCAGGCATCGAACTGCGGCCGCGGCACCGCCTCGACCACGATCGGCATGTAGCCGTGGCGCACCCCGCACAGCTCGGAGCACTGGCCGAAATAGACCCCCGGCTCGTTGATGAAGAGCACCTTCTCGTTGATCCGCCCGGGCACCGAATCGAGCTTGAACCACAGCGCCGGGACGGCGAAGGCGTGGATCACGTCGGCGGCGGTGGTCTGGAGCCGGATCGGCTCGCCCACCGGCAGAACCATACGGTTGTCGGCGGCGAGCTGCTCGGGACCGTCGGCCTCGATCCGCGCGCGCTCGCCGGCGGCGACCTCGTTCGGCTCCTTGAGCATGTTCGAGATCACCTCGAACCCGCCGTTGTCGGGATACGTGTAGCCCCAGTACCACTGGTAGCCGGTGGCCTTGACCGTCAGCGCGCCGGCGGGCGCGGACTGGTACTGATGGGCCAGCAGCCGGATCGAGGGATAGGCGATCACCGCCAGGATCAGCGCCGGCACGACCGTCCAGGCGATCTCGATCGCGACGTTGTGCGTGGTCTTGGACGGCGTCGGATTGGCGCTGCGGCGGTAACGCACCACCACCCACAGCAGCAGGAACAGCACGATCAGCGAGATCACCGTGATCACCGGCATGAGGATCGCATCGTGCATCCACAATGCTTCCTCGCCGATCGGCGAGAACTGCGGCTGGAGGCCGAGATTGCCGTCGACCGGCATGCCCTTGCCGGGGGTCGGGGCCATCGGGGTGTAGCCGCCCGCGGCGGCGCCGGGCGCGGCTTCGGCGACCGACGGCTCGGCGGCGGCGGGCGCGGGCTGCTCGGCCAGCGGCGCGGGCGAAGGCGGCGTGGCGACCGGCGCGGGGGTTTCGGTGGCGGGCGCGGGCGCCGCTTGCTGCGCGAGGGCGGGCGCGTTCGCCAGCAGTCCCGCGAAAGCCAATCCGACGAATCCCTTGCCCGCCGCGCGGGCAATCATGCCAAGCTTCATGCGTCCTGCTTTCGCTTCCCTTTTGGGCGGGGCCCGACTAAGCGCGGCCCCTGCTTCAACCCCCCTGGGGCAACCGGCGTCGCGGCGTCCTATACGCGGGGACGCGGACCGCCTCAAGCACGCCCGGGGATATTTTGCAAGCGTGGCGAAGGCGCGCAAAGGCGCGGGTTTTCGCGCTTTTCCGGAGGTTCGGTGCGGGTCATGGAGGAAACCGCGGTCCTGGACGAGTTCCGCGCCAGCGAGGCGCTGCTCGAAGGCCACTTCATCCTCTCGTCGGGGCGTCATTCGCCGATCTTCCTGCAGAAGATGCGGGTGTTCCAGCATCCCGACCGCACCGAGCGGCTGTGCCGCGCGCTGGCCGCGGCGATCCGCGAAAAGTTCGGCACGGTCGACCTCGTGGTCTCGCCGGCGATGGGCGGGATCATCCCGGGCTACGAGACCGCGCGCGCCTTGCGCTGTCCGGCGGTGTTCGTCGAGCGCGAGAACGGCGAGTTCCGCCTGCGCCGCGGCTTCCGCATCCCGACGGGCGCGCGGGTGGTGATGGTCGAGGACATCGTCACGACCGGGCTCAGCTCGCGCGAATGCATCGCCGCGATCCGCCGGCATCCCGGCGAATTGCTCGGCGCGGCGTGCCTGATCGACCGCTCCAACGGCAAGGCCGATGTCGGCGTTCCGCTGGTCTCGCTGCTGCGGCTCGACGTGCCCGACTACGCGGCCGACGAGCTGCCGCCCGAGCTCGCCGCAATCCCGCCCGAAAAGCCGGGTAGCCGCGACCTCAAATGACTCATCGCCTGCGCCTCGGCGTCAACATCGATCACGTCGCGACCATCCGCAACGCGCGCGGCGGCGACCATCCCGATCCCGTCCGCGCGGCCGAGATCGTCGCGGCGTGCGGCGGCGACGGGATCACCGCGCACTTGCGCGAAGACCGCCGCCACATCCGCGACGGCGACCTCGCCCGCATCCAGGCCGCGACCGGACTGCCCTTGAACCTCGAGATGGCGGCGACCGACGAGATGGTCGAGATCGCGCTGGCGCACCGGCCGCACGCCGCGTGCATCGTCCCCGAGCGCCGCGAGGAGCGCACCACCGAGGGCGGGCTCGACGCCGCCGGCCAGCACAACCGCCTCGCCCCGATCGTCTCGCGCCTCGCCGACGCCGGGATCCGCGTCAGCCTGTTCATCGCTCCCGAGGAGCGCCAGATCGAGGCCGCGCTGCGCCTGCGCGCGCCGGTGGTCGAGCTGCACACCGGCGAATACGCCCATGCCGAGGGCGAGCAGCGCGCGCTCGAGCTGCGGCGCTTGTCCGACATGGCCGCGCTCGCCGCCAAGAATGGGATCGAGCCCCACGCCGGGCACGGGCTGACTTACGACAACGTCCAGCCCGTCGCCGCCATCCCCCAGCTCGCCGAGCTCAACATCGGCCACTACCTGATCGGCGAGGCGATCTTCGTCGGACTCGAAGCCAGTGTCACCCGCATGCGCGAGCTGATGGACGCGGCGCGGTGACGGCTATACTTGTATTTCATACTTGTATGGATTAGACTTGGTGCATGACCGCCGTTCCACGCCATCGCCAGACTCCTGTCTCGATCCGCTCCGACAAAGCCGCGGCATTGCTCGCCCGGCTGACGCGCAGGGGCCGGAGCCAAGCAGAGGTCATTGAGGACGCGTTAGAAAAGGCGGCAAAAGAAGCTCGGCCGCTTGAGCTTGAGGAAAAGATCGCACGAATCGACGCGATCGTCCGTCCATTGCATGGCATTCCGGGAATGTCGTTCAAGGAGCTTGACGACGAACTCTGGGACGAAGACGGCCTTCCCCGTTGATCGTCGATACCTCGGCTCTAGCTGCCATAGCCTTGGGTGAGCCGCGGTGGCGCGAAATGCGTGAGGCCGTTCTTGCGACCTCGTGCGTTGTTCCGGCTTCGGTTCTCACGGAATTGCAACTGGCCCTCGCCAAGCGCGGCGAGGCGATTATCGCTGGTGTAGCCGCGCTCATCGAAGAGCTGGAGAACCTGGGGATGCAAGTGGCGCCTTTCGAACGTCATCATGCCGCCATCACCGCCGTCGCGCGCGATCGATTCGGCAAAGGTAACGGACGCGGAGGACAGCTGAACTTCGGCGACCTCATGGTCTATGCGGTCGCCAAGGATAGGAACGTACCGCTGCTCTGCACCGGGCGGGATTTCGCCTCCACCGACCTAGAAATTCACCCGGCATCGCGTCTTGAACCGTGAGAAATTTGCGTTGGCGAAGCGATCTTCGTCGGGCTCGAGGCCAGCGCCACCCGGATGCGCGAGCTGATGGACGCGGCGCGGTGAGCCTACAAAAGGCCGTCTTTCTAGCAGCTCTTGGTGCGTGGATCGGACTCCTGCTTGCAGGAATTGGTCTTCTCGCAAGTCTTGGATACGCGTTCGCGACATCCGGCAAAGCTAGCGCAGTCCCATTCGCAGTCGCGATTTTCGGATTTGGGATTATCAGGCTTGTGTTGTCGCTCTGGCTGCGGCGCCTCGGCGGGACGCCCCAAGAATCTCGCAAGAAATGATTATCGCCATCGGCTCCGACCTCTGCAACATCGAGCGAATCCAAAATTCTCTGGACCGCTTCGGCGCGCGGTTCGAGAAGCGCGTGTTCACTGACATCGAGCGGGCCAAGGCGGCGCGGCGGCCGTTCACTCGCGCCGGAACTTACGCCAAGCGCTTCGCCGCCAAGGAGGCGTTCTCCAAGGCGGTCGGGACCGGATTCAAGCGCGGGGTGTTCATGAAGGACATCGGCGTGGTCAACGCCCCCTCGGGCGCGCCGACGCTGGCGCTGACCGGCGGGGCCGCGGCGCGGCTTGAAGCTCTCACACCGGAAGGCCACATGGCGGTGGTGCACCTGACCCTGACCGACGACCATCCCTGGGCCCAGGCGTTCGTGGTGATCGAGGCGCGGCCGCTTTGAGCGAGACCGATTCCGTCGCGCCGCTAGAGGCCGCACCGGCAGCCCCGGCGCGCGAGAAGGTCGACTGGCTGGCCGAGCTGCGCGGGCTGGCGCTGATGCTGCTCGCGGTGGTCGCGTTCCACTCGCTGATCGCCAAGCCGTTCTACATCCCCTCGGTCTCGATGATGCCCAGCCTGCTGGTCGGCGACCGGCTGGTGGTGTCGAAATACCCCTATGGCTGGTCGTGGGTCTCAGCCTCGTTCCACGTCCTGCCACGTGCGAAATGGCGGGTCTGGGGCACGACTCCCGAGCGCGGCGACATCGTCATCGTCGTCCCGCCCGACCGCGACATCGACTACATCAAACGCGTCATCGGCCTGCCCGGAGACACCATCGAAGTGGTCAACGGCCAGATCGTGCTCAACGGAAAGCCGGTGCCGCAGGCGGTCCTCGACAACTATCCCGAAATCCGCGTGCCCAGGGGCCATGTCTTCCTGATGGGCGACAACCGCGACCATTCGGCCGACAGCCGCGCGCCGGCGGGCTTCGAGCAGGGCCTCGGCGGGCCGGTGCCGCTCGCCGACGTCGGCGGACGGGCGGAGTTCATCACCTTCTCATTGGACGGCTCGACCACGCTCGCTCCGCGCACCTGGCTCGCCTCCTTGCGTCGGGGGCGCGCCTGGACCAATCTGCGCGCGCCGCAGACCAAGAGGGGCCGGGGTTGAACGAACAGGAGCAACGCGCCGCGGCGCACGTCCAGGCGATGAGCGACGCCGCGCGAGTCGGCGCGCCGGTCGAGAGCAGCCCAGCCGACATCCACGACCCGCGGCTGCGGCGCGAGGCGCAGAAGGCGGCGATCTGGATCGGCATGGCGCTGCTCGCGGTGCTGATCGTGCTGTTCGCCCAGCCGCTGCTGGTGATCTTCGGCGGGATCGTCTTCGCGGCGATGATCGACGGGGGGCAACGCCTGCTCGCGCGGGTGCTGCCGATCAAGCGCGGCTGGCGGATCGGAATCGTGCTGGTGCTGACCACCGTCTTCCTGGTCTGGGCAGCCTGGTTTACCGGCAGCCAGATCGCCGCGCAGGCCGCCGAGTTTCCGGCGCTGGTCGAGACCCAGCTCAACCGGTTGATGAGCTGGGCGAGCGAGCACGGCATCGACGTCGACACCCGCAGCTTCAGCGCGATCATGCAGCAGCTGGCGACGGGCGTCGGCCCGGTCACCCGCGCGCTCGGCGGCATCGTCGGCTTCTTCACGACGCTGTTCCTGATCGTCGTCCTCGGCATCTACATCGCGCTCGAGCCGCGGCTCTACGAGCGCGGGATCGCCTGGATGCTGCCGGTCGACGAGCGGCCCTACCTCGCCGAGACGCTCGGGCGGATGGCCTCGTCGCTGCGCCGGCTGCTCGCCGGGCGGCTGCTCGGGATGGTCATCGAGGGCGTCGCCACCTGGGCGGCGCTCGAGCTTTACGGCGTCCCAATGGCGGCGCTGCTGGGGCTGCTCACCGGATTGCTCGCGTTCCTGCCCAACATCGGCGCGCCGATCTCGGGCGCGCTGATGATCCTCGTCGGGTTCTCCGGCGGCACCGGCATGGCGCTCTACTGCCTCGGCGTTTACATCGTCGTTCAGGTCGTCGATTCGAACATCATCATCCCGATGGTGGCCAAGAAGACGGTCGACCTCGCCCCCGCGCTGGTCCTCGGCGCGCAGCTGGTGTTCGGGGTGATGTTCGGAATCCTCGGGCTGGCGCTCGCCGACCCGTTGGTGGCGATGCTCAAGATCCTGCTCGAGCGCCGCTCCGAGCGAAACACCGCGGCGAGCGTCGCAGGCGAGGCGGGGCCCCCGACCGAGCCGCCCGCCGGCCCGCGCAACCCGGCGACCGCCTGAAGCCATGGCCCGCAAGTTCCTTTATTTCGTGGCGTTCTGTGTCGTGCTCGCCGTCGCCGGGGTGGTGGCGCTGCGTTACTGGTCGCGCGAGTTCGCCGAGATCGCCTACGTCCCCAGCGCCAAGTTCGAACCGCAGCGCCCGTTCGCCGGCAACGCCTACGACGATCCCAAGATGTGGTTCGCCCGGCCCGGCGTCGGCAAGGGCGACGCGGCGTACGTGCCGAACGGCTTCGACCCCGACGCCGCGGGCGAAACCGGCCCGCTCGATGTCGCGGTGTTCTTCGTCCATCCGACCAGCTACCTCGAGCGCGCCAGGTGGAACGCCGCGCTCGACGACGCCGAATCGCAGGCCCGCGCGCGGCTGTTCCTGCGCGGCATGGCGAGCCCGTTCGGGCGCGCCCGCGAAGTGTGGATCCCGCGCTACCGCCAGGCGACCTTCGGCGCGTTCCTGACCGATGATCCGCAAGCGGACAAAGCGATCGACGCGGCTTATGCCGATGTCGCCAAGGCCTTCGACTACTTCGTCGAGAGCCTCGACCAGGACACGCCGATCGTCCTCGCCGGGCACAGCCAGGGGTCGCTGCATCTGGTCCGGTTGCTCAAGGACAAGGTCGCCGGCACCCCGCTCGCCGCGCGGGTCGTCGCGGCCTATCCCGTCGGCTGGCCGATCTCGGTCGAGCACGACCTGCCCGCGCTGGGCCTGCCGGCGTGCGCCACCGCCGCACAGCCGGGCTGCCTGATGAGCTGGTCGAGCTTCGCCGAGCCCGCCGAAGTTAGCGAGCTGGCCCCGGCCTACTCGGACTCGCCGGGGTTCGACGGTCAGCCGCGCGGGGACAGCGAGATCCTGTGCAGCAATCCGCTGACCGGCGGGATCGGCGGGTCGGCCCCGGCGATTGCGAACCAGGGTACGCTGGTCCCGTCCGCCGACCTGACCGGCGGGGAGCTCACCCCCGGCCTGATCCCCGCGCGGTGCGAGGATGGGCTGCTGCTGGTCGGGCCTCCCCCCGAACTCGGGCCCTACGTGCTGCCCGGCAACAATTATCACGTCTACGACATCCCGCTGTTCTGGGCGAACCTGCGCGCCGACGTCGCGGCGCGGCTGGCGGCATGGCGGGCGGCGCGCTCGTAACCGCCCGTACGGCCGAGTTCCGCGCCGCGCTGCCCCACGGCGGGGTGCTGCTCGGGATCGACACCGGGACCAAGACCATCGGGACCGCGCTGTGCGATGCGGGTTGGCGCTTCGCCACCGCCGCCCAGCCGATCGCCAAGGGCAAGTTCGCGCGCGACAAGAGGGCGATCGAAGCGCTGATCGCCGAGCGCGGCGTAAATGGGCTGGTTGTCGGGCTGCCGCTCAATATGGACGGCAGCGAGAGCCCGCGCAGCCAGTCGGCCCGCGCCTTCGCCCGCAACCTCGCCATCCTCGGCCTGCCGATCCTGCTGTGGGACGAGCGCTGGTCCACGCAAGCCGCGGAGCGCGGGCTGATCGAGCAGGACATGAGCCGCGCCAAGCGCGCCGAGCGGCTCGATTCGGCCGCCGCCGCGACTATCCTCCAGGCGGCGATCGACGCGCTGGCGGGCGCGGCGATCTGAAGGGCCTTGTCATTGCCGCCGGCGCCCGACACAGGCGGCGGCGATGAACCAGCCCAAGCCTTTCGTTTTCCCGTTGGCGGCGGGTGCGCCGTTCGACGCCACGATCTTCGCCCGAGCTATGAACATGCGCGGCCATGGCGGGTTTATCGGCCTCGAATACGTCGCGCACGGCGACGACTGGATCGAGATGGGCCTGCCGTGGCGCGAGGATCTCGTCGGGGTTCCCGAAACCGGCGTGCTCGCTTCCGGCCCGATCATCACCTTGCTCGACAACGCCACCTCGTTGAGCGTGTGGGTGCGCAGCGGGGTGTTTCGCCCGCAGGTCACGCTCGACCTCAGGATCGACTACGTCCGCGCGGCGACGCCGCGGCGCACGGTGGTGGCGCGCGCCGAATGTTACCGCATCACTCGTAGCGCGGCCTTCGTCCGCGGGCTCGCGCACGACGGCGACCCCGAGGATCCGGTGGCCCACGCTGCCGGCGTGTTCATGGCGATGGAGCCCGGCGCGTGAGCGGCGGTGACGACCTCGCCGAGCGCATCGCCGCGTCGCTGCCGCCCTATGCCCGCAGCATGGGGATCGCGGTCGAGCGCCTCGACTGCGGCGCGCCGGTGCTGGCGATGGGGTTCGACGGCAAGGTCGAAGGACGCCCGGGCTATCTCCATGGTGGGGCGATCGGCGGGTTGCTCGAGATGGCGGCGTTCACCGCGCTGCGCGCCGAGCTCAGCTCCCGTGCCGAGGAGACGACGATCAAGCCGGTCAACGTCACCGTCGAGTATCTGCGCGGCGGCACTCGGCAACAGACTTTCGCGCGCGGCCGGGTGATCCGCGCCGGGCGGCGCATCGCCAACGTCAGCGCCGAAGCTTGGCAGGAC
>JAIVIY010000131.1 GCA_020200285.1 Novosphingobium sp. | reverse complement strand
GCGCAAGTGGCGCATCAGCTCGAGCCGTCGCGGCGACATCGCGGCCATGAACGCCTCGAGCGAGAGGAAGGTCACGTGGTCGCGCACGGGCTTGCGTCCGCGCTCGGCGGCCTTCCACGCCGCGGCGAAGCGCGCGCCCATCTCTTCGAGCGAGCCGACGTGGAGGTTGATGGCGGCATCGTTCACAGCGCTACTCCTTCGCGGCGAAGGTCGGCGTTCATTTCCCGACAGTCGAAGAAAGCTTGGCCCCGTGTCAAGCACGGGGCGACGGATTGGATTGATGGACTAGCCCAAGCTTACTCGTCGCCCCGCACTTGATGCGGGGCCCCGCTGCCCTCCTCCGGCGATGCGGATGTGAACCATTCGTCCCAGAGGTCGCGCCAGTCGGGGTTGTCGGCTTCGACCAGCGCGAACTTCCAGGGGCGTTTCCATTTCTTGACGAGCTTTTCGCGGGCGATGGCGGCCTCGATAGCCGTCCTTCCTCCACTCGCGGATCGAGCGAAGCCAGCTCAGTCCCGAAAGCGTGGTCTCGAACGCGAAGCTGTCGCCGCGGGCAGCGCAGAGTCCGATCTCCTCCAGCATCAGGCGTCCGGCCCTGATCGCCGCCGTCTCCGGCGCGAACGCGGCCAGCCCGGCGGCGATCTGATCGGCGTTGATGAAGCGCGGCAGGCCGGCCTCGGCGGGGAGAAAGGCGCGAGCGAATGTGGTCTTGCCCGCTCCGTTCGGACCGGCGACGATGATGATCTTCCTCTCTCTCGCGGCCGCAGTCACCCGCTCAATGCTTCTTTCGCGTCAGTTCCCGCATCGCGTCGTCGAGCCCATCGAGCGTCAGCGGGTACATGCTGCCGCCGACCATATCCCGGATCATCTTGGTCGACTGCGAATAGCCCCATTGCTTCTCGGGCACCGGGTTGAGCCAGACGGTCGCCGGGTAGATGTGCGCGACGCGGTCGATCCAGACCGCGCCCGATTCCTCGTTGAAGTGCTCGACCGAGCCGCCGGGGTGGCTGATCTCGTAGGGGCTCATCGCCGCGTCGCCGACGAAGATCACCTTGTAGTCGTGGCCGAACTTGTGGAGCAGGTCCCAGGTCGGGGTGCGCTCCGACCACCGCCTGCGGTTGTCCTTCCACACGCTCTCGTAAAGGCAGTTGTGGAAATAGAAGAACTCCATGTTCTTGAATTCCGAGCTGGCGGCCGAGAACAGCTCCTCGCAGAGCTTGACCCAGGGGTCCATCGAGCCGCCGACGTCGAAGAACAGCAGCACCTTGACCGCGTTGTGGCGCTCGGGCCGCATGTGGATGTCGAGCCAGCCCTGGCGCGCGGTGCCGTCGATCGTAGCGTCGAGGTCGAGCTCCTCGGCGTTGCCCTCGCGGGCGAAGCGGCGCAGCCGGCGCAATGCGATCTTGATGTTGCGGGTGCCCATCTCCTCGGGGGTCAGGAACTTCTCCGCGATGGCTTTCAGCCAGTCCTCGGGAATCTCGACCGGCTTCTGGCCGTAGTCGGAGAGGATGCCCTTGAAGACCTTGTTGAAGACCTGGTCGAAGCGGTCGAGCAGGCCCTCGTCCTTCACGAACGTCGCGCGGGAGAGGTAGTAGAAGGCCTCGGGGGTCTGCTCGATCACCTCCTTGTCGAGCGCTTCGAGCAGCACGAGGTGCTCCTTGAAGCTCGCCGGAATCCCCGCGGCGCGCAGCTCGTCGACGAAGTTGAAGAACATTCCTGGCGCTCGCTTCCGGCCGTTGCGGCCTTAACCGTTGGATAACCATAGTCGTCTAGGCATCAGCCTATATCGCTCGTGGGGCTCAAACCAATGGAAATGACACGCATCGACATCGCCGACGCGACCGCGCTCGACCGCATCCCGGAAAGCTGCGGCGAAGTCACGGTCAGCTGCTCGGACGTCGCCGGCATCGTCCAGGCGGTGATCGACGCCTCGGGGCGGCTGCGTTCGGAGCATATCGCGCTCCAGGGCACGGTGCTCGCGCTCGAAAGCGATCACCAGCAGGTGGCGCGCGCCAGCGACGAGGCGCGGACGATCTCCGGCCGGGCGCGCGGGCGGCTCGAGGAAGGGACCCAGCTGATCAAGGCTTCGCTCGGCCAGATCGGGCAATTGCTCGCGCTGGTCGACACCTTGACCAACCACGTCACCGGGTTCGCCGCGGCGATGGACCAGGTCAAGCGCTGCTCGCAGAACATCGGCGACATCGCCGAGACCACCAACATCCTCGCGCTCAACGCCACGATCGAGGCGGCGCGCGCGGGCGAGGCGGGGCGGACGTTCGCGATCGTCGCCAGCGAGGTCAAGAAGCTCGCCAACGACACCCGCGTCGCCACCGACGAGATCGCCCAGACGATCGATGCGCTGGCGGGCGAGGCCGAGCAGGTCATCGTCCAGATCGAGAGCGGGGCCAAGGCCAGCGGCGACGCGCGCAGCTCGATAGCGCGGATCGAGGACACCATGCACGGCGTCGCCCGGATGTTCGACGAGGTCGACCGCCAGAACGACCAGATCGCCCAGGCCACCGAAACGATCAGCGACCACGTCGGCTCGGTCAAGGAGGTGCTCGAATCGTTCGACGCCGCGGCGATCGACAACGAAACCAAGCTCGAGGCCGCGCATTCGCGGATGGAAGGCCTCGAGATGACCGCCAACACGATGTTCGACTGCATCGTCCAGGCGGGGCTCTCGCCGGCCGACAGCCTGATGGTCGAGCGCGCGATGCTCGCCGCCGAGGAAGTCACCCAGCGCGCCGAAGCCGCGCTCGCCGACGGCTCGCTCAGCCTCGAGGCGCTGTTCGACCAGAACTATCGCCCGATCGAGGGCAGCAACCCGCCGCGCTACCGCACCGCGCTGATGGACTGGGCGCACGAGAACTGGCGCCCGATCCTCGACCGCACCACCGAATCCGACAAGCGGATCACCGCGAGCGCCTGCACCGACATGAAGGGCTACCTGCCGACGCACCTGACCGACCATTCGCGCAGCCCGACCGGCGACCTCGCCTACGACACCAGGCACTGCCGCAACGGCCGCATCCTGTTCGATCCGATCGACCAGAAGGCCAAGCGCAGCACCGCGCCCTACATGATGGCGGTCTATCGCCAGGAAGGCGACGGCAGGGTCTACCGCGTGGTCCGCAACGTCTACGTGCCGGTCACGATCGGCGGCAAGCGCTGGGGCGACCTGGAGGTGGCTTACGCGCTGTAAGCCTTGCGGCTGCGCCACGCGCGCTGAGGGAATAACGCCCATCCGGGCAGGTCGTCGGTGATGTTGAAGAACATCAGGGCATCTCGAGCGGATCAAGTACATCCACGATGAGTTGCGTGTCGCAATATTCGACGACCTCGACGACCTTGCCTTCTCGAAACCGGAACGACCAGCTGTAACGGTTCGCGTAAGGCTTGCCGCGCTTGGTCGTGCTGTGATTCCTGCCTTCGACGACCACGATGTCATTCTCGGCAACGAACCGATCGGCACTAACGGTGTTGGGTCCTTCAAAATTGCGTGCGAGCGGTGCGAGAAGTTGCGACAGCACCTCGGCTTTGCCGGTGAAAGTGCGCGACCAACTCGTCGTGCCGATGATCTCCCACGTCACGTCGCCGGCCATCATCTCGACGAACGGCCGACCATTCCCTTTTGCGGTTTCGGCGAAGGCAGCTCGAAGGATTGCCTTGTTCGACGAGGCGGACACGGCGCTACCCCTGCCGCCGCGCCATGAACGCGAGCTTTTCGAACAGCATCACGTCCTGCTCGTTCTTGAGCAGCGCGCCGTGCAAGGGGGGGATCGCCTTGGTCGGGTCGCGGTTCTGGAGGACGTCGAGCGGCATGTCCTCGTTGAGCAGCAGCTTGAGCCAATCGAGAAGTTCGCTGGTCGAGGGCTTCTTCTTGAGCCCGGGCACCTCGCGGACGTCGTAGAAGATGTCCATCGCCTTCGACACCAGCAGCTTCTGGATGTTCGGGAAGTGGACGTCGATGATCGCCTGCATCGTCTCGCGGTCGGGGAACTTGATGTAGTGGAAGAAGCAGCGGCGCAGGAACGCGTCGGGCAGTTCCTTCTCGTTGTTCGAGGTGATGACGACGATCGGGCGGTCCTTGGCCGCGATCCGCTGCCGCGTCTCGTAGACGTCGAAGCTCATCCGATCGAGCTCCTGGAGGAGATCGTTGGGGAACTCGATGTCGGCCTTGTCGATCTCGTCGATCAGCAGCACCGGCAGCTCGGAGCTGGTGAACGCCTCCCACAGCTTGTTTAACCGTTCGGTTAAGCGGTTAGTTTGGGCGCGTGCGACACGCAAGCGGTTTCAGGTCCCGGTCGTACCCGGCCTTTTATGCGGCCTGCTGTTGATCGAAGCCGCGAGTGGCGAGCATGACAGTGCGGGGAACCGGCTGCTCGCCAGACAGGTAGTAGGCCACGGTGCGCCGCGACAGGCCTAGTGCCTCGGCGGCGTGGTCGAGCGTGAAGCCATGACCGTTCATCCAGGCGCGAAACGCCGAGGCGGCCATCGCCTCGCCGGCCTGCTCGTCCGCCCAGCGGCGAAGCTGCGCCGCGCCGAAATCCAACCCGCCCGGCCATTCGACAGACCAGCCGTCCTCTGACAGGCGAGCCTTGGCGAACTCGCCCGGGTCCGCGAGCTGCGCCAGTGCCTCGCGCAGGCCGATGACCGATGTCAGGTCGACGCGGGCGCTCCGGCCATCGTCCCACTCCAGGCTCAACGCCTGGTCCGCTGCGACCGCCAGCGAGGTCAGCTTGCCGATGCTCACGGTTGGCCTCCGCTCAGCTCGTCCCACTTCGCCTCGAGAAGCGGACGATTCTTCGCCGCCCAGTCGAGCGCCTCGCGCAAGTCGAGCTTGCCCGAAAGCTGCGTGACCTCGAGCGTGTCGATGCGGACCTGGGCCGCGCCCTCACGGCCGAGGACGTGGAAGTGCGGCGGATTGTGATCGGCAAAGAACATCGCGATTTCCGACGCTGAAAAGCGCATCAAGCGGGGCATGCGCGTGTCTCCATAGTGCAAACATTGCACTTTCGCAATTCGGGACATCACGCATCGATCAGTTCGGGGTCCAGCTCGCCCGCGCGGTTCTGGATGAACATGAAGCGATGCTCGGGGTTGCGGCCCATCAGGCGGTCGACGAGGTCTTTGACCGCGGCGCGCTGCTCGTGCTCGGGGGGCAGGGTGATCCGTAGCAACGACCGCGTCGCGAGGTTCATCGTGGTCTCGCGCAATTGCTGCGGGTTCATCTCGCCGAGGCCCTTGAACCGCGCGACTTCGACCTTCTTGCCCTTGAACAGGGTCGTCTCGAGCTCGGCGCGATGGGCGTCGTCGCGGGCGTAAGCCGAGAGCGTGCCGGCGGTCAGGCGATAGAGCGGCGGCTGGGCCAGGTAGAGGTGCCCGCGGCGGACCAGCTCGGGCATCTCCTGGAAGAAGAACGTCATCAGCAGCGTCGCGATGTGCGCGCCGTCGACGTCGGCGTCGGTCATCACGATCACCCGGTCGTAGCGCAAGTTGTCGGGGTTGCAGTCCTTGCGCATTCCGCAGCCCAGCGCGAGTTGGAGGTCGGCGATCTCGCTGTTGGCGCGGATCTTGTCGGCGGTCGCGCTGGCGACGTTGAGGATCTTGCCGCGGATCGGCAGGATCGCCTGGGTCTTGCGGTCGCGCGCCTGCTTGGCGCTGCCGCCGGCGCTATCGCCCTCGACGATGAACAGCTCGGTCTCGCCCGATCCTTCGCCCGAGCAATCGGTGAGCTTGCCGGGCAGACGCAGCTTGCGAGCATTTGTGGCGGTCTTGCGCTTGATCTCGCGCTCGGCCTTGCGCCGCAAGCGCTCGTCCATGCGCTCGAGCACAGCCCCAAGCAGCGCCTTGCCGCGGTCCATATTGTCGGCGAGGAAATGGTCGAAGTGGTCGCGGACCGCGGTCTCGACCAGCCGCGCCGCCTCGGGCGAGGTCAGGCGGTCCTTGGTCTGGCTCTGGAACTGGGGATCGCGGATGAACAGCGAGAGCATGATCTCGCTGCCGGTGACGATGTCCTCGGGCGCGATGTCCTTCGCCCTTTTCTGTCCGACCAGCTCGCCGAAGGCGCGGATGCCCTTGGTCAGCGCCGCGCGCAGACCTTGCTCGTGGGTCCCGCCGTCGGGGGTGGGGATCGTATTGCAGTACCAGCTGTAGGCCCCGTCCGACCACAATGGCCAGGCGATCGCCCATTCGACCCGGCCTGCGGAATCGCCCGGAAGCTCATGGTTTCCCGAGAAGAACTTGGCGGTCACGCACTCGCGCTCGCCGATCTGCTCGGCGAGGTGGTCGGCGAGGCCGCCGGGGAACTGGAACACCGCCTCGCCCGGCGTGTCGTCGACGATCAGCGACGGCGCACACTTCCAGCGGATCTCGACGCCCGCGAACAGGTAGGCTTTCGAGCGGGCGAGACGGAACAGGCGGGCGGGCTTGAACCTGGCGTCCTCGCCGAAGATTTCGGCGTCTGGAGTGAAGCTTGCCGTGGTCCCGCGCCGATTGGGCGTCGGGCCGAGCTTCTTCAGCGGCCCCAGCGGCAGCCCGCGCGCGAACTCCTGCGCGTAGAGCTCGCGGTTGCGCGCGACCTCGACGCGGGTGTGGCTCGACAGCGCATTGACCACGCTGACGCCGACGCCGTGCAGTCCGCCGCTGGTCGCGTAGGCCTTGCCCGAGAACTTGCCGCCAGAATGGAGCGTGGTGAGGATCACCTCGAGCGCCGACTTGCCCGGGAACCTGGCGTGCTCGTCGACCGGGATGCCGCGGCCATTGTCGCTGATCGTCAACCGGTTGCCGGGCTCGAGCGTCACCTCGATGCGGCTGGCGTGGCCGGCCACCGCTTCGTCCATCGCGTTGTCGAGCACTTCGGCGGCGAGGTGGTGGAGCGCGCGCTCGTCGATCCCGCCGACGTACATCCCGGGGCGGCGGCGGACCGGCTCGAGCCCCTCGAGCACCTCGATCGCGCCGCTGTCGTAATCGCCCGCGCCGCTCGGAGGAAGTTTGTCGAAAAGGTCGTCGGCCATCGGATTGGGGCTAAAGCTGCGTGTGTCCTTCGACAAGCTCAGGACGAGCGGATGTTTGGGACAATTTCAATGGCCCGCTCAGGCTGAGCCTGTCGGGCCGCAGGCGACCGCAGGTCAACCCTACGCGAGACGGGGGCCTCAGCCGCCGAACCGGTTAGGCGCGGGAGAGACCGTGCCGACCCCGACCTCGCGCACTTCCCAGGCGCGCTGCGAGACGCTGTCGGGCCCGAACCGGAACGCGCCGTCGAGGCCGATGAACCCGCCACGGTCGGCCAGCTTGGCGGTCGGGAACAGCGTGCCGGGCCTCCAGTTGCGCGCGACGTTGAGCGCCAGCAGCACCCCGTCGTAGCCGAGCGTGGCGATGCGATAGGGCTGCGCCCCGAAGCGCGCCCTGTAGCTGGTCGAGAACTGGGAGAAGCGGGCGTCTGACACCGCCGAATAATAGGCCCCCCTGAGCGCCGGCGCGGAGACGATCGCGCTCTCGCCGGCCCACAGCTCGGTCCCGAGGATCCGCGTGCCCGGCGCGCGCAGCGCGGGCGCGGCGCGGGTGGCGATGCGCGCGCCGTCGGCGATCAGCACCGCATCGTAGCCGCCCTTGGCCTTGAGCCGTTGCGCCGCGCTGGTCACCGAGGTGTTGCCGCGGTCGTAGCTTTCGGTCGCGGCCACGCTGCCCCCGGCCGAGGCGACCGCGGCGGCGAACGCCGCGCCGGCGCGCTGGCCGTACTCGCCGGTCGGGATCAGCGCGGCGAAGCGGTTGGCGCCTTTCGATTTGGCGAACGACACCGTCCGCGCGACCGACTGCGCCGGGACATGGCCGAGCACGTAGACGTCGTCGGCCGCCACGCTGCTGTCGTTCGAGAACGTGATCATCGGAACCCGCGCGGGCCGCGCCACCGCGGCGACCGCGCGGACGTCCTCGTTGAGCAGCGGGCCGAGAATCAACTTGTTGCCGTCGGTCAGCGCGCGCGCCGCCGCGCTCTGCGCGCCGCCGGCGGTGTCGTAAGTGGTGATCCGCAGGTTCTGCGCGTTGGTGTCGAGCAGCGCCATCGTCGTGGCGTTGGCGAGGCTCTGGCCGACGCCGCCGTTGGCGCCCGACAGCGGCACCAGCAACGCCACGCGATGACGGTCGCGGTCGCTGGGGAGCACGCCGCTCGGCTTCTCGGTCGGGACCGGGGTGGGCGCCGCGACCGGCGGCCGCTTGGGGATGACCTTGCACCCCGCCACCAGCACGATCGCGCCGGTCAGGACCAGGTTGCGCACCAGCGCCCGTTTCTCGATCATCCGCTTGCTGCTCCCCGCAGGGTTGTCCATGAACGGCCGGGCATGAGCCAGGCGCCTGAACCCGTTCTGAAAGCGGGCCTCTACATCGTCGCCACGCCGATTGGCAATCTCGGCGACATCGCGCCGCGCGCGATCGCTGCGCTGCGCGGCGTGGCCGCGGTGGCCTGCGAGGATACCCGGATGACGGGCAAACTGTTCCATCACCTGGGGATCAAGCAGCGGCTGATCCGCTACGACGATCACGCCGACGAGCGCGCGCGCGACAGGATCCTCGACTTGGCGGAGACCGAGCCGGTGGCGCTGGTCAGCGACGCGGGGACGCCGCTGATCTCGGACCCGGGCTATCGCCTGGTCCGCGCCGCGCGCGAGCGCGGGATCGCGGTGACCAGCGTGCCGGGGCCGAGCGCGGCGATCGTCGCGCTGACGCTCGCCGGGCTGCCGACCGACCGCTTCCTGTTCGCCGGCTTCCTTCCGCCCAGGGACAAGGCGCGGCGCGCGGTGCTGCACGAGCTAGCCTCGGTGCGCGCGACGCTGGTGTTCTACGAGTCCGGTCCGCGGCTGGCCGCCTCGCTCGCTGCGATCGGCGAAATGCTGCCCGGCCGCGAAGTAGCCGTCGCGCGCGAGCTGACCAAGCTCTACGAAGAGTGTCGCACCGGAACGCCCGGCAAACTCGCCGCGCATTATGCCGCCAATCCCCCCAAGGGCGAAATCGTCCTGCTGGTCGGCCCGCCGCAGGCCGAGCCCGCTGCGCTCGGCGCCGCGGCGGTCGACGCGCTGCTGATCGCCGCGCTCAAGAACGCGAAAGCGTCGCGCGCCGCGGCTGACGTCGCGCGCGCCCATGGCCTGGACCGCAAGGCGCTCTATGCGCGAGCGCTGGAGCTCAAATGAGGCCGAGCCGCAGCGAGGCCGAGCGCCGCGGGCGCAAGGGCGAGACGCTGGCCGCGTGGTGGTTGCGGCTCCAGGGCTGGCGGATCGTCGGCAAACGGCTGCGGATCGGCGTCGGCGAGGTCGACCTGGTCGCGCGGCGCGGGCGCACGGTCGCGTTCGTCGAGGTCAAGTGGCGCGCGACCGACGCCGAGCTCGACCTGGCGATCGACCAGCGCCGGCTCCAGCGCGTCGCCCGCGCGACCGAGGCGCTCGCGCCGCGCTTCGCCCGCGACGGCGAGGACATCCGCATCGACGTGCTGCTGCTTGCGCCGCGCCGCTGGCCGCGCCACATCGTCAACGCCTGGCAGCCTTGAGGTCGCGCGTGGCCTTCGACAGGCTCAGGCCGAGCGGGCGAAAGCGAATTTCTCAAGTCCGCTCAGGCTGAGCCTGTCGAAGCCCGCGCGCTTCCCTTGCCCGAAGGATTGATATGACCATCCGCGTTGCCGTCCAGATGGACCCGCTGCCCACGCTCCAAATCGGCGGCGATTCGAGCTTTGCGCTGATGCTCTCGGCGCAAGAGCGCGGGCACGAGCTGTTCTACTACGACGTCCGCGACCTCTCGTGGCGCGACGGCCGGGTCACCGCCTGGGCCGCGCCGGTCACCGTCCAGCATGTCGCGGGCGAGCACTACAACCTCGGCGATTTCCGCACGCTCGACCTCGGCCGCGACGCCGACGTGGTGCTGATGCGCCAGGACCCGCCGTTCGACATCGGCTACCTCACCGGAACCTGGCTGCTCGAGCGGATCGCCGGCGAGACGCTGGTGGTCAACGACCCGAAATCGGTCCGCGATGCGCCGGAGAAGGTGTTCGTGCTCGACTTCGCCCGGTTCATGCCGCCGACGCTGGTCACCCGGCGGATCGAGGAGGTCCGCGCCTTTCATGCCGAGCACGGCGAGATCGTGATCAAGCCGCTCCACGGAAACGCGGGCAAGGCGGTGTTTCGCGTCGGGCGCGACGGCGCCAACCTCGCCGCGCTGGTCGAGCTGTTCGGGCAGGTCTGGCCCGAGCCGTTCATGGTGCAGAAGTTCCTCGCCGAGGTCGGCGAGGGCGACAAGCGCATCGTCCTGGTCGACGGCGAGGTCGCCGGCGCGATCAACCGCAAGCCGGGGCAGGGCGAGATCCGCTCGAACCTCGCCGCGGGCGGTTCGGCCGAGGCGACAACGCTGACCGCCCGCGAACTGGAAATTTGCGCCGCACTCGCACCCGAGCTCAAGCGCCTCGGGCTGATCTTCGTCGGCATCGACGTGATCGGCGGGCGCTGGCTGACCGAGATCAACGTGACCTCGCCCACCGGGATCCGCGCGATCGACCAGTTCAACGGCACCGACACGCCCGCCCGCATCTGGGACGCGATAGAGCGGCGTTTGGGGGAGGGGCCCGGCGGGTGAGGCATCGGCAACGCGCGTGCTTTCGACAAGCTCAGCACGAGCGGGCTTTGGGCTTTTACAAGTTCCGCTCAGCCTGAGCTTGTCGAAGGCCATGCGCTGACCTCGCCGAACCCGATTCCCCACCCCGCGCGTTGAACCCGCCATGGGCGAGTGGATCATCCGGCTGATCGAGCAGGGCGGCTATTGGGGCATCGCGCTGCTGATGGCGCTGGAGAACGTGCTGCCCCCGGTCCCCTCGGAGCTGATCATGGGCGTCGGCGGGCTGGCGGTGGCGCGCGGGACGATGGAGTTCTGGCCGCTGCTGCTGGCC
>JAIVIY010000028.1:10774-24778 GCA_020200285.1 Novosphingobium sp. | reverse complement strand
GCGGCGTGGTGTTCGAAGGCTCCACGCGGCGCACGGGCTGCCAGTTCAGCTTCACTTGCGACGGCTCGCTCGCGCGGCGCTTTGGCGAGGCGGCCTGGGCCGCGGCGCGGCTGCGCGCGGGCGAGGCGCTCGGCGGACGGGTTTACCAGCCGGTCGGCATCGCCACGCACTATCACACCGACTGGGTCTATCCGTGGTGGAGCCCCAAGCTGCTCAAGGTCGCCCAGGTCGATACGCACTTGTTCTTCCGCTGGCCGGGCTACTGGGGCAGCGCGGCGGCGGCGAGCCTGGCCTATAGCGGCGGCGAACCGGCGATGAGCGCGCTTGCCGCCGAAGCGCAAACTGCGCCGCCGGTTGCGGTCAACGCCGAGGCCGCCGCCGCGGCGAAGCTCGTGCCCCAGGGCAGCGGAGCCAACGTCATCGTCCGCGATCCCTCGGGGCGGGCCAATTTCGTCACGGTCGATCCGGGCAAGGGCCCGGGCGCGGTGTTGGCAACGGCCCGCGGGCTGTGCAACGGCCCCGGCACGTGCCGGGTCTACGGCTGGAGCGATGGCGCATTCGTGCCCAAGGCGCTGCCGCTTCCCGCTCCGGCCCGGGCGCAACTCCAGTTCAGCTACTCGCGCGATCCGGCCGGCGCGGAGATCGTGCTCTACGGTTGCGACGCGTATCGCGGCCTGGCGCGCGAGCAGTGCATTCCGAGAGCGCGCTGAAAACACTTTCCTACACGGGGTTTTTCGTGGCCTAGTCGCGGCCATGACAATGATCCCGCGCTTCGCGATCCTTCTCATGAGACCCGGAAATCCCGGGGGCGCTGGTCGACGCGGGCAGCTTCCGCGAGATCGGCAAGATCGCGGGGAAGGGGACCTACGACGAGGCCGGCGAGCTCACCGGCCTCGCCCCGGCCAATTACATCTTCGGCCGCGGGAACGTCGATGGTCGCGCGGTCGTGGTGACCGCCGACGACTTCACCGTGCGCGGTGGCGCGGCCGACGCCTCGATCCACCGCAAGATGATGCAGGCCGAGGCGATGGCGCACACGCTGGGACTGCCGCTGATCCGGATGATCGACGGCACCGGCGGGGGCGGCTCGGTCAAGACGCTGGAAACGATCGGGGCGACGTACGTGCCCGCGGTCCACGGCTGGCGCGACGTGGTGACCAACCTCGAGCAGGTCCCCGTCGTCGCGCTGGCGCTCGGCCCGACCGCCGGGCTGGGCGCGGCGCGCGCGGTGGCCAGCCATTACTCGGTCATGGTCAAAGGCCTGTCGCAACTGTTCGCCGCGGGTCCGGCGGTGGTCGCGGCGATCGACATCGGCCAGGCGGTCGAGGACAAGGAAGGGCTGGGCGGCAGTGAGATTCACACCCGCAACGGGGTGATCGACGACGAAGTCGCGGACGAGGCCCAGGCTTTCGCCCGGACGCGGCGGTTCCTTTCGTACCTGCCCTCGGCGGTCGGCAAGCCCGCGCCGCGCGTCCCGGCGAACGATCCGATCGACCGCCGCGACGAAAGCCTGCTCAGCGCCGTCCCGCGCAACGACCGCCAGGCCTATTCGATGCGCCGCATCCTCGAGGCGGTGTTCGATCACGGCAGCGTGTTCGAGATCGGCGCCAAGTGGGGGCAGGCGGCGATCACCGCGTTGGCCCGGCTCGACGGCCGCGTCATCGCGGTGCTCGCCAGCGACCCCAGCTTCCTCGGCGGCTCGTGGGAAGCGCGGACCAGCGAGAAGGCCGAGCGCTTCGTCAAGCTCGCCGACCAGTTCCGTCTGCCGGTTGTCCACTTCGTCGACAACCCGGGCTTCATGATCGGCGCCGCGGCGGAGACCGCGGGAACGATTCGTTACGGCGTCAACGCGATGAACGCGATCTACCGGGCCACGGTGCCGCTGGCCTGCGTCGTCGTGCGCCGCGCTTACGGCATCGCGGGCGCCGCGATGAGCGACGGCGACGCCTTCCAGTACCGCTTCGCCTGGCCCTCGGGCGATTGGGGCAGCCTGCCGATCGAAGGCGGGATCGAGGTCGCCTACAAATCCGAGCTCGAGGCTGCCGACGACTACGCCGCCAAGCTGGCCGAGATCCGCGCGCGGCTCGACCGCGTTCGCTCGCCGTTCCGCTCCGCCGAGCTGTTCCGCATCGAGGACATCATCGACCCGCGCGACACCCGGCCGCTGCTGTGCGAGTTCGCCGAGCTGGCCTGGGCGAAGCTGTTCTAGGGATTGGGAACGGGCCGCTCGACGCCGGGGGGAAGTCGTCGGCGGAAGAGCTGGCCGCGCTCGCTGTAGAGCACCAGGCCAAGCGCCACGATCCCGCTCAGCAGCAGCGCCGCCGCCAGGGGACGCGAGGAGCCGTCGTAAGCTTGCCCGATCAACGCCCCGATCAGCGCCCCGAGCGACATCCGCAAGAACGCCTGGACCGACGAGGCGGCGCCGGCGATCGCCGCGAAGGGCTGCATCGCGATCGAGCCGAAGTTGGCGCCGATGAACCCGAGCAGCGCCATGTTCGCGGCCATCAGCGGCGCAAACTGCCAGATCGTCTCGCCCGGCCGCAATGCGAACCACAGCTGCGCGGCGCTGACCGCGATGAAGGTCAGCAAGGCGGTGTGCGAAACCCGCCGCGCGCCGAAGCGCTCGACGATCCGGCTGTTGGTGAAGCTGGCCACCGCCATGCTCCCGGCGCACGCCGCGAACACCAGCGGGAAATTATCGCCCATCCCGAAGTGCTCGCCGACCAGCTGCTGGGCGCTGTTGATGAATCCGAACATCGCGCCGAACACGAGCGCGCTGCCGAACACGTAGCCGACCGAGCCGCGCACCCGGATCGAAGCGACCATGTTGCGCAAGATCGCGCGCGGCTCGATCTTCTGGCGGTATTCGGGGTTGAGCGTCTCCGGCAGCGCGAACCAGGCCCAGATTCCGACCATCACCGCCAGCGCTGCCATGGCGACGAAAATCCAGCGCCAGTCGGCGACGAACAGGATCAGCTGCCCCAGGCTGGGAGCGAGGATCGGCACGAGCAGGAACACCACCGAAATCGTCGACAGCATCCGCGCCATCCGGTCGCCGCCGAAGCGGTCGCGGACGATCGCCGCGGGCAGCACCGCCAACCCGGCGCTGCCCAGCGCCTGGAGCACGCGCGCGCCGATCAGCGCCGGGAAGCTGGCGACGAGCGCGCAGCCGAGCGAGAGCACGCAATAAATTCCCAGCGAGACGAACAGCACCGGGCGGCGTCCGAAGCGATCGGCCAAGGCGCCCGGGATCAGCGAGAACGCGCCCGCCGCCATCAGGAACACGCCGACCACCAGCTGGCGGTCGTTCGGGCTGCCGGTGCCAAGCTCGGCGGCGATCTCGTCGAGCGCAGGCAGCATCGCGTCGATCGCCAGCGCCTGGAGCGACATCAGCAGCGCCATCAGCGCGACGAACGCCGCAGGGCCGATCGTCCGCTGGTGCGGCAGGAGGCGCGGCGACGACGCGGGCATGGCCGCGCCTGTGGCCGGTTTGCGCCGGCATTGCCAGCCCTCGGCGATGATTTTGCGCGCGGTAGGAGAGCGCAGGGCGGATCATGCGATTCCGGGGTCACACCATCCCAACCCGTTCGTGCTGAGCTTGTCGGAGTCGAAGACGGGGCGTAGCCCCAACCACCGTCCTCTTCTTCGGACCCAGCGCCACGTTTCAAGAACAAGTGCGGTCCTTCGACAAGCTCAGGACGAACGGAGTCTTAGTTCGGATCAAGCGCTCGCCACGCTAGGATGCGCAAGTGGATTCGGACGATCTCGACGCAGCGGGCGACGCGGCCGGAGGCGGCCTGCGCAAGATCATCCACGTCGACATGGATGCGTTCTTCGCCAGCGTCGAGCAGCGCGACGATCCTTCGCTGCGCGGGCTGCCGGTGGCGGTCGGGGGTTCGTCGGAACGCGGAGTGGTCGCCGCGGCCAGCTACGAGGCGCGCAAGTTCGGGGTGCGCTCGGCGATGCCGTCGGTCACCGCCGCGCGGCTGTGCCCCAATCTCATTTTCCGCAAGGCGCGGTTCGAGGTCTACAAGGAAGTCTCGCAGCAGATCCGCGCGATCTTCCGCGACTACACCCCGCACGTCGAGCCGCTGAGCCTCGACGAGGCCTATCTCGACGTCACCGAGGACATCCGCGGGATCGGTTCGGCGACGCGCATCGCCGAGCTGATCCGCGCGCGGATCGAGGCTGAGACCGGGCTGACCGCCAGCGCCGGGGTTTCGTACAACAAGTTCCTCGCCAAGCTCGCCAGCGACCAGAACAAGCCCGACGGGCTGTGCGTGATCCGCCCGGGCGAGGGCGCGGCCTTCGTCGCCAAGCTACCGGTGCGGCGGTTCCACGGCGTCGGCCGGCGCGGCGCGGGGCGGATGGCTGCGCTCGGCATCGAAACCGGCGCCGATCTGCGCGCCAAGGACCTGGCGTTCCTGCGCGCCAATTTCGGCGCGATGGCGGACTATCTCTACCGCGCTGCGCGCGGGATCGATTTACGCCGGGTCAGCGCGCACCGCGCGCGCAAGTCGGTCAGCGCCGAGCGGACTGCTGATGGGGCTGGGTCTATCCTCGCTCGAGGGCGAGTCGAGCGACGAAGCCGAATCCGGGCCCTCGCCAGAGCCTGGTCAACTCAATCTTTTCTAGGAGGGATCGAGCGCGCGGCGAATGCGGCGGCGGGCGGCCGCGGTGGTCGCCGCGGGCAGGTCGCCGGGCGGAAAGAACTCCGCGGCGAGGATCTCACGTCCGTCGGCCCGCGGTCGATCGGCGGTCCGCCCCGCCACCAGGTGAATGTGGTTGCGCGCTCCCGCGACCCGCACGGTCTCGACGCCGCAAAGCCGCGCGCCCGCGATGCGGCAGCCGGCCTCTTCGGCGAGCTCGCGCCCGGCCGCCTGCTCCGCCGATTCATACCGCCCGATCCCGCCGCCGGGCAGCATCCACTTATCCGGCGAGTGATAGCTGTGGCGCACCAGCAGAACCCGGCCGGCGGGGTCGGTGACGATCGCGTTGCAGCCGTGCAGCTCGGGCCGCCTGATCCACCACCAAGCGAGGCGCAGCCCGTGCGCGGCGCGCAATGCCAGACGATGCACGCTTCGGGGCAGGCGCAAAATCACGCGCCGACTGTGCTTTGCGCGCGACACTTGCGAAAGCCGGAATCGCCGTCCGCCGCGTTTTCGTTGTGAATCCGCGGTGCGGCGCTAACACTGTTCGCCGAGGGAGGCGGTCGAGCTTGCGATTCGCGCGCGATCAATTTGTCTTTGCCGGCAATCGCTTACCCGCGGTGTCGCTGCACGACACGCTGTGGTGGGCGCTGGCGGCGGCGATCGCGCTGCTCTCGGCGATACTGCTGTGGGTGGTCGTCACCCCGGTCTCGCCGCTGGGCGAGTGGAAGCCGGCCAGCGTGCGGGTGATGAGCCCGGCGGCGCGCTCGGCGCTGTTCGCCAGCCTCGATCCGTTCAACCGCGGCGGGGCGCAGACCACGGTGGTCACGGGACCGGAATTGGTCACCTCGCTCGCGCTCACCCTGTATGGCATCCGCGTCAACTCCGCTACCGGCGGCGGAAGCGCGATCATCGCCGGCAGCGACGGCGTCCAGCAGGTCTATCGCGTCGGCACCGAGGTGACGCCAGGCGTGATCCTGGCCGGCGTGCATTTCGACTATGTCGAGTTGTCACGCAACGGCAGCAGGGAACTGCTCTACCTCGACCAGTCGAAGCCCGCGGCCGACGCGGCGACGACGCTCGCCGCTTCTCCGGCCGGCCCGGTCGGCCAGACCGGCCCCGCCGCACCCGCTTCGGGAGCGCTCACCGCCGATGCCGTGCGGCAAGGGATTTCGTTCCAGCCGCGGATCGAGAACGGCCGCGTCGCCGGCCTGGTCGTCTCGGCGGGCGGCGACGGCGGGGCGTTCCGCGCGGCCGGGTTCCAGCCGGGCGACGTGATCACCAGCATCGGCGGCAGGGCGGTGGCCAACGAGGCCGCCGGCGCCGAGCTCGCCGCGCAATTGCGCCCGGGCCAGTCGGTCGCGGTCACCGTCAGGCGCAACGGGCAGCAGCTGCCCCTGGCGATTTCGCTTTCGCGATGAAGCGGCTGCGCACCCTCCTCGGCGCCCTCGCGGTGTTGCAGCTCGCCGTGCCGCAAGCGGCGCTGGCCCAGCACGTGCTCAACGTGCGCGAGGCGGACATCCGCGCTTTCGTAGCCGACGCCGCCCAGGTCACCGGGCGGACGTTCATCGTCGACGGGCGGGTCCAGGGCAAGGTTTCGGTGGTCAGCGACCGCCCGCTGAGCCGCTCCGAATATTTCGAGGTGTTCCTCTCGACGCTGCGCGCCAACGGACTGGTCGCCATCCCGATCGGCAACGGCGGCTTCCGCATTCAGCCCGCCGAGGGCGCGGCTTCCCAGCCGTCGCGGATCGGCAGCCGCGGCGCGGCGCGCAATCAGTTGGTCACCGAAGTGATCCGCCTGCGCTCGATCGACGCCGAGCAGGCGGTGGCGACGCTGCGCCCGCTGGTCAGCCGCGAAGGCTCGCTCACCGCCAACAAGGCCGGGCGCAGCCTGGTCATCGTCGATTACGCCGACAACGTTCGCCGCATCCGCGCGCTGCTCGCCGAGATCGACCGGGCGGCGGTCGATTCGACCACCTCGATCGCGCTCGAGCACGCCGGCGCGCGCGAGATCGCGCAGGCGCTCTCGCAATTGCTCCCGCAGGGCGAGGGCGCGGCTTCGATCGTCGCGGTCGACAGCTCGAACACCTTGCTGCTGCGCGGCGACCCGGGCACGCTCCAGCGGCTGGCGGCGCTCGCCCGACAGCTCGACGCGCGCGCCGCCACCGGCAGCGACATCCGCGTGGTCTGGCTGGAATACGCCGACGCCGCGCTGATGGTGCCGATGCTCGAGCGGCTGGTCGGCGGGCAGGGCGGCGGCGAGATCGTCTCTGGCTCGCCACCGCCGATCTCGCTGGGCGGAGTCGGCAACGGTAGCGGCGCGGCGGGCAGCACGACGGTCACCGCGACCACCGGAGGCGGAGCGAACGCCAACATCGGCTCGGGCCTCGGCGGCGGGGCGATCCAGCTCGCCGGCGGGCGCGGGACCGCAGTGATCACCCGCTATCCCGGGGCCAACGCGATCGTCATCTCCGCCCCGCTCGACACCCAGCGGCGGCTGGCCGAAGTCATCCGCCAGCTCGACCAGCGCCAGGACCAGGTGCTGGTCGAGGCGATCATCGTCGAGGTCTCGGACAGTGTCGCCAAGGAGCTCGGGGTTCAGTTCCTGCTCGGCGGCAAGGACATCCCGTTCCTCGTCACCAACTTCTCCAACATCGCGCCGAACATCATCGACATCGCCGGCGGGCTGCTCGCCGACCGGATCGACGAGACCACCACGGTGATCAACGGCGACACCGTCACCACCAGCACTAACAGCGCGGTGAGCGACCTGCTGCGAGAGAACGCCGCCCGAGCGGTGCTCGGCGCGCGCGGCGGCTATACCGGCTTCGTCACCGAGATCGGCCGCAACCGCTTCCTCGGCGCGCTGATCAACGCGGTGCGCGCCGACAGCAACTCCAACATCCTGTCGACCCCGCACATCACCACCAACAACAACGTCCCCGCCTCGATCCTGTTCGGCCAGGAAATCCCGGTCTCGACCGGCGAGGCCCTGAGCAACAACTTCGACAACGCCTTCCGCACCATCCAGCGGCAGAACGTCGGCATCGAATTGGACGTCACCCCGCAGATCAACGCCGACGACGAAGTCCGGCTCGACTTGCGCCAGGAAGTCAGCTCGATCGTCGGCCCGGTCTCGGACGACTTCAACGAGCTGATCATCAACAAGCGCGAGATCAAGACCACGGTCACCGTCGGCGACGGCGAGATCGTCGTGCTCGGCGGGCTGCTCGACGACAACGAGCGGCGCACGATCGAGAAGATCCCCCTGCTCGGCGACATCCCGGTGATCGGCGAACTGTTCAAGTCGCGCGCCAAAAGCCGGGTCAAGACCAACCTGATGGTCTTCATCCGCCCGACGATCCTGCGCACCGCGGCGGATCGCGCGGCGCTCACCGCGCGGCGTTACGGCGTGATCCGGCAGGCGCAGATCGACTTCAACCCCAAGCGCGAACCGACGATCGACGAGCTGGTGATCGACTACCTCGGCGCGGTCCCGCCGGTGCCGCCGCAGCAGCCCGGCGACGTGCTGATCACCCCGGTCCAGGTGCGTCCCGCGCCCGCCGAGCTCGCCCCGGTTCCGGTTCCGCCGAGCGGGCAGTGAGGCAAAGTAGGCGCGTGTGCTTCGACAAGCTCAGGCTGAGCGGATATTGTGCCGGGGACTAGGAACAAAGACCCGCTCGTCCTGAGCCTGTCGAAGGACAAGCACAACGGTAGCCCCAGACGATGGTGACCATTCGCCGCGGCAGTGACGCGATTGAGGCCGAAGTGCCGCTCGCCGACGATGTCGCGCTGGTCGAAGGCGTCTCCGTCGCCGAGCCGGCGGCGCCGGCGGTGGCCGCGCCGATACCCTATCCGATCGCGCGCGACCGCGGCTACCTGCTGCTAGGCGACGACGAGACCGGCCTCCGCCTGGCGATGCGCGAGGATGCCGACCCGTTGTTCCTGCTCGAGCTGCGCCGCCGGCTGGGCCGCCCGCTGGCGCTCGAGAAGGTCGACGCTGCAAGCTTCGAGAAGCTGCTCGGCGAGGCCTACGCCTTCGAGGGCGGCGCGGCGGCGGTGGCGTCGGACATGGGCATCGCCGGCGACGCGCTCGATCCGCTCGCGCTGGGCCTGCCGACCGCCGAGGACCTGCTCGACAGCGCCGACGACGCTCCGGCGATCCGGCTGATCAACGGGCTGATCGCCGAGGGCTTGCGCCAGGGCGCCTCGGACCTGCACATCGAGCCTTACGAGCAGGCGCTGGTGGTGCGGATGCGGGTCGACGGCGTGCTCCAGGAAAAGCTGCGGATGCCGCCGCACGTCGCCCCGGTGCTGGTCAGCCGGATCAAGGTCATGGCCCGGCTCGACATCGCCGAGCGCCGGGTGCCGCAGGACGGCCGGATCGGGCTGTCGCTCGGCGGCAAGCTGGTCGACGTGCGCGTCTCGACCCTGCCCAGCCGCGCCGGCGAGCGGGTGGTGCTGCGCCTGCTCGACAAGGACAACGCCGGGCTCGACCTCGCGCACCTCGGCCTCGACGAGCGCACCGCGGCGGTGTTGCGCCGGGCGCTGGCCGAGCCCAACGGCATTCTCCTCGTCACGGGCCCGACCGGCTCGGGCAAGACCACCACGCTCTACGCCGCGTTGCGCCAGCTCAACGACGGCCAGCGCAACATCCTCACGGTCGAGGACCCGGTCGAGTACGCGGTCGACGGGGTCGGCCAAACCCAGGTCAACCCCAAGGTCGGGCTGAGCTTCGCCGCGGGCCTGCGCGCGATCCTGCGCCAGGATCCCGACGTGGTCATGGTCGGCGAAATCCGCGACCGCGAGACCGCCGAGATCGCGGTCCAGGCCTCGCTGACCGGGCACCTGGTGCTGTCGACCGTCCACACCAACGACGCCCCCGGCGCGATCACGCGGATGCGCGACATGGGAGTCGAGCCGTTCCTGCTCGCCAGCACCTTGCGCGCGGTGATCGCCCAGCGGTTGGTGCGGCGGCTGTGCAAGGCGTGCCGGGTCGAGAAGGAGATCGAGCCTGCGCTGGCCGACTTGCTCGGGATCGACCAGGGCGCGAAAGTCGCCGGCGCGCGCGGCTGTGCGCAGTGCGGCCAGAGCGGCTATACCGGCCGGATCGGCGTGTTCGAGGCGGTGCGGGTCGACGACGCGGTGAGGCGGATGATCCACGACAACGCCGAGGAAGCGGCGATCGCCAAGCACGCCTTCGCTAAGGCGCCCAGCCTGCTGCAAGCGGCGCGGGCGCTGGTGCTGGCCGGCGCGACCACCCCCGAAGAGGCCGCGCGGATCACGCGGGCGAACGAGGGCGGCGGTGAGTAAGGTGAGGGGCATCATAGCCATCTCCCCTTCAGGGGAGAGGGTTGGGAGAGGGGGAGGCGCACGTCCGGCGCGCACGAAGCCCCTCTCAACTCCGGCTAGGCGCTGTGCGCCGAGCCTTCGTATCTCTCCCCTGAAGGGGAGAGAGCAAGCGTACTGCTGATGCCCCGCTTCGCCTATCTCGCGATCGACCCGAAGGGCGCCGAGCGCCGCGGCGCGATCGAGGCGGCGGGCGAGGCGCAGGCGCGCGAGCGGCTGGCGTCGCGGCACTGGCACGTCGTCCGGCTCGGGCCCGATGCCGCGGCGAGCGCGCGCCGCGCCGCGGTCACCACCAGCGGCATCGGCTGGTTCGCCTCGCGGCTGCGGTCGAAGCAGCTGGCGCTGTTCACCCGCCAGCTCGCCTCGCTGATGATGGTCTCGCCGCTCGAGGAGAGCTTGCGCACGATCAGCCGCCAGACCGAAAAGCCACGCGCCCGCGCGATCCTCGCCAACGTCCACGCCGGGATCGTCGAGGGCCTGCCGCTCGCCGAGGCGATGCGCCGCGAGGAGCCGAGTTTCCCGCCGATCTACCGCGCGATGATCGCCGCTGGCGAGAATTCGGGCAGTTTGCCGAGCATCGCCAATCGCTTGGCCGACCTTCTGGAGAAGCAGGCGCAAGTGCGTTCGAAGATCCTTTCGGCGCTCGCCTATCCGATCGTGCTGACGCTCGTCGCGATCGCGGTGGTCGCCGCGCTGATGATCAACGTCGTCCCGCGGGTGGTCGAGCAGTTCGACAACGCCAGCGTGCAATTGCCGACGCTGACCCGGCTGGTGATCGCGCTGTCGCGGTTTCTCGCCGAATGGTGGTGGGCGCTGCTGGTCGCGTTCGCACTGGGCGTTGCGCTGTTCGTGCGCAGCTTGCGCAACCCCGCGATCCGCCTGCGCTTCGACGCGTTCCTGCTGCGCCTGCCGTTCGTCGGCCGGCTGATCCGCGACGTACACGCCGCCAGCCTGGCGCGCACGCTGGCGACGATGATCGAGGCGCGGCTGCCGCTGGTCGACGGGCTGCGGCTGGCGAGCGCTGGCGCTGCTCGAGCCGGCGATCATCATCGTCATGGGCGTGGTCGTGGCGACCATCATCCTTGCGATATTGCTGCCCATCCTCCAGTTGCAGAACCTCACGGGACTTTGAGAGATTTGCATATGCCTGTTCCTCATGTCGTCATGCTGAACTCGTTTCAGCATCCATCGTGCCTCCGGGTGACTCAGCCGCGAGAGGAGAAATGGACCCTGAAACGAGTTCAGGGTGACGATGAAGGAGAAGGCGAACAGCGCCGCAACGGGTTCAGTCTCGTCGAATTGATGGTCGTGATCTTCATCATCGGCCTGCTCGCCACCGTGGTGCTGATCAACGTCCTGCCCAGCCAGGACAAGGCGATGCGGGTCAAGGCGCAGGGCGACATCGCCACGCTTAGCCAGGCGATGGAGATGTACCGGCTCGACAACCTTACCTACCCTGGCGTCGGCGAGGGGCTGGCGGTGCTGCGCAGCTCCCCGGCGAGCCTGACGCTGCCGCAGAACTACCGCGCCGGCGGCTACGTCAAGGATCTGCCCAACGATCCGTGGGGCCGGCCCTACCAATACCAGTCGCCGGGTCGGAACGGCGCGGCGTTCGACATCTTCTCGCTCGGCGCCGACGGCAAGCCGGGCGGCGAGGGGAACGACGCGGACATTTACGCCGAGAGCAACTGACCCGCCGATGGCGCTTGCCGATCCCGCCCCCGACGCGCCCGACGAGGGCTTGCTGATCCTGCTTCCCGCGGTCGCAGGCGAGCGGTGGCGGTGGTGGCGGGTGTCGGACGGCGCGCTCGAAGGCACGCGCAGCTATGACCCCGACGAAGGCGAGATCTGGGGCAGCCTGCCCGACGACGCGCGGGTGGTCGCGCTGGTCCCGTCGGCGCAGGCGCCGGTGCGGACCCGGCCGCGCGGCGAAATGCCGCTGGCCCAGGCGGTCGCCGCGGCGCGGCTCGAGACCGAGCAGACGCTGGGCGAGGGCTGGGAGGCCGGCGGCCTTCACATCGCCGCGGCACCGGCGGCCGACGAATCCGCGATCCTCGTCGCCGGCGCCGCCCAAGCCGACATGGACTTGTGGCTCGCCGGGCTGGCCGCCGCGGGGCTGATGCCGCAAGCGCTGGTTCCCGCGGCGCTGGTGCTGCCGCCAACCGCCACGCCGCTGACCGCCGAGCTCGAAGGCCAGCCGCTGGTCCGCACCGCCGACGCGGCCTTCGCGGGCGAGCCCGAGCTGGTCGCCGCGCTCGCCGCGGGCGAGCCGCGCGGGCTCGACGATGACGAATTGGTGGCCGGATTGCTCGCCGCCTGGCGCGATCCCCCGCTCAACTTGCGGCAGGGGCCCTACGCCCCCAAGCGCGTGTCGATCTTCCGCCTGCCCGACTGGACCCAGCTCGCACGGATGGCCGCGGTCGCGGCGCTGCTCGGGTTCCTGGTGCTCGCGGTCGAGATCGTGAAGCTCGAATGGGACGCCTCGGCGCGCGAGCAAGCGGCGCTCGCGGCGGCGCAAAAGCGCTTCCCCGCCGCGGTCGACCTCGCCAGCGCGCAAACCCTGGTCACCGCCGAGCTCGCCCGGCGCGGGCAGGGCGGCGGCAGCTTCGCCGTGCCGGCCTCCGCGTTGCTCGCGGCGATGCGCCCGATTCCCTCGCTCAAGTTGCGCGAGCTCGGCTACGTCGGCGACGGCACCTTGCGCTTCCAGGCCGCGGCGCCGACCGCCGACGAGATCAACAAGCTGCTTACCGCGCTCCAGCAGGAAGGCTGGCAGGTCACCGTGCCGCCCAGCCTCGCTCCCGATCCGACCGGCGCGACCGTCGCCGCGATCACGGTGCGCGCGCCGTGATCGCCAATGAAGGAATGGGGCGCGTCCGCACCTGGTACGGCGGACTGACCGAGCGCGAGCGCTGGTTGGTGGCGGTTGCCGCCGGGCTGGCCGCGGCGGTGATCCTGGTGTTCGGGATCGTCCTCCCGCTCGGCCGCGCGCACGACGCCGCGCACGTCCGCCACGCCGCCGCGGTCGAGGCGAGCTCGCGGCTGCTCGCCCAGCTCGCCGCGCTCGAGGCCCCCGCGCCGCAGCGCAGCGTGCTGGCCGGGCCGGTCGCCCAGGTCGTGGCGTCGAGCGCCGACAACGCCGGCTTCGTGCTCCAGTCCAACCAGCCGCGCGGCAACGACGCGACGCTGATCGTGATCCCGACCGCGCGGCCTTCGGGCGTGCTGGCGTGGATCGACAGCCTCGCCGAGCAGGGCGTGGTGCTCGAGAGCCTGGCGATGACCCCGGCGGCCGACGGCAGCGTCTCGGTCAACGCCACCTTGCGGCGCTCGGGCGCGTGATCCGTCGCTGGATCTTCGTCCGCGACGGGCGCCTGACCGGGGCGACCAAGCTCGCGCTCGCGGCGCTGTTCGTCGCCGCGCTGATCGCCGCGTTCCCGATGCGCCTGGCGCTCGCCTGGACCGCGCCCGACCAGGTCACCGCGCGCAGCGTCGAGGGCACGATCTGGAGCGCCGGGCTCTACGATCTTCGCGTGGGCGCGCTGCCGCTGGGCGACGTCGCCGCCAACTTGCGCGTGCTGCCGCTGCTGATCGGACGGCGCGAGATCCACGTCGAGCGGCCGGGCCCGACCGGCGCGTCCGAGTTCAGCGCCAACGGCTCGGGCGGGCGCGGCTGGGCCCGGCTCCACGACGTCGCCGGCCAGGTCCCGCTCGGCGACGCGTTCGGCACGATCCCCGCGACCGCGCTCGGGTTCGACGACTTCCACGTCGAGATGGCCGACGGCAAGTGCCGCGAGGCGGGCGGCCGCGTGTCGCTGATCCTCAGCCCGTTCAGCGAGCTGATGCCCGGCCCGGTGGCGCTGTCGGGCGTCGCGCGCTGCCACCGCAACGCGCTCTACGTGCCGATGACCGGGCCCACGGGGATGGAACGGCTGTTTCTCCGTCTCGAGCCCGACGGCCGCTGGCGCGCCGACCTGGTGCTCGCCGGCCTCCCGGTCGAGATCACCGCGCC
>JAIVIY010000028.1:0-10750 GCA_020200285.1 Novosphingobium sp. | reverse complement strand
TGGAGCGGGCGAAGGGAATCGAACCCTCGTCGTAAGCTTGGGAAGCTTCTGCTCTGCCATTGAGCTACGCCCGCGCGCTCGCGGAGGGTGTCATTGGCATAGTCCGCCGCCGCGGGCAACACGCCAGCGCGCGCGGCTTGCCAGCCAGCGCACGCCCGTGCAGTTTGCCGGCGCGGGAGGGGAGCGACCATTCATGGCCGAACAGCGCAGCGCCTATCCTGCCTACGCGGGCGATCTGTTCGGCGAGCTGCACCTGGCGACCGCCCCGGCCGAAGCCGCGGCCCCTCCGCGCGACCCGCTCTGGCCGGGCCTCTCGGTGTGCGGCACCGCGAGCCTCGCCGCCGCCTGGCTCAGCGAGCATTACGGTTTCCCGATCATCCTTCTCGGCCTGCTGGTCGGGCTGGCGCTGAGCTTCCTCGGCCACGAGCCGCGGATGCACCGCGGGCTCGATTTCGCCTCGCGGACCTTCCTGCGGATCGGGATCGTCGTGCTCGGCTTCCAGGTGACTTTCGCCCAGATCGGGGCGATCGGCCCGCTGCCGTTCGCGGCGCTGGCGGCGGTGATGGCGGCGGCGTTCGGCGCAGCGCTGGCCGCCGCGCGGCTGGCCGGGCAGAGCGCTTACTCCGGCGTGCTCGCCGGCGGGGCGACCGCGATCTGCGGGGCTTCGGCGGCACTCGCGCTATACGGGGTGATCGGCCGGAACCGGCTGAGCCAGGCGCAGTTCGCGCTGACCCTGGTCGGGGTCTCGCTGGCCAGCGCGCTGGCGATGTCGGTCTATCCGGTGATCGCGGCCGAGCTCGGCCTCGATGACCGCCAGGCCGGGTTCCTGATCGGCGCCTCGATCCACGACGTCGCCCAGGCGATCGGCGGGGGCTACGCGTTCTCCGACGCCGCCGGGAGCGACGCGACGATCGTCAAGCTCGCCCGCGTCGCGCTGCTTGCGCCGCTGGTCGCGCTGGTCTCGCTGGCGATCGGCAGGGGCGACGAGCCGACTAGCAGTGGGGCGATCTGGCGCCGCCTGGCGCTGCCGTGGTTCATCGTCGCGTTCCTCGCCACGCTTGCGCTCAACAGCCTGGTCGCGGTGCCGCCGGCGTGGAGCGCTATGCTGCTGACGCTGTCCAAAGGGCTGCTGCTGCTCGCGGTGACCGCGACCGCGATGCGCTCGCGGCTCGAGCTGCTGCTCGACGCCGGCTGGCGCGCGACGGTGCCGACGCTGGCGGCGACGCTGGCCTCGTTCGCCGCGGCGCTCGGCGTGGTCGTCTGGCTGCTGTGAGCGCGGCGTTCGACCTCGCGGTCATCGGCGGCGGGATCAACGGCGCGGGCATCGCGCGCGACGCCGCGGGGCGCGGGGCCAGGGTGCTGCTGCTCGAGAAGGGCGACCTTGCCCAAGGCACCTCCTCGGCCTCGACCAAGCTGATCCACGGCGGCTTGCGCTATCTCGAGCACTACGAGTTCGGCCTGGTCCGCGAGGCGCTGGCCGAACGCGAGGTGCTGTGGGGGATCGCCCCGCACCTGATCCGGCCACTCCGTTTCGTGCTGCCCTACCGCTCTGGCCTGCGGGCGCGCTGGCTGCTGCGGCTGGGCCTGTTCCTCTACGACCACATCGGCGGGCGCAAAGCCTTGCCCGCGACCGAGACGATCGCCCTGACCCGACATCCCGCGGGGGCGCCGCTCAAGCCCGAGTATCGCACCGCCTTCGTCTATTCGGACGGCGCGGTCGACGACGCCCGGCTGGTGGTGCTCAACGCCCGCGACGCCGCCGACCGCGGCGCCGAGGTCCGCACCCGCTGCGAAGTCACGCAGTTGCGGCGCGACGGCGATGCTTGGCGGATCAAGGCGGGTGGCGAGATTTTCCGCGCGCGCGCGGTGGTCAATGCCGCGGGCCCCGGCGTGCTCGAAGTGCTCGAACTCGCCGGACTGCGGCCCGATCGCCGGATGCGGCTGGTGCGCGGCTCGCACATCGTGGTGCCGCGGCTGTTCGAGCATGACTTCGCCTATTTTTTCCAGCTTCCCGATGGTCGAATCTTCTTCGCGATTCCTTACGAGGGCGACTTCACCCTCGCCGGGACGACCGACGCCGACCACGACGGGACGCTCGATGGGCTCAAGGCCAGCGACGACGAGATCGCCTACATCTGTGCGGGGCTGAACGACTACTTCCGCAAGCCCGTCTCGCGCGCCGACGCGGTGTGGTCGTACTCGGGAGTGCGGCCGCTGATCGACGACGGCTCGGGCCGGCCCGAGATGGCCTCGCGCGGGTACCGCTTCGATCTCGACGGCGGCTTTGGCGCGCCGCCGTTGCTGTCGGTGTTAGGCGGCAAGATCACCACCTATCGCAAATTGGCCGAGGCCGCGCTCGAGCGGTTGAAGCCGCATCTTCCGGCGCTGGCCGGCGCGGCGTGGACTGGCCGAACGCCGCTCCCGGGCGGGGCTTTCGCCAAAGAAACCGCCGCAGCGGAGATCGCGGCGCTGGCCCGCGACTACCCGTTCCTCGACGAGCGGACCGCGCTGCGGCTGCTGCGCGCCTACGGCACGGTCGCGCGCACCATCCTCGGCGAGGCGAAAGCGTGGCACGATCTCGGCCGCCACTTCGGCCACGGGCTCAGCGAGCGCGAGCTCGAACACCTGGTCGAGCGCGAGTGGGCAAGGACCGTCGAAGACATCCTCTGGCGGCGGACCAAGCTCGGGCTGCGCTTCTCGCCCGCCGGAACCGCCGAGCTCGAAACCTGGTTGGCGCGCGCTAAGCCAAGTCAGCGGCTCAAAAAATCTGCAAACCCCCGTTCGTCCTGAGGAGGATCGAAGCCGAAGGCTGAGAATCCGTCTCGAAGGACGCTGGCGCGCAGGGGGTTCGAGACGCGCCTTCGCGTTCGCTCAGTCGCTCCTCACCACGAACGGAGACGAGTGCGGGTGCTTCGCTCCAACGCGGGGCTGGATTGTTCCCCTCGGGCTTGTTAACCGCGCGATTAAACAGGCTCAGGGGAGCAAAAGCATGCCGTTCAAGACGCGGATCACCGAGCTGCTCGGGATCGAGCACCCGATCGTCCAGGGCGGAATGCAGTGGGTCGGGACCGCGGAGATGGCGAGCGCGGTGTCCAACGCCGGCGGGCTCGGCATCCTCACCGCGCTGACGCAGCCGAGCCCGCAGGCGCTCGCCGCCGAGATCGAGCGCTGCCGGGCACTGACCGACAAGCCGTTCGGGGTCAACATCACCGTGTTTCCGACGATTCACCCGACCGACTACAAGGGCTATGCCCAAGCCGCGCTCGACGGCGGCATTCGCATCTTCGAGACCGCCGGCACACCCGCGGTGCGCGAGGTGTGGGAAGTGATCAAGCCGCACGGGGTGCGGATCCTCCACAAGTGCACCGCGGTCCGCCACGCGCTCTCGGCCGAGCGCAACGGGGTCGACGTGATCTCGATCGATGGCTTCGAATGCGCCGGGCACCCGGGCGAGGACGACATCCCGGGGCTGATCCTGATTCCCGCCGCGGCCGACAAGGTGAAGATCCCGATCCTCGCCTCGGGCGGGTTCGGCGACGGGCGCGGGCTGGTCGCCGCGCTGGCGCTGGGCGCCGACGGAATCAACATGGGCACGCGCTTCACCGCGACGGTCGAGGCGCCGATCCACGAATCGTTCAAGGCGGCGATGGTCGCCGCCGACGAGCGTTCGACCGACCTGATCTTCCGCACCTATCGCAACACCGCGCGGGTCGCGCGCAACGGCATCAGCCAGGCGGTGCTCGCCGCCGAGGGCGAGGGCAAGCCGTTCCCCGAGGTCGCCGAGCTGGTCAAGGGCGTACGCGGGCGCGAGGGCTTGCAAAGCGGCGACACCGAGCACGGTCCCTCCACACCACGAACGGATTGATTTTCGGTCGCTTGGCCTAAACCCGCCGCTCGAGCCAGTGGCGCAGCGCGCGGACGTGGCCCCAGGTCAGCGCCGACTGCATCATGTCGAAGGCGTGCTGCCCGCCCGCCAGCTCGATGTGATCCACGCTCCCGCCGGCCTCGCGCTGGGCATGCGCGAACGCCGCGCCTTCCTCATACGGGATCAGCGTGTCGTGGCAGCCGTGGACCACCAGCATCGGCGGCGCGTCGCCGCGGACCAGCGCGATCGGGCTGGCGAGGTCCCACAGCGCGTCGTCGGCATCGGCCGGCATGACCTTGTCGGCCTCGAACCGGCGCATCGATTCGTGGTTGCGGCCCCACAGTTCCTGGCGGTCGGTGAAGTCGAAGCGGCCGTAGCACGGCACCGCGGCGCACACCGCGCAGTCGACATCGGCGAAACCCGGCTTGGCCTCGGCGCGGTCGTGGGCGAGCGCGCCCAGCGCGGTCAGATGCCCGCCCGCCGAGCCGCCGGTCAGCGCGACCCGCGCCGGATCGCCGCCGTGCTCGGCGATGTGCGCCTTGGTCCAGGCGATCGCGCGGAGCACGTCGGTGAGCATCGCCGGGAAGCGATCCTTCGGGCCGAGCCGGTAGTTGGCGTCGACGCAGACCCAGCAATCACAGATGTCGATCATCTCCTGGACCTCGCCGAGGCCCTCGGAACGGATCTTGCCCGCCTCGAGCGTGACCAGCAGCGCGGCGAGCGCGGCGGCGGCCTTGGCCACCAGCCCGTCGAGCAGCACCGCCGAGATCGCTCCCGCCACGATCAGCGGGCCGGCGAGCATCTGGGCGAGGAAGCTCGGCAGCCACCACAACGCCAGCAAATTGCCCGGGAGGCGCGCCGGAGGCATGCGGACGTAGCCGGTCGCCGCGAAACCCAGCAGCCACACGGCGAACAGCGTCGCGATCATCGCGCGCCCTCGATGTCGAATTTCACGCCCTGCGCCAACGGCAGCGTGCGTCCGTAGTTCACCGTGTTGGTGGCGCGGCGCATGTAGGCCTTCCACGCGTCCGAGCCGCTCTCGCGCCCGCCGCCGGTCTCCTTCTCGCCGCCGAACGCCCCGCCGATCTCGGCGCCGCTGGTGCCGATGTTGACGTTGGCGATCCCGCAGTCCGAGCCGGTCGCCGAGACGAAGCGCTCGGCCTCGCGCAAGTCGCACGTGAAGATCGCCGACGACAGCCCTTGCGGCGCCGCGTTGTTGAGCGCGATCGCCTCGTCGAGCTCGCGATAGCGCATCACGTAGAGGATCGGCGCGAAGGTCTCCTCGAGCACCGGCCCGGCATGCGCGGGCATCTCGACCAGCGCCGGGCGAACGTAGACCCCCGCGCCCGCGACGCGTGTCCCACCGTGCACGACGCCCGCATGATCGCGCGCGAGGGCAAGCGCGCGTTGCATCGCGTCGAACGCGGCCTCGTCGATCAAGGGGCCAACCAGAGTGGCGGAATCGCGCGGGTCGCCGACCGCGACCGAACCGTAAGCCGTTCTCAGCCGCGACAGGAACGCGTCGTAGACATCCTCGTGGAGGAACAACCGGCGCAGACTGGTGCAGCGCTGGCCCGCGGTGCCCATCGCCGCAAACGCCACCCCGCGCAGCGCCAGGTCGAGGTCGGCGCTCGGCGCGACCACCGCGGCGTTGTTGCCGCCGAGCTCGAGCAGCGCCTTGCCGAAGCGCCGGGCGACCCGCGGGCCGACCGTGCGGCCCATCGCGGTCGAACCCGTGGCCGAGACCAGCGCGACTTGGGGATGATCCACCAGCGCTTCGCCGGTCTCGCGCGCGCCGATCACGACTTGCGAAAGCGCCTGAGGTGTATCACCGAACTGCTTGAGCACCTTATCGAACAGCGCCTGCACCGCCAGCGCGGTGAGCGGCGTCTTTTCCGACGGTTTCCACACCACCGCGTTGCCGCAGACCACCGCCAGCGCCGCGTTCCACGCCCACACCGCGACCGGGAAGTTGAACGCGGTGATCACGCCGACGACGCCCAGCGGGTGCCACTGCTCCATCATCCGGTGCTCGGGGCGCTCGGAGACGATCGTCAGCCCATGGAGCTGGCGCGACAGCCCGACCGCGAAATCACAGATGTCGATCATCTCCTGGACCTCGCCGAGGCCCTCGGAACGGATCTTGCCCGCCTCGAGCGTGACCAGCAGCGCGAGGTCGTTCTTGTGCCCGCGCAGTTCCTCGCCGAGCAGCCGCACCAGCTCGCCGCGGCGCGGGGCGGGGACGGTGCGCCATTCGAGGAACGCCTGGTGCGCGGCGGCAACCGCGGCGGCGACTTCGCTGGGCGAAGCGGTTGGCAATCGCGCCAGCTCGCTCCCGTCGATCGGAGTCCGGGCGATCAAAGCGCCTGCGTCGGGCGTGGCTACGCCAAGCCGCCGCAGGAGGGTGGTGGCTTCCCGCGCGATCACGAGACGAGGCTCCGTTGCTCGGGCCGGTTCATCGCCACCAGGAACGGGTCTGCGTCCTGCCGCGCGGCAAAGCTCGCCTTGTCCTCGATCCCCAGCCATTCCTCCGCGACCAGCACTTGCCCGATCGCGCCGCCGAGCGTCTCGCCGGGGCCGAGCAGGACGATCCGGTCGGGCGCAAATTCCTTGATCGCGACGGCGAGCGAGCGGGTGAAGTCGTAGGGCTCGAGGATCTGCGCGTCGAACGTGTAGTCGTAGAGCGCGTCCGGTCGGCTGGCATGCGGACGCCAGGTGCGGCCTTGACCATCGACCAGCGGGACGCGCGGCTGGCCGAACCACTCGGCGGACAGCCCGGAGCGCGCGCGGCGGCTGCTTTCCGCCATCAGCGGGCTGTGGAACGGCCCGTGCCCGGCGAGCCGCAGCGGCGGCCGGCCGGGCTGCGGCGGCAGCGCCTTCGTCAGCTGGTCGAGCGCGGCATCGGTTCCGGCGACGAGCAGCATTCCGCCCAGATCTATCGAACGGTGGAGTCCGTCGATCCCGGCGACGATGGCCTCGATCTCGGCGCGCAAGGCCGGATCGGGCCGCCAGTCGTCGCCGACCAGCGTCAGCAGCACCTGCCCGCCGGGCTCGCCGCTTCCCGAATTCACCCCCATCGCGTCTGCGATGGCGAAGCCGCGCTCGGCCGGGACCACACCGGCGCAGGCGAGCGCGGTGTACCAGCCCATCGAATTGCCGCAGACCGCAACGATTTTGGCCTTGTCCGGATCGAGCGCGAGGAAATCGAGGATGCCCGCGGCGTAGATCAGCGGGGCCGAGTTTTCTCCGGAGCCGTGGAGCGAGGTCGAATACTTCGCCGCGCCGTCGAGTACGCTGAGGGTCGGCACGCCGCGCGACGCGCGGACGGCATCGAAGGCTTCGATCAGGCGCGCTCCGCCATGATGCCGCGCGAGATAGCCGAGTTCTGCAGCACCATACGTCCCGCGCCCCGGGCAGACTACGAGGACGGCCTCCTTCGCCATCATCACCACATCCGCTCAGGCTGAGCTTGTCGAAGCCCACGCGCGAGGCTCACCTCACCAAGCTGCACCCGCAACGCGTGGCCTTCGACGAGCTCAGGCTGCGCGGATGTTGGGTGAATAGTCATCGTTCGACCAGCGCATTGGCTGCCACCAGAATCGAATCGCGGCTCGGCAACGTGTGCGTGGCGGCGCGGGCGAGGGGGATGAAGCTGTCGTCGGCGGCGAGGCGCGCGATCCGTTTGCCCGGCGCGCGTTCGGCGAACAGCGCCATCAGCGCCTCGCTCTGCGAGCCGGTGACGCGGCATTCATCGACGATCAGGATGCGCTGGCACGGCCGCACCGCTTCGAGTAGGGCCTCCTCCGCCAGCGGGGCGAGCCAGCGCAAGTCGATCACCCGCGCCTTGACCCCATCCTCGGCAAGCAGCTTTTCGGCCTGGCGCGACAGGTAATAGCCGTTGCCATACGAGACGATCGCCAGGTCGGGTCCGTCGCCGTGCACCTCGACCTCGCCGATCCGCACCTCGTGCCCGCCCGGCGCATCGTAACGCGCGGTCCACAGGCCATCGCCCTCGGCGTGGAGGTCGCGCGTCATGTAAAGCGCGATCGGCTCGACGAACACCACCACCCGCTGCTCCTCGTCGGCGAGCCGCACGCATTCGCGCAGCATCGCCACCGCGTCGCGCCCGTTCGAGGGCACCGCCAGGATCAGCCCCGGAATGTCGCGAAACACCGCGAGCGAGTTGTCGTTGTGGAAATGCCCGCCGAAGCCCTTCTGGTAAGGCAACCCGGCGATGCGGATGACCATCGGGTTGGTGAACCGGCCGCAGCTGAAGAACGGCAGCGTCGCCGCCTCGCCGCGGATCTGGTCCTCGGCGTTGTGGACGTAGGCGAGGAACTGGATTTCGGGGATCGGCAGCAGCCCGTTGTGCGCGGCGCCGATCGCCAGCCCGAGGATCGCCTGCTCGTCGAGCAGGGTGTTGATCACCCGCGCCCCGCCGAAGCGCTGATGCAGCTTGGCGGTGCAGTTGTAGACCCCGCCCTTGGGCCCGACGTCCTCGCCGCAGACGATCGCGTGCGGCCGTTCGAGCAGGATGTCGGCGAGCGCCCACGAGATCAGCCGCGCCATGTGCTGCGGCTTGTCGATCAGCGTCTTGTCCGAGGCGAACAGCGCCGCGCGTTCGGCGGGGGAAGGCGTACGGACAGTCGGCGCGCGCGGCGGCGGGACGATGCTCGCCATCACCGCCTTCGCGTCGGGCAGCTTGGGACGCTGGATCGCCAGCTCGGCCTGCCGGGCCAGCGTCGCCTCGATCTCGTGGACCATCTCCCGGATGTCGCTCGCGCGCATCACGCCCTCCTCGACCAGCAGCGCCGCGGTCGCCAGCAGCGGATCGCGCGCCTCGTCGTTCTCGATCTCGGCCTTGGTCATGTAGGCCGACTGCATGTCCGATCCCGCGTGACCGTAGAGCCGGACGGCGCCCATGTGCAGGAACACCGGCGTGCGCCGCTCGCGCGCGTAGTCGGCGGCTTCCCTGGCGGCGCGATACGCTTCGACCAGGTCGGTGCCGTCGCAGGCGACGTAGTGCAGCCCGCGGCGATTGGCGAACTGGTCGGCGATCCAGCCGCGCGGGGTGCGGGTGGAGATGCCGATGCCGTTGTCCTCGCACAGGAACACGATCGGCATCGGCGTGCCCTGGTACGCCGCCCATAGCGCGGTGTTGAACGCCCCTTGCGCGGTCGAGTGGTTGGCCGAGGCGTCGCCGAAGCTGGCCAGGACCACGCCGTCGGGGGCGAGCGGGGTGTCCTCGAGCCCGATCCGCCTGGCGATGCCGATCGAGAACGCCGCGCCGACCGCCTTGGGCAAGTGGCTGGCGATCGTCGAGGTCTGCGGCGGGATCGCCAGGCGCTTCGACCCCAGCACTTTATGCCGTCCGCCCGAGATCGGGTCCTCGGCGCTGGCGGTGAAGCTCAGCAGCATGTCCCAGCTCGGCGTCTCGCCCGGAATCAGGCTCGCGCGATGGAGTTGGAACGCGGCCGAGCGGTAATGCAGGAACGCCATGTCGTCCACGCGCAGCGTTTGCGCGACCGCGGCGTTGCCTTCATGCCCCGACGAGCCGATCGTGTAGAACCCCTCGCCGCGCGCCTGGAGCTTGCGCGACAGCCGGTCGAGCTGGCGGCTGAGCAGTTGCGAGTGGAACAGCGCGACCGCCTGCTCGGCGGTAAGGCCGACGTCGGCGAGCCCGCGATTGGAGCGGCGCGGCGGCAGGGCGCCCGCGTCGAGCGCGGCGAGCAGCCGGGCGTGGACGGCCTCGGCCGCGTCCATCAGGCGGCGGTCCGCGGCGGGGAGGAAAGGGGCGTCACGGTCGCTTTCGGTTTCAATCGAAACGACTCGGCAAGCCGCGTCGCGCCGGCTCCCTAGCAGGCAACTCGAGCCGAAGGCGAGACCGCTCGAGCTACTCCGGCGGCGCGAACTCGGCAGGGGTCGACCAGATGCCAGCGTCGCCCTTCGCCGGAGCCGTCGCGATCTGCGGAACCGGAGTCGATGCGATCGTCGGCGCGGCGGCGTGAAGCTGTTGTGCCGCGGGGAGCAGCCGAAACGACGCATTGTTCCGGCCGTCGCCGAAGTCCCCGTCGTCCCCTGCCGTCCCGATCGCGATCAGCACGCGGCCGGCCGCAGTCGTGATTGCCTGCATTTCGATTCCGCCAGCCGGATCAACATTGTGGCGACAGGTGACAATGAAGGGCGCGCGGTCGTGCGCAGCCTGCGCGATAAAGCCGCTTCCTCGATACGGCTCGCCGTCCGTTAAAACGTCAATCGCCAGAAGCGCGTGGCTGTATCGATCGGCGAGGGCCGCGGGCGGCGCGAAGAGATTCTGGAACGTGTCGCCCCGCAAGTGCTCCAGCAAGATGGGCGTATCGATGGCGTGGTCCACAAACGCGCCCGGCATAGGGCCAAAGGCGGGTAACACGATCCGGGCGGCGACAAGCCGCTGCCAGATGAAATTCACGGGCCCCGTCTTGTAGGACTCTCCACCGCAGATGAGCGCTTCGAATAGCTCAAGCGAGAAGTAGCCGGACTCGGATAGCTTCAGCTTCTCCGACGAGTTCGGCCGGTGGCGGAAGGTGAGGCCCTTCGCGATAAGCGCATGATATTCGGAAGGCTCGTCGAACATCAGCCGTAGCCTCTGCTCGGCCAGGCGGATCATCGCAGCGGTGGGCGGATCGAGGTAGGGGTGGGGTCTCATTTTCCGCTCGATCCGGTATTGCCACACTGATGACAAGCTCCAACGCCCGCCAAGCTGTCGACCTGCTCCTGGCCGCCATGTTCTGCCAACGCCACCCCGATCGGCGTCAACACAGCTTCGTGTATAACGGACCGGGGCGGCACCCGTTCATGGGTGGAGCGGGCTTCGAGGTGAACTACGACAATCGCGGAGTGCTACAG
>JAIVIY010000027.1 GCA_020200285.1 Novosphingobium sp. | reverse complement strand
CAAGAAGCTCAAGACGATGCAGCCGATGAGCGCCGAGGCGACCGTCATCCGCAATTACCTCGACGTGCTGCTGGGGCTGCCGTGGGGCAAGAAGAGCAAGATCAAGAAGGACATCGCCGGCGCGCAAGCGGTGCTGGACGCCGATCACTACGCTCTGGAAAAGGTCAAGGACCGGATCGTCGAATACCTCGCGGTCCAGGCGCGGACCAACAAGCTGAAGGGCCCGATCCTCTGCTTGGTCGGCCCGCCGGGCGTGGGCAAGACTTCGCTCGGCAAGTCGATCGCCAAGGCGACCGGACGCGAGTTCGTCCGCCAGTCGCTGGGCGGGGTGCGCGACGAGGCCGAGATCCGCGGCCACCGCCGCACCTACATCGGCTCGCTGCCGGGCAAGATCGTCACCAACTTGCGCAAGGCGGGGACTTCCAACCCGCTGTTCCTGCTCGACGAGATCGACAAGCTCGGCCAGGATTTCCGCGGCGATCCGGCTTCGGCGCTGCTCGAGGTGCTCGATCCCGAGCAGAACGCGCGGTTCCAGGACCATTACCTCGAGCTCGACTTCGACTTGTCCGACGTGATGTTCGTGACCACCGCGAACAGCCTCAACCTGCCGCAGCCGCTGCTCGACAGAATGGAGCTGATCCGGCTCGAGGGCTACACCGAGGACGAGAAGGTCGAGATCGCCGAGCGCCACCTGCTGCCCAAGGTGATCGAGGCGCACGGGCTCAAGGCCGGCGAGTTCGCGCTGACCACCGCAGGATTGCGCAACCTCATCCGCTACTACACTCGCGAGGCGGGCGTGCGCACGCTCGAGCGCGAGATCGCGCGGCTGGCGCGCAAGAGCTTGCGCAAGATCCTCGAAGGCAAGGAGACCGCGGTAGCGATTACTCCCGACAACCTCGGCGACTACGCCGGGGTGCGCAAGTACCGCCACGGGATGTCCGACGAGGAGGCGCAGGTCGGCGCGGTCACCGGGCTCGCCTGGACCGAGGTCGGCGGCGAGCTGCTCACGATCGAGGCGGTGACCGTCCCCGGCAAGGGCCAGGTGCGGACCACCGGCAAGCTCGGCGAGGTGATGAACGAAAGCGTCCAGGCCGCCTTCAGCTTCGTCAAGGCGCGCGCCCCGGCGTACGGGATCAAGCCTTCGCTGATCAACCGCAAGGACATCCACATCCACCTGCCCGAAGGCGCGGTGCCCAAGGACGGGCCGAGCGCGGGGATCGGCATGGTGACCTCGATCGTCTCGACGCTGAGCGGGGTCCCGGTGCGCGCCGATATCGCGATGACCGGCGAGGTCACGCTGCGCGGGCGGGTGCTGCCGATCGGCGGCTTGAAGGAAAAGCTGCTCGCCGCGCTGCGCGGCGGGATCAAGACCGTGCTGATCCCCGAGGAGAACCGCAAGGATCTCGCCGAGATTCCGGCCAACGTCACCGACGGGCTGGAGATCGTCCCCGTCGGCCATGTCGACGAGGTGCTGGCGCGCGCGTTGGCAGCCCCGCTCGAGGCGATCGAGTGGACCGAGCAGGACGACATCGCCAGCCAGCCAGCGCCCGCGCTCGGCGCAGTCGCGCCGACCGCGCACTGACGCTACGGCGCGTGTTGCAGCGCAGCGAATCGAGCGCACGGCGCCGGCGCGGCGCGCCAGCCCGCGCCGGTTCGCCGCCAATCAACCCTCCGTTTACCGCAAAAGATCGAAAATCGGGGAATATCCGCCGATTTTCGCCCCATTAGGCTTTGACAGCGGCTCCGCCATCGGCTCAATTCCGCGGCACCTTGCCGGCGATTCCGCCAACGGTTTCCAACCAAGCCTCTAGGGGGTTCAACGAATGAACAAGAACGATCTCATCAGCGCGGTCGCGGACGCGAGCGGCCTGTCGAAGGGCGATGCGACCAAGGCGGTCGAAGGCGTGTTCGACTCGATCTCCGGAGCGCTCAAGCGCGGCGACGAAGTTCGCCTGGTCGGCTTCGGCACCTTCTCGGTCGCCAAGCGCAAGGCCTCGACCGGCCGCAACCCGCGCACCGGCGAGCCGATGAAGATCGCCGCCTCGACGCAGCCGAAGTTCAAGGCCGGCAAGGGCCTCAAGGACGCGGTCAACTAACACCGCACGAGGATTCCGGCGGTCTCCCGACCGCCGCGACACAGCGCCGCGCTCTCGCCGACAGGGCGAGCGCGGCGTTTGCGTCTGAAAGTCAGCGCTCCAGCTTGATCAGCGCGGTCGGCGCCGAAACGGTCCGCGGGGTGACCTTCCAGCTCAGCCGCTTCAATCCCGCCGCGCCCGCCTGGGGGCCGTCGTCGGTGTTGTTGGCGAGGATTTCGCCGTCGGTGATCACCGCGAATGTCCCGTCGAGCTTGGGGACACCCCCGCCCGCTTCCTTGTCGGCGAGGCCGGAGGCCATGCCGGCCATCGGCCCGCCGCCGGTGTTCGCCGCGAACGCCGGGGCATCGACCCGCACCGAGCCGTCGGCGCGGCGGAACACTGCGACGAACGGCGTCGCCACCGGCATCTTCTCGACCGTCGGGAAGCTGAAATCGTGGTCGAGCCGCCCGGCGATCGCGAAATCGACGACGAACTTGCCGTCGCCCACGTAAGTCACCGAGCGCCAGCCCGCCTGCTTGCGCATCCGCTCGGCCAGCTCCTCGGCGGCGCGCGGATCGGCGGGGTCGATCCCGCCGAGCATCTTGCGCATCATCTCGGCGTCTTCCCTGCGCTTGGCGCGCGCGGCTTCCTGCTGGGTCGCCCAGTCGGAGCGCTGGACCGAGATCTCGTCGGCGCTGCACGGGCGCTCGTCCCCGGTGTTGTCGTCGTAGCACGGCACGGGCTCGAACTTGGCGTCCTCGCCCATCTCGTCCTGCGCCATCTTGCTCAGCGCGAGGACGTGGACGTCGCCCCGATAGGCGAAAGCGAACGTGCCGTCGTTGCGAAGGGTCAGCTCGCTGGCGAACTTGCCCGGCAGCAGGAAGCAGCCCGCGGCCAGCAGGCAGGCGAGCAACGCCAGCGCGACGCGCGGCGGGTTCGATCGTGGCAGCACCCGGCCCCCCTTCTTCCGGTTCAGCGCACCGTGAGCGCGTAAAGCGCCACCGCGGCGGCGTTCGATACATTGAGGCTTTCGACGCCTGCGGCAATGGGCAACCGCGCGAGCACGTCACAATGCCCGGCGACGTTGTGGCGCAAGCCTTCGCCTTCCGCGCCCATCACCAGCGCGACCGGCCCGGCGGGCAGGATCTCGCCGAACAGCGCGTCCGCCGCGCCGTCCATCCCGATCCGCCAATAGCCGGCCTCGGCCAGATCCTCGAGCGCGCGAGCCAGGTTGACCACGCGCACCCACGGGACGATCTCGAGCGCTCCGGAGGCGGCCTTGGCCAGCGCCCCGGATTCGGGCGGAGCGTGTCGGTCCTGCGTGACCACCGCGGCGGCGCCGAACGCGGCGGCCGAGCGCAGGATCGCGCCGAGGTTGTGCGGGTCGGTGACCTGGTCGAGCACCACCACCGGGTGCGCGGCGTCGGGCGGCGGAAGGTCGTCGAGCGCGAGATCCTCGAGGGCCGCGCATTCGAGCACCAGTCCCTGATGCGGGGCGTCGCGCGCGACCAGCCGGGCGAGGTCGGCCGCCGCGGCCCATTCGACCGGGAAATCGGCCGGCAGCTCTCCATCTAGCGCGGCGACCGCCTCGCGGGTCGCCCACAATTTGCGGTCCACGCGCTCGGAGTTGCTCAGCGCGGCCTCGACCGCGTGGTGGCCCCACAATCGCACCTGGCCCTGGCCGGCGCGCCCGCTGCCGCGTCCGCCGCGGTTGCGTCCGGCCCGGCGGCGCAGCGCCTTGCCCTTGCGATGCTCGTTCATCGTGGGGCATGTGCCAGCGGCGTAAGGCGCGGGCAAGCGGCGCCTTGCTTGACAGCGCGCAGGCGCTTCGCCATGGACGCGGCCTCTCGGCCGGGGGCCCGGAAACGGGCCGGCATCATGAGCGTTAGCGCTTTCCGGCAGGCCGGTATGGACAGGTGGCCGAGTGGTTAAAGGCAGCAGACTGTAAATCTGCCCGCGCAAGCGTACGGTGGTTCGAATCCACCCCTGTCCACCACCCCGGATGCGGGTCACCCCCAGTCGTTGCTGCCGCCTAGAGCGGACTTCGAAACCCGGTCGAAGAACGCCATCGCCTTGTCCTTGGACGCGACGACGCCGCCGGCGTCGTACACCGCGTAGGCCGCGGCGATCAGGAGTCCGGCGAGCAGTATCTTGAGCATGGCCCGGCCATGATGGCGCAAAATGGTTGACGCCGGCTTAGCGGCGGGCGCCGCGGATGCGGCACTTTCGCCACTCTGGCGGGTTGTTCAGTCGCGATCGAGCTTCTAGGGACGAGGCGATGCCCGGAGATCTCGTCGACAACCAAGGCAAGGGCCTGGCCGGCTGGTCGTGGCCGCCGATCCACCCCGAAGGCCGCAAGTTCGGGCTGATCACCGCCTTCGCCGCCGCCGCTACCGCCTATCTCGCGTGGGAGACGATCGCCTGGCCGCTGGCTTTTCTGACGCTGGGTGTGCTCGCGTTCTTCCGCGATCCGGCGCGCAGCGTGCCGCAAGCGGCCAACCTGATCCTCGCGCCGGCCGACGGGCTGGTCACGCTGATCCAGAAGGTCCCGCCGCCGGCCGAGCTTCGCGGGGCTGACGGCGGCGCAGCGGGGATGGGCGAGGGCGCCCGCACCCGCGTCTCGATCTTCATGAGCGTGTTCGACGTGCACATCAACCGCGCCCCGGTCGCCGGGACGATCCGCCGGGTGGTCTACATCCCCGGCAAGTTCCTCAACGCCGACCTCGACAAGGCGAGCGAGGACAACGAGCGCCAGCATTTCCTGGTCGAGCGTTCGGACGGCGTGCTGATCGGGTTCACCCAGATCGCCGGGCTGGTGGCGCGGCGGATCGTGCCGTTCGTCAAGCCCGGCGACATCGTCGCCGCGGGCCAGCGCATCGGGCTGATCCGCTTCGGCAGCCGGGTCGACGTCTACCTGCCCGAAGGGACCGAGCCCAAGGTGCTGCTCGGCCAGAAGACGATCGCCGGCGAGACCGTGCTGGCCGAGATCGGCAGCGCCGCGGCGCTCGAAGGCGTGATCCAGTGATCCTCGGTCCCGACGGCCGCCCGCTCGACGGCGAAGAGCCGAGCGAGGTCGAGACCGACGACGAACTCGCCGCGCGCCGCCGGCGGTTGCCGGGCGGGCTCAGCCTGCGCGCGCTGGCGCCCAACGCGATCACCTCGGCGGCGTTGTGCGCGGGGCTGACCGGGATTCGCTTCGCGACCGACGGGCAGTGGGAGAAGGCGGTGCTGGCGGTGATCCTGGCCGGGATGCTCGACGGGATCGACGGACGGGTGGCGCGGCTGATGAAGGCGCAGTCGCGGTTCGGGGCCGAGCTCGACAGCCTTGCCGACAACGTCTCGTTCGGGGTCGCTCCCGCGCTGATCCTGTTCATGTGGGCGCTGCACGATCTGCCGCGCGTCGGCTGGTTCGCGGCGCTCGCGCTGGCGGTGTGCTGCGCGCTGCGGCTGGCGCGGTTCAACGCCCGGATCGACCTGCCCGAGCAGCCGCACAAATCGGCCGGGTTCCTCACCGGGGTGCCCGCGCCGGTGGGCGCCGGGCTGGCGTTCCTGCCGCTCTACTTGTGGATCGCCAGCGGCGAGCCGATCTTTCGCCAACCCGCGCTGGTCGGCGTGTGGACGGTGGGGATGGCGTTCCTGATGATCTCGAATCTCGCCACGCTCAGCTGGGCCTCGCTGCGGCCGCGCCGGAGCATCCGCATCGAGCTGATCGCGCTGTTCGGGATCGTGATCGCGGCGCTGCTGACCGAGCCGTGGTGGACGCTGGTGGCGATCTGCCTGATCTATCTCGCGCTGATCCCGCTGGGGATCGTCCGGTATGCCCGGGTCAGGCGGCAGCGCGCCGCGTCGCCCGCCTGAGCGAGGCACCCGCGCGCGCGGCGCGATGCGGCAGGCGGCGGACGCCGGGGTGGCCGGCGAGAGCAGGCTTGCGGCCGCGTGCGGATATCGTGATCCGGAACTCCCGCTCGTCCTCGGCTAGGCCGAGCGCCGCGATGTTGCCGAGGGCGACATCGCGGTACTGGAGCCAGGTGGCGGCCACGCTCCACGCGGCGACGCAAGCCGCGGCGAGGAAGGCCAGCGAAGCGAAAACGGTCAGCATCAACAGCGTCCTTTTCCGATCCCAACCTGTCGCCCCCGGTTTACAGGCCTGTGGAAAACTCCGGGAATAACGTGGGGGAAACCCCGTTTGTTCCCGCGGATCGGCGAGAACAACGTGAGTGTTCCCGGTTTGTTCCGAAGCGTCAAGCGAAATCTCGACGAACCGTTGCTGCATTGCGACAAGAATAGGCTGGAAACGCGCCCAACGCTGGGCTAAGGGGCCCGCCTGCCGCGCGCGGGCTTTGGTCCGAGCTCGGCAAATCCACACGGGAAACGCCATACCGGTGCCGCAGCGGGGTCTCCGCGCGGTTCCAGTTTCCCGCCAGGCGCCCCCCAAGCTTATTTGGCGTGGGCTCGAAACCGGAAAGGAAGCGACTTATGGCGGCTCCCGTCGTCACCATGCAGCAATTGATCGAGGCCGGCGCGCACTTCGGCCACCAGACCCACCGCTGGAATCCGCGGATGAAGCCGTACATCTTCGGCGCGCGCACCGTCCAGGCGGGCGGCAAGGTGCTGTTCGTCGGCACCAAGCGCCAGGCGCAGGAGCCGATCGCCCAGGCCGCGCGCCACTGCGGCCAGCACTTCGTCAACCACCGCTGGCTCGGCGGGATGCTGACCAACTGGAAGACCATCAGCCAGTCGATCAAGCGCCTCAAGAGCCTCGAGGAGCAGCTCTCGGGCGAAACCCACGGGCTGACCAAGAAGGAAGTGCTCCAGCTGACCCGCGAGCGCGACAAGCTCGAGCTGTCGCTCGGCGGAATCCGCGACATGGGCGGGATTCCCGACGTGATGTTCGTGATCGACGCCAACAAGGAAGAGCTCGCGATCAAGGAGGCCAACGTGCTCGGCATCCCGGTCGTGGCGATCCTCGATTCGAACGTCTCGCCCGACGGGATCGCCTTCCCGGTGCCGGCCAACGACGACGCCAGCCGCGCGGTGCGGCTCTACTGCGAGGCGGTCGCCGCCGCCGCGACCAAGGGCGGGCGCGACAACCTCGCCGCCTCGGGCGCCGACATCGGCGCGCTGGCCGAGCCCGAGCCGGAAGCCGCGGTCGTTGCGGAAGCCCCGGCCGAGGAGGTTCCCGCGGTGGACGCTCCCACCGAGGAAGCTTCCGCCGAGGCCTGAGCGCGTCGTCCCGGCGCAAGCCGGGACCGCGTGGCCCCAAGTCGACCCGGCCGCTCTCGGCTTTCGTCGGGACGACGTTACAATTCAAAGGATTTATTCGAGATGGCTTACACCGCCTCTGACGTGAAGAACCTGCGCGAGCGCACCGGCGCCGGCATGATGGACTGCAAAAAGGCGCTCGACGAGACCGGCGGCGAGATGGAGGCCGCGGTCGACATGCTGCGCGCCAAGGGGCTCGCCGCGGCGGCCAAGAAGTCGAGCCGCACCGCGGCCGAAGGACTGGTCGGCGTCGCCGTGAGCGGCACCAAGGGCGTCGCGCTCGAGGTCAACTCCGAGACCGACTTCGTCGCCAAGAACGAGCAGTTCCAGGACTTCGTCCGCAAGACCACCGAAGCCGCGCTAGGCCTGGGCTCGGACGACGTCGAGGCGCTCAAGGCCGCGGCCTATCCCGGCGGCGGCACGGTCGCCGACACGTTGACCAACAGCGTCGCGACGATCGGCGAGAACCAGCAGATTCGCCGGATCCGGTCGGTCTCGGTAACGAACGGCGTCGTCGTGCCCTACATTCACAATGCCGCCGCGCCCAACCTCGGCAAGATCGGCGTGCTGGTCGCGCTCGAGAGCGAGGGCGACAAGGCCGCATTGGAAGCGCTCGGCAAGCAGATCGCGATGCACATCGCCGCGGCGTTCCCGCTGGCGCTCGACGCCGACAGGCTCGACCCCGAGATGCTCGACCGCGAGCGCAAGATCGCCGCGGAAAAGGCGGCCGAGAGCGCCAAGCCGGCCGAGGTCCAGGCCAAGATGGTCGACGGCGCGGTGGCCAAGTTCGCCAAGGAGAACGCGCTGTTGAGCCAGGTCTTCGTGATGGACAACAAGACCCCGGTCGCGCAGGTCGTCGCCGCCGCGGCCAAGGACGTCGGCGCGCCGGTGGTGCTCAAGGACTACGTCCGCTTCCAGCTCGGCGAGGGGATCGAGAAGAAGGTCAGCGATTTCGCCGCCGAAGTGGCCGAAGCCGCGGGGATCAAGGCGCCCGAACCGGCGGAGTAGGTCGATAAACAGCAACTCTCGTCGCCTCGGTCTTGAGGCGGGGTGACGGGCTGGTTCAAGCGTAGTAACCAATCGCCAGCCCGCCCGCGAGACTAGCCGCCTATGTCCCTCCCGCCGTTCAAGCGCATCCTCCTGAAGCTCTCGGGCGAAGTGCTGATGGGCAACCAGCAGTTCGGGATCGATCCCGAATTCGTCGCCCAGCTCGCCCAGGAAGTGAAGGCGGCCCGGGACACCGGGCTCGAGATCTGCCTGGTGATCGGCGGCGGCAACATCTTCCGCGGGATGGCCGGCGCGGCCGCGGGGATGGACCGCGCGCAGGCGGACTACATGGGCATGCTGGCGACGGTGATGAACGCGCTGGCGATGCAGAACGCGCTCGAGCAGGCGGGCGTCCACACCCGCGTCACCAGCGTCGACGGGGTCTACGACAGCGATCCGAAGCGAAACAAGGACGCCAAGCGTTACGATACAGTCGATTACGACACGGTGCTCGCGGATAACCTGAAAGTGATGGACGCCAGCGCGGTGGCGCTGTGCCGCGACAACGGGATCCCGATCGTGGTCTTCTCGATCCGCGAGAAGGGCAACCTCGCCCGCGTCCTCAGGGGCGAAGGCGTGCAGACGATCGTCACGGGAGACGACTGATGGCGAAGTACGACAAGGCCGACCTCGAGCGGCGCATGAAAGGCGCGGTCGAGGCGCTCAAGAGCGATCTCCAGGGCCTGCGCACGGGCCGCGCCAACGTGCATCTGCTCGATCCGGTCACGGTCGAGGTCTACGGCGCGCAAATGCCGCTGAATCAGGTGGCGACGGTCACCGCGCCCGAACCGCGGCTGCTCTCGGTCCAGGTCTGGGACCGCACCAACGTCGGGCCGGTGGAAAAGGCGATCCGCTCGGCCGGGCTGGGCTTGAACCCGATCAACGACGGCCAGCTGTTGCGCCTGCCGATCCCCGACCTGACCGAAGAACGGCGCAAGGAGCTTGCCAAGTTGAGCCACCAATACGCTGAAAAGGCGAGGGTCGCGATCCGCAACGTGCGCCGCGACGGGATGGACGCGCTCAAGCAGGACGAGAAGAAGCACGAGATGTCCGAGGACGAGCGCAAGCGCGGCGAGACCGAGGTCCAGAAGCTCACCGACGAATACATCAAGGCCGCCGACGAGGCCGCCGCGCACAAGGAAAAGGAAATCCTCGGCCAGTGAGGGCCCGGTTTCCCAAAGCCGTTCGGGCTGAGCTTGTCGAAGCCCCGCACTTTTCTTCGGCGGCGGCTAAGGGCAAGGACGGCCCTTCGACAGGCTCAGGGCGAACGGAACGGGTTGCCGCGGGCGCCAACCACGGCGCGCGCCACGTCGCGATCATCATGGACGGCAATGGGCGCTGGGCCAGGAAGCGCCACCTGCCGCGCGCGGTGGGACACAAGCGCGGGGTCGAGGCGGTGCGCGAGGTCGCCCGCGCGGCGCGCGACATGGGGCTCGAAGCGCTGACGCTCTACGCCTTCTCGACCGAGAACTGGCGCCGGCCCGAGGACGAGATAGGCGCGCTGATGGGGCTGCTCAAGAGCTTCATCCTGAGCGACCTCGAGGAGTTCGCCGCGAACGACGTCCGCTTGAAAGTCATCGGCGATTACAATGCCTTCTCGCCCGATGTTGTCGAGCTGGTCAAACGCGCGCTGGCGCGGACCGCGGGCAATTCGGGGACCACGCTGGCGGTCGCGCTCAACTACGGCTCGCAAGCCGAGATCGCCCGGGCCGCGGCCAAGGCGGCGGCGAAAGGGTCGATCACCCCGGCGACGATCGAGGCCGAGCTCGACACCGCCGACATGCCCCCGCTCGACCTGCTGATCCGCACTTCGGGCGAAGTCCGGCTCTCCAACTTCCTGCTGTGGCAGGCGGCTTATGCCGAGATGTGGTTCACCGACGTGCTCTGGCCCGACTTCACCCCGGCGCACTTGCAGCAGGCGCTCGACGCCTTCGCCCAACGGGAACGGCGGTATGGCGGACGCTGAAGCCGCACGGCGGTCCGACCTGCCGATCCGGCTCGCGTCGGCTGCGATCATGCTCGCGGCGCTCGCCGCCGCCTTGATCCAGGGGGGGACGGTGTTCGACGGGCTTGTCCTGGTGGTCGCCGCGGCCGCGTTCGCCGAGTTCGCGCGGCTCGCGGTCAAAGGTTTCGCCACGCCCGCGGCGCGCGCCGCGGCGCTGCTCGGCGGGGTCGTCTATTTCGTCTGGGCCGCGCTTGCGCTGGTGGTAATTCCAGTCGAGCTGGCCGTCGTTGCGCTCGGCGCGGTGATCGCCACCGACACCGGCGCGTTTTTCGCTGGGCGCGCGATCGGCGGGCCCAGGATAGCGCCCTCGATCAGCCCTCGAAAGACTTGGGCGGGGCTGGTCGGCGGGATGCTGGCGAGCGGATTGCTGGTGACCGCCGTGGTCGCACTCATCGCCGGGGCCGTTTCGGGCGTGCTCGGCGGCCCGCGCACCGTGGAGACCGCTACGCTGGTGCGGGCGGCGGCGATCGGCTTCCCCATCGGCGCGGGTCTCGCGATCGCCGCGCAAGCGGGAGATTTCTTCCAGAGCTGGCTCAAGCGCCGCGCCGGGGTCAAGGACAGTTCGCGCTTGATCCCGGGCCACGGCGGCGTGTTCGACCGGGTCGACGGATTTCTCCCGGTAGCGATCGTCGCGGGTTCGGCGTGGGGGCTGCTCGGCTGATGCGCCGCGTCACGGTTCTCGGCGCGACCGGCTCGGTGGGTGCCTCTGCGCTCGACCTGATCCGCCGCAACCGCGACGCGTTCGAGCTCGTCGCGGTCACCGCGAATTGCCAAGCGGCCGAGCTCGCGGCGCTTGCTCGCGAGTTCGGCGCCGAAATCGCGGTCGTCGGCGACGAGAGCAGCCTGTCAGACCTGCACGAGGCCATGGCGGGTTCCGGGATCGAGGCCGCTGGCGGTCCCTCGGCGCTGGCCGAAGCCGCCGCCCGCCCAGCCGACCTCATCCTCGCCGCCATCGTCGGCTGCGCGGGGCTCGCTCCGGCGATGGCGGCGATCGAGCAGGGGACGACCGTCGCGCTGGCCAACAAGGAGGCGCTGGTCTCGGCCGGCGACGTCATGACGGCGGCGGTCGCGGCTCACGGCGCGACGTTGCTGCCGGTCGATTCCGAGCACAACGCGATCCACCAGTGCCTCGCCGGCAACGACCTTGCCGACGTCCGCTCGATCACCCTGACCGCGAGCGGGGGGCCGTTCCGCGATTGGCCGGCCGAGCGGCTCGCCCAGGCCACCCCGGCGCAGGCGGTCAGGCATCCCAATTGGGACATGGGCGCCAAGATCAGCGTCGATTCGGCGACGATGTTCAACAAGGGGCTCGAGCTGATCGAGGCGCATCACCTCTTTCCGATCGGCCACGAGCGGCTGCGGATCGTGGTCCACCCGCAGTCGGTGATCCATTCGATGGTCGAGTACCGCGACGGCTCGACGCTCGCCCAGCTCGGTCCCTCGGACATGCGCGTGCCGATCGCCAACGTGCTCGCCTGGCCGCGGCGGATGGACACGCCGTGCGCCCCGCTCGATCTCGCCGCGCTCGGCGAGCTTACGTTCCGCGCGCCCGATGAGGTACGTTTCCCCGCCACTCGCCTGTGCCGCGAGGCGGTGCAAGCGGGCGGCTCGGCCCCGGCGGTGCTCAACGCCGCCAACGAGGTCGCGGTCGCAGCGTTCCTCGCCGGACAGATACCGTTCACCCGGATCGCGGCATACGTGGCAGAGGTGCTTGCCCGGAGCACTTTGCCGGCGCCGAAAACGCTCGCCGACGTTATAGCCGTGGACGGCCAGGCGCGGGCGATGGCGCGCGAAGTGATGGAGCCCGTTTAGTGCCCGACGCCGTCTCGCCCGGTTTCCTGATGTATGTCCTCGGCTTCCTGCTGCTGCTCGGGCCGCTGGTGACGATTCACGAGCTCGGCCACTACCTCGTCGGGCGCTGGTTCGGGGTCCGCGCCGACGTGTTCTCGGTCGGCTTCGGCAAGGAGCTGGCCGGCTGGACCGACAAGCGCGGCACCCGCTGGAAGCTCGCCGCGCTGCCCTTGGGCGGCTACGTCCAGTTCGCCGGCGACATGAACCCGGCGAGCCAGCCCGACGCCGAGTGGCTCAAGCTTCCTGCGAACGAGCGGAATTGCTGCTTCCAGGCCAAGCCGCTGTGGCAGCGCGCATTGATCGTGCTCGCCGGGCCGCTGGCCAATTTCGTTTTCGCAATCGGCATCCTCGCCGCGTTCGTGTTGGCCTACGGCCAGGTCGTCGCCGCGCCGACGATCGGCAAGGTCGAAGCCGGATCGGTCGCCGCGGCCGCGGGATTGCGCGAGGGCGACCGGATCGTCGCGATCGACGGCGCGCGGGTGCGCGAGTTCGGCGACATCAGCCAGCTGGTCGCGCCGCATCCGGGCGAGCCGCTCGACGTCGAGCTGATCCGCGCGGGCGAGAGTGTCTCGCTCGAGATCGTCTCGGCGCGCAAGACCGAGCGCGACGAGTTTGGCAACGAGTTCGTCCGCGGCTATCTCGGCATCGGCCCGTCCGAGACGACGGAGGGCATCTGGCGTTCTACGCGGCGGAGGCGATCCGCCGCAAACCCGCCAGCGCCAGAAGCCAGGAATGGGCGTTCCGCACCGGAATCGCGTTCGTGGTGGCGCTCATGCTGTTCGTCACGATCAACGACCTGACGTCGTTGAAGGTGTTCGGAGGCTGACGGTTTCGCGCAAGGTTTGGCCGAGGGGTGAGGCGGGCCTGATTTCCACTTTCCGCGGGGGAATGGCTGCTTGATTGGCCGGGGCCTATCGGGCAGAGGGCTGCGACTTGTTGGCCGGGCGCCGCGGGCCTGTTCCGCGCCGCCGAGTTTTATTGAATGGGATGAGCATTGGCGATGACGCGAAGCACTTCGGCCAGGGCCCGCACGATCGCCGTTTTGCTGGCCGGCACGATGCTGGCGAGCGTTCCCGCAGCCGCGCACGCCCAGGATGCGACGGCGACGCCGGCGCCGGCTCCGCCTCCCGCTCCGACGCCGGCCCCGGTGGTTGAAGCCGCGCCGCAGCCGCAGGTGATCCAGTCGGTCACGGTGAGCGGCGCGCAACGGCTCGAGCCCGACACGATCCGCTCGTACGTCCAGCTCCGTCCGGGCCAGGTCTATACCCAGGCGCTCGCCGACCAGGCGCTCAAGGACCTCTACGCGACCGAGCTGTTCAGCGAGGTCCAGATCCGCAACGACGCCGGCGTCGTGGTGATCGAGGTCAAGGAGAACCCGGTCATCAACCGCGTGATCCTCGAAGGCAACAAGCGGCTCAAGAACGACAAGATCCAGCCCGAGATCAAGCTCGCTCCGCGGCAGATCTTCACCCGCTCCAAGGTTCGCGCCGACGTCGCCCGGATCATCGAGCTGTACAAGCGCCAGGGCCGCTTCGCCGCCACCGTCGAGCCCAAGTCGGTCCAGCTCGACCAGAACCGCGTCGACGTGATCTTCGAGATCAACGAGGGGCCCAAGTCCAAGGTCCGCCAGATCAACGTCATCGGCAACGAGAAGTTCAGCGACAGCGACCTCAAGGGCGAGATGGTGACCAAGGAGGCGCGGTTCTACCGCTTCTTCTCGGGCGGGACGAGCTACGACCCCGATCGGCTGGCGTTCGACCAGCAGAAGCTGCGCCAGTTCTACCTGACCCAGGGCTATGCCGACTTCCGCGTGGTCTCGGCGGTCGCCGAGCTGACCCCGGACAAGGAAGACTTCATCATCACTTACGTGGTCGAGGAGGGCGAGCGCTACAAGTTCGGCGACGTCAAGGTCGAGAGCCAGCTGCGCGAGTTCGACGGCGACCGCGTCGCCGAGCGGCTGCCGATGAAGGCCGGCGACTGGTACAACGCCAAGCTGGTCGAGGACACGGTCGAGCAGCTCCAGGAATCGGTCGGCACCTTCGGCTACGCCTTCGCCGACGTCCGGCCCGAGTTCCGGCGCAGCAAGGACGATCTCACGATGGGGATCACCTATGTCCTCAACGAGGCGCCGCGGGTCTATATCGAGCAGGTCCAGGTCAACGGCAATACGCTGACCCAGGACAAGGTCATCCGCCGCGAATTCCGGCTCGCCGAGGGCGACGCGTTCAACTCGCTCCAGGTCAAGCGCTCGACCAACCGGATCAAGTCGCTCGGCTATTTCCAGGAGAAGTTCGAGGTCGAGCAGAAGCCGGGCAGCGCGCCCGACCGGATCATCCTCGAGGCCAACGTCGAGGAGAAGCCGACCGGCGAGCTGCAGCTTTCGGCCGGGTTCTCGAGCCTCGAGAGCTTCCTGCTCCAGGCCTCGATCCAGCAGCGCAACTTCCGCGGCCGCGGCCAGACGCTGGGCGCCAGCATCAACTATTCGCGGTTCTCCAAGAGCGCGGAGCTGAGCTTCACCGAGCCGTACGTGTTCGACCGCAACGTTTCGGCCGGCGCCGACATCTACCGCCGCGACTTCAACAGCTTCAACTTCGTCAACGACGACCGCAACACGCTTTACGAGCAGACCACGACCGGCTTCCAGGGCCGCGTCGGGGTGGCGCTGACCGAATACATGACCGCGGTCGGGCGCTATACCTTCAACTACGACCAGGTCACGCTCGACCGGAACCAGTTCTTCACCCCCGACGCGACCGGCGCGCTGACCTGCAACCCGCTGCTCGCCGGCCGCTATCTGTGCGATGCGCTGGGCGAGCGGACCAGCTCGATCCTCGGCGCCTCGGTGATCTACGACACGCTCGACAACCGCGCGCGGCCGACCCGAGGCCGCCAGATCGTGGCCAACGGCGATTTCGCCGGGCTCGGCGGCTCGGTCAAGTACGCGCGCGCGCGGCTCAACGCGGCCGAGTACTGGCCGGTGCTGGGCAACTTCATCTTCTCGGTCAAGGCCGAAGGCGGGATCATCAAGTCGCTCGAGAACCGCGCCGGGGCGGGGGTCGACGACGTCCGCCTGACCGACCGCTTCTACCTCGGTGAGCCGCAGTTGCGGGGCTTCGACATCCGCGGGGTGGGTCCGCGCGTGCTGCGGATCCCGTTCGTCGACACCAACGGCGACGGCGTGCCCGATACGCTCTCGGATGACCGCAAGCAGTTCACCGACGACGCGCTGGGCGGCAAGTACTACTACCTCGCCCACGCCGAGCTGGAGATTCCGCTGGGCTCGGGCGCGCGCGAGCTCGGGCTGCGGCCGTCGGTGTTCCTCGACGTCGGCTCGCTGTTCGGGATCAAGAACCCGAACCTCCAGTCGAGCCCGCTGCCCAACGGCACCTTCCTGCCGACCCGCGACGCCAGCGGCAATCCGCTATTCAACCAGGTCGACATGGCCAGCGTGGTCAACGGCGTCTGCACCGCCTCGGCCACCTCGGTGGTCACCAACCCGGTCAACCCGATGCCCCCGAGCTGCCTGACCAGCGCCAACAACACCGCGATCGGCACCACCATCCCGCCGTTCCAGGAAGTGTTCCTCGGCGACACCTGGAAGCCGCGCGTCTCGATCGGCGTCGGGGTCAACTGGAACTCGCCGTTCGGCCCGTTCCGTATCGATTTCGCCCATGTCCTCAAGAAGTACGAGGGCGACGACACCAAGCGCTTCACCTTCAACGTGGGAACCCAGTTCTGATGAAACTCCTCTCCAACTCATCCCTCGCGCTGGCGCTGGCCGGTTCGCAGCTGGTCGCGACCGCTCCGGCCGCGGCGCAGATGGTCAAGGGCCTCGCGGTCGCCAACCCGACCGCGATCGTCGCGCTGTCGAACGCCTACAAGGTCGCCGAGCAGCAGCGCCCGGTCACCTACAAGCCGCAGATCGACCAGGCCAACGCCCGCAAGGCGGCGATCGAGAACCAGCTGCGCCCGCTGGCGACCAAGATCCAGGCCGATGCGCGCGCCGCCACCCCCAATCAGGCGTCGCTGCAGCAGCAGTACGCCCAGATCCAGCAGATCGAGCAGTCCGGCCAGGCCGAGATCAACAACATCCTCCAGCCGGTCGGGCTGAGCCGCGCCTACGTCGTCGAGCAGATCGGCGACAAGCTCGAGCAGGCGACCCGCCAGGCGATGGCCAAGCAGCGGATCGACATCCTGATCGACGCCGGCTCGGTGATCAACGCGCCCGAAAGCTACAACCTCAACCAGGCGATCCTCAACGAGCTGAACGCGATCCTGCCGACCGCGCAGCTGGTTCCGCCGGCCGGGTGGCTGCCGCGCGCCCAGCGCGAGCAGCAGGCCGCCGCGGCGGCGCAGCAGCCGGCGCGGCCCGGCGGGCGCTGAGGCCGAGTCGGGGCGGGGCGTGAGCGAAGGGACCGACGGAGACGCGGCGCCCGCGGCGCGGCCGGCCTACGACATCCGCCGCATCCTCGAGGCGCTGCCCCACCGCTACCCGCTGCTGCTGGTCGACCGGGTGGAAAGCCTGACGATCGGCGAGGCGATCCACGCGGTCAAGGCGGTCAGCTTCAACGAGCAGTTCTTCCAGGGCCATTTCCCGGGCCGCCCGATCATGCCCGGGGTGCTCCAGATCGAGGCGCTGGCGCAAGCCGCGGCGATCCTCGCGATCGAGACGCTCGAGCTCACCGGCAGCGGCAAGCTGGTCTACTTCATGGCGATCGACGAGGCCAAGTTCCGCGCGCCCGTAGAGCCCGGGGTGCTGCTCGACCTCAACGTCGGCTTCGTCCAGAAACGCGCGCGGGTTTGCAAGTTCTGGGGCAAGGCGTCGATCGCCGGCAAGCTCACTTGCGAGGCCCAGTTCACCGCGCTCAGCCTGAGCTTGTCGAAGGCCCCGCGCCGACCTCGACTGACGAATCTTGCCTTTCGCGCCAACCGCCGCTAAGCGCGCCGCTCTTTCAGGCCGGTCGGAACCGGCCGCCCGACCGAGGACAAGTTCGATGAAGGCCGATCTCCACCCCGATTATCACACGATCAAGGTCCAGATGACCGACGGCACCGTGTTCGAGACCCGCTCCACCTGGGGCAAGGAGGGCGACACCCTGGTGCTCGAGATCGACCCGACCAGCCATCCGGCGTGGACCGGCGACAACAAGCGCCTCCTGAACGAAGGCGGCCGCGTCGCGCAGTTCAACAAGCGCTTCGGCGGGCTCAGCCTCAAGCGCTGAGGCGCGCGGCCAAGCCCCAATGAGAAGGGCGGCTTCGGTCGCCCTTTTTCGTGGGCTCGATCGCTACGGCACCTTGACCCCCAGGTTCTTGCGCAGGATCGCGAAGATGATCAGCAGGAACGCCGCCAGGCGGAACAGGAACAGATAGCTGCGCTCCTCGACCGAGATCCCGGTCAGCGCCAGCAGCGCCTGGCCCACGCACATCAGCCAGAAGGCGATCGCGAACCACAGGAACAGCGGGTCTTTGGTCCGCGACCAGAACCGCGCGAAGAACAGCCCGCAGATCAGGAAGCCCATGGTGATCGCGCCGGCGATGAAATCGAGCAGCGTCATCGCTCAGTCCTCCGGATCCCAGATGAACCCCCACAGCAGCATCAGGATGCCCGCGGCGGAAAACGCCTGGCGCAGCAGGCGCAAGTCGGTGTCGGGCAGCAGCACCATGTCGACCACCACGACCAGGTTGTTGAGCGCCAGCGCGCCGAAGCACAAGGCGCTCCACAACAGCAGCCGGGCGCGGGTCTGCAGATAGCTGCGCCCGAGCAGCAGCGCGCAGACCGCGCTGGTCACCAGGCACAGCGTGTAGACC
>JAIVIY010000081.1 GCA_020200285.1 Novosphingobium sp. | reverse complement strand
GTCGATCGGCGATGACCGGACCGGACTTTGGCCGCCGGCTCAATTTCGCGAGCGCGACCTTGCTCTCGAACGGGGCGGTGCTGACCCGGCGCTCGGCGAGCCTGCCGGCCGGTGCGAAACGCATGGTCGCGGCGGAAAAGACGTCGGCCGTGGCGCTCGCCGGGCCTCCCTCACAGCTTTCCGCCACGCACCCGCCGATCAGCAGGACCCGTCCGTCGGCCAGCGCCACGGCCGAATGGGCGGCCCGAGCGACCGGCATCGTCAGGGCCGGGTCCGTGGCGCGACCAACCTCCGCCTCGTTGCGCCCGCCGACTTCAGCGGAAGTGCCGCAAGCCGCGGTGAAGCCGGCGCAAGCGAGCATGATCGTCGTCCATCTCATCCCAGTTCTCGAGCCTCGCACCCACGATCAACACGCCGTAGGACGGCGGGCCCAGCGGATCTCAGTTCACCGACAGCGCATTGCCAAAAGGCGACGCGCAACATAGCCCAAGCTCGCGACCGGCGGAGATTTCTCAGCCCATCGGCTCGACCCAGACGCCTTCGATCAGAATCGCGCTGAACGCGGCGAACGGGGTGCCGCCGAGCCGCGGATCGGAATCGAAGCGCACCGCGGCGATCCCCTCGAACGCCGGGGCGCGCAGCGTCACCACCTCGCGATCGATGTCCGCGCCCATTCGCCGGCCGAGCGCGCGGGTGCGGGTGTCGAGCGAATCCCCGCCCGCCGACAGCGCGGTCACGGTCCACGCCGGGAAGGTGATCCCGTTGGCGCTCTCCGGAAACAGCCGGGGGATGAGGAAGCTGACTTTGGCCGCCGGCGCGGGCAGCGTCAGCGTGAACGAGGCCGGGACGTTGCCGGTGTTGCGCTGGGTCAGCAGGTTCTGGCTGATCGTCGGGGCGACCGCCTTGCCTTCGTAAAGCGCGCGGTTGTTGGCGAAAATCACCTCCGAGCTGGCGGGCGAGACGTCGCGCAGCTGCATCAGCACCGCACCGTCGCGCAGATAGGGGCCCGCCAGCACCATCCCGTCGGCCGAGGTCCCGGTCGGCACGCTGGCGAAATCGCGGGCGAGCGTGCCCGGTGCGAGCGCGAGCGCCGCGGGCTGCGCCGGCTGCGCGGTCACGGTGACTTCGACCTTGATCGTGAACGGAAAGTTCTCGCGCAGCGAGTTCGACAGCTCGGCCGGCTCCTGCGCGCCGCGGGTTTCGGCGAGCACCGCCTTGCGGACGTTGAGAAACATGTCGAGGATGCCTTGGCCCGGCACCGCCATCTCGCGCGCCAGCGCCTTGGCGTACGGGCTGTTGGCGCCGTCGCCGTCGAGCGCGTACTCGCCCTGGCTGGTCGAGACCGCGATCAGCGCCGAGCCGCGCTTCTCGATCGGCGCGTAGCCCGCGCGGACCGAGCGGACGCGGCGCACGACAGGGGTGTTGCGGCACGAATCGAGAATCACGATGCTGTTCGCGGCGCCGCCTTCCTCCATGTAGTCGAGCACGACGTCGGCGGGGATCGAATCGATCCGGATGTCGGCCTCGCTCTCGATCACCGCGCCGACCGGCACCAGGTAGTTGACCGTCTTCGCCTGAAGCCCATGCCCGGCGTAATAGAACAGCGCGGTGGCGTTGGCCCCGGCGGCGCGGGTGCGCTGGCCGAGCCG
>JAIVIY010000130.1 GCA_020200285.1 Novosphingobium sp. | reverse complement strand
ATCAAGAAGGGCGAGGCGCTGTTTCGCCAGCGCGACAAGAAGAAGGACCCGCTCCCCAGGTTCGACCCGGCGATGCTGCCGACCGACATCGTCGAATGGTTCGAGAACTCGGCACGCATCGCGCTGACCAGCGCGGTGTTCGAGGTCGGCGCGGTGCGCCCGGCCAAGCTCGCCGGGGCCGACGGGGTCGAGATGGAGTTCAGCTACGCGACCGAGGGCGACAACCTCGAGCGCCGGGGCGTCGCGCGCGCCGCGGTGATCGGCCGGCGGCTCTACCTGATCACGTACGACGCGCCGAGGATCCACTACTTCGACGAAGGCCTGCCGACCGCGCTGGCGATCATGAGCAGCGCGCGGCTGGTGGGCAAGAAGTAGGGCTAATAAGCAACATCCGCTCAGCCTGAGCTTGTCGAAGGCCACACGCCACCAGTAGAGCTTGGGGCAGCCCTCCGCGCGTGTCCTTCGACAAGCTCAGGACGAGCGGACCTTGTGGTAGCCGGCGGGCTAGGCCTCCCGCGTCCCGCTCAGCGGCATCTTGCCGAAGGCGCCGGCGTCGATCGTGCCCGAGATCGTGTCGCCCTCGACCGTCGCTTCGCCGGTCAGCGTCATCGGCATCGGCACGGTCATGTTCATCTTCCAGGTCAAATTGTTGCCCTCGACCTTGCCCTCGTAGACGTCCATCGAGCCCATCGCCCCGGCCTGCTGCCCGGTGAAGCTGTCGCCCTCGGCGTTGACGGTGAACTTGGACTTCTGGTCGCCCATCGGGGTCTTGGTCACGCAGTCGTAAGTGCCGGAAACGCTCATCGGTAGTCTCCCTGTCAAAATCCCGCTCAACCTGAGCTTGGCGAAGGGTTTCAGTCGCTACCGACACTCGTGTCAACAGCCGCGTATTCAACCGGCAGGCCGAGGCCCTTCAACTGCGGGTCGATCACCTTGCGGTCGCCGACCACCACGTAGACCAGGTTGTCGGCGTGGAGGTGGGCCCTGGCTGCGGCGTCGAGCGTCCGGGCGTCGAACGTGCGGTAGAGCGAGGGCAATTTGGCGACGTAGTCGTCGGGCCGCCCGAGCCGGTCGTTGAGGACGATCGCCGAGAGGATCTGCGCGCTGGTCTCGTAGCGGTTGGGCAGGCCGCGGATATTGCCGTCGGTCACCCGCTGGAGCTCGGTGGCGTTGACCGGGGTCTTGCCGCTGGCCAGCGCGGTCATGTCGGCGATCAGCAGCTTCAAGGAATCGCCGGTGCGGTCGCTCTGCACCGGGGCGGTGATGGTGAAGCTGCGCTTGCCCAGCGGCCGCGGGACCGAGCTGCGCACGCCGTAGCTCCAGCCCTTGTCCTCGCGCAGGTCGAGGTTGAGGCGCGAGAGGAAGCCGTTGCCGAGCACTTCGTTGGCGAGGTCGATGTCCTCGCCGCCCTGGCCCCCGCCGACCGGCAGGACGCGCCCGGCGAGGATCACCGACTGCGGCGAGTTGGGCCGGTCGATCACCACGATCCGGCTCTTGGGCGCGGGAATCGCGCTCGACAGGTCCTTGACCGGCTTGGGCGAGGTCGGCGCCTGCCAGCTTCCGAACGCGCGCTCGAGCTGGGGCAGCAGCTCGGCCATCGTCGTGTCGCCGACCACGGTGATCCGCGCCAGGTCGGGCCGCAGCCAGCCCTCGTGCGCGCCGCGCAGCGCGACCGGGGTCAGCGCCGCGACCGCGGCGGTCTCGCCCAGCCCGCTCGCAGGGACGCCGTAGGGGTGGTTGGGCCCGTAGATCAGCGGCCCGATCGCGCGGCTGGCGAGGCCGACCGGCGAGGACTTCTCCTGCGCGATCTCGGCCAGCCGCTGGTCCCTGAGCCGCGCGACCTGGTCGGGCGCGAACGCCGGGTTGCGGACCACGTCGGCCATCAGCGCCAGCGACGGCGTCAGGTTGGCGGAGAGGGCGGAGAGGATCACCGCGCTCGAATCGATGTTCGCGCCGGTCGAGATCTGCGCGCCGAGCCGCTCCTGCTCCTCGGCGATGGCGATGCTGTCGCGGGTGGTGGTGCCCTCCTTGAGCAACGTCAGCATCAGCGACTGGGTGCCGAGCGCCTCGCGCGGGTCGGCCGCGTAGCCGGCATCGAAGTTCATGCTGACCAGCACCTTGGGCACCGTCGCGCGGCGCGCGAAGGCTACGGGCACGCCGTTGGACAGCGTCGCCCGCTCGATCGCCGGGAAGGCGAGGTCGCCGACCGGGGCGATCGGCGGAAATTCGCGCTTGGGACCTGTCGCCAGCTTCGGCGCGGGCTTCCTGGCGTCGGCCGTCGGCGGCGGGCTGGTCGCCTCGTCGCCCCACCCGCCGAGCTTGCCGCCGTCGAGCGTGCGCTCGCCCGGCACCGTCGCCAGCTTGTAGACCGGGCGGCTCATCCACTTCTGCATCGCCGCGCGGACGTCCGCCGGGGTCAGCGCCGCGACGGTCGCGAGGTCTTCCTTGTACTGCGCCGGGTCGCCCGAATAAAGCAGCCCCTCGGCCAGCGTCGAGCCCTTGCCGCCGAACCCGCCGACGCTTTCGAGCTGGCCGATCGTGCCCGAGACGAACTGCGTCGCGGCGCGCTTGAGCTCGTCCTCCGTCGGACCCTCGGCGACCAGCTTGGCGATGATTTCGTCATAGCGGCGCTCGGCGGTGGCCCGGTCGACCCCGGGCTTCACGTCCATCGTCGCCTGGATGAAGCTGATCTGCTCGTGCGACTGGAGGCTGGCGGTGACTGCCACGGCGAGCTGCTCCTCGCGGACCAGCGCGTTGTCGAGCCGCGAGCTGGACAGCCCGCCGAGCACGCTCATCCCCATGGTCAGCGCCAGCGCCTCGCGGTCGTTGAGCCCGGGTCCGCTCCACGCGCGGTAGAGCCGGGTGACGGGAACCTGGTCCTTGATCTCCTCGCTCACCGCCGCGGCCAGCGTCACCGGAGCCGCGGGCGGATTGGTGACCTTGGGCCCCGGCTTGATCGCGCCGAACCAGCGCTCGACCAGCGGCCGCGCGGTGCCTGCGTCGATGTCGCCGGTCAGCGCCAGCACCGCGTTGTTGGGGCCGTAGTGATCGTAGAACCACTTGCGCGCGTCGGCCAGGCTCGCCGCGCTGAGGTCGGCCATCGAGCCGATCGTCGAGTGGCGATAGGGGTGGCCGACCGGGAACAGCCCGTCGCCGATCAGGTAGTCGTCGAGGCCGTAGGGCTGGTTGTCGCCCTGGCGCTTCTCGTTCTGGACCACGCCGCGCTGCTTATCGAGCTTGTCCTGGGTGACCGCGCCGAGCAGGTGGCCCATGCGGTCGCTTTCCATGAACAGCGCGAGGTCGAGCGCGCCGGTCGGCACGGTCTCGACGTAGTTGGTGCGGTCGTACCAGGTCGAGCCGTTGGTCGGGGTCGATCCCGCGCCCTCCAATGGAACGTCGAAGCTCTCGACGTTCTCCGAGCCGCCGAAGAACAAATGCTCGAACAAGTGAGCGAAGCCGGTGCGGCCTTTGGGCTCGTGCTTCGAGCCGACCCGGTAGTAGGTCGTGACCCCGACCAGCGGGGCCTTGCGGTCGGTGTGGACCAGCACCGTCAGCCCGTTGGCCAGCGCGAACTGCTCGTAGGGGATGTCGACCGCGGAGACGAGCTCGCCGAGCGGAGCGGGCTCGGCCGCTGTCGCGACCGGGGGTGCTGCACCTTGCGGCGCGGCCACCGTGGCGGCGCAAGCGGTGAGCGACAGGGCGAGAAGCGAAGCCGTGAACAGACGAATTGCAGCCATTTCCAATCCCCAAGTACCTACACCCGCTCACCCTGAGCTTGTCGAAGGGCACGCGCATCCCTCGCCTTTGGGCGGGCCACGGCGCGCGGGCTTCGACAGGCTCAGCCTGAGCGGGCTTTGGTTTTGATTTACAAGCCCAAAAGCTAGCGATTGCTCACCACATATCGACGAACGGCGTGCGCGGCTATATCGGCGCGAGTGAAATGGACCGGCTTGGTGCGGTGCGCGGCGAACAGCGGGGCCTGGTCGGTGTAGTGCGGGCTGTCGGGCCGGGTGGTCGCCGCGCCGAACGGCTGGATCGAGCGCGAGGTCACCGGGCCGCCGCCGGCCGGCCATTCGACGAACTGGATGAAGCTGTCGCCGTGGCGCACCGGATAGCGGCCGTCGGGCTGGTCCTTCTTCCACATCGTCGCCGCGCGCAGCGTGTCGCCGCCGCCGATCATCGGCAGGTCGACGCTGTTGGGCCCCGGGCCCTGGCGGATGCGCAGCACTTCGCCCAACGGCGGATCGATCCGCCCGAAGTGCTTGAGCAGGTGCTCGACCCGGTTCTTGAGCTCGGTCTTGGGGTCCGGCGCGGGCTTGAGCCCGTAGCTCGACGACATCGCTTCCTGCAGCACCAGGTTGGCCAGCGCGTCGGCGCGGCCCTTGCCGTCGGCGGTCAGGTCCCAGGTGGCGAGCAGCTTCTGCGCGCGCTGCAGCTCGGGCTCGCCGCGCAAGTCGAGCCTGGCGATCGCGTCGAGCATCCACGCGACATAGCCGGCGCGCTCGTAGCCGGTGTCGTACTTGATCCGCATCAGCTCGAGCCGGCCGAGCGGCCGGGCGGCGCTCATCAGCTTGACCGCGCGCCGCGCGCGGTTGGTCGTGTCGAGCTCGATGCCGAGCAGCGGGTCGAACGTCTTGGGATCGAGCTCGCTGCCCGGCCCGGCGGCGACGAACGGGGTGTTGTTGGCGTTGAACAAGAAGCCGCTGGCCGGGTTGACCAGCCTCGGCATCGCCTCCCAGCCGACGGTCGTCCTCCAGATCAGCGAGCTGTCGTCCCCCGGCACCACCCCGCGCCAGTCGTGGCCGGGTTTGCGCAGCGGCATCTGCGCGTTGTAGACCAGCGCGATGTTCCCCTCGCGGTCGGCGTAAACGAAGTTGGTCGCGGGAATCGCCTGCTGGCGCATCGCCGCGGTCCATTCGGCGAAGTTTCGCGCCTTGGTCAGCCGGTAATACTGGGTCAGGCTGGCGATCGAATCGATCCCGGCATAGCGGAAGGCGAACCCGCCGTGGCGGTTGAGCATCGCCGGGCCGTGCTTCGTCGCCCAGATCGTGCGGCGGATCGGCAGCACCAGCGGCCCGAAGCGCACCGGCAGCGTCACCGTGCGCTCGATCAGCTGCAGCCACTCGCCGTCCAGGCGGTAGTGGGTGCGGTCCTCGTTGAGCACCAGCTTGTAGACGTCGTAGAGGTCGGCGCGGTTGACCGTGTTGGTCCACCCCAAGTGGTCGTTGTGGCCGAGGAGCGGATAGGGCGAGCCGGGGAAGCTGGCGCCGGCGAAACGCCAGCCGCTATCGCTGTCGATCACCAGCTCGTACCAAGCGACCCCGCCCCAGTAGGGCTGGTGGCTGTTCGAGACCAGCCGCGTGACGCCGTCGCCCGAGCGCGCCGGAGCGACCGCGAAGGCGTTCGATCCGGCCATCGCCCCGGCCTCGCCGACCGGCAGCGGCAGCGGCTTGTCGTCGTCGCTCTCGAATAGGTCGCCGCCGCCGTCGAGGAACGCTGGGGCGGGCTTGCCGTTCAGCCGCGGGCCGTGCTCGAGGCGGAACGGGGTCTCCTCGGCCAGCGCCTTGATCACCTTGTCGAGCCCGAAGAAGAACGGCTGGCGCAGCGCGAAGCCGGTCGCCACGTCCTCGCCGTTGACCGGGAACAGCCGCGCCAGCTTGACCTCGCGCGGGTGCTTCGCGGCGTAGAGGTTCAGCCCGCTGGCGTAGGCGTCGATCAGCGCGCGGACGTCGGCGGGCAATTCGGGATAGCGCCGCCGCGCGGTGCCGCGGGCGTCGAGCAGCGCGAGCGCGAAGTCGGTCGCCGCGCCGCTCTCGCCGGCGATCGCGCCGTAGCGGCCGCGGGTCATCGCCAGCACGTCCTGGAGCGTGGCGAAGTCGTCCTCCGAATGCGCCCACGCGACTCCGAAGGTCACGTCGGGATCGGTCCTGCCGTGGATGTGGGGCACCCCGAACTCGTCGCGGGTGATGGTCGCGGCGTAGTCGCGCGCGGGCGGCGGGGAACCCCGCGTCGCGGCGAACGGTTCCCAGGTCATGAGTCCGACCAGCACGATCAGCAGCAGGATCAGCGGAAGCCAGCCGAAGCGCCTGACCATTGCCACCCGAATTTCCCCCTCCAGGCGCTCGGGCGGTCGCAAAGCTTTTGGCCGCGCGCGATTCGCGGCTTACCCTGACGCGCGATGAGCGATGTGCAATACCTCACCGGCCGGCTGCTGCTGGCGCTGCCGGGGATGGGCGACCCGCGCTTCGACCACGCGGTGATCGCGATGTGCGTCCATGACGAGCACGGCGCGCTCGGCATCGGCCTCGGCAAGCTCCACCCCGGGCTGCGCTTCCACCAATTGCTCGACAACGTCGGGCTCGACCCCGGCGAGGCGCCCGACGCGCCGGTCCACAACGGCGGACCGGTCGAGGTCCAGCGCGGCTTCATCCTCCATTCGCCCGAATGGGAGCTCGACGATACGATCGTCGTCGAGGGCCGCTTCGGGCTGTCCGCCTCGCTCGAGGCGCTCAAGGCGATCACGCTCGGCCGCGGGCCCGAGCGCTGGGTGTTCGCGCTCGGCTACGCCGGGTGGGGTGCGGGCCAGCTCGACGAGGAGATGAAGGCCCACGGCTGGTACGCCGCGCAAGGCGACGACCGGATCCTGTTCCGCACCCCGGCCGCGGTGCGCTGGACCGCGGCGTGGAAGGCGGAGGGCATCGATCCGAGCCTGCTGGCGAACACCACCGGGCGGGCCTGAGCCGGCGATGGGCGGAGGGGGCCTGTCCTCTCCCCTTGAGGGGAGAGGACAGCGAAGCTTGCAAGCGGAGCTTGCTAGCGCAGCTTGGAGAGGGGTGCTCGACGCCGCGCCCGCGCACACCCCTCTCCAACTGCGGCTAGGCAGACGAGCTGCCAAGCCTTCGTATCCTCTCCCCTGAAGGGGCGAGGGAAGGGATGGTCAGCGTTGGATCAGCGCTTGACCTGACAGCCCTGGCCGGCGGCCTTGAGGCTCGCGC
>JAIVIY010000083.1 GCA_020200285.1 Novosphingobium sp. | reverse complement strand
CCCAGCGTACCGTGAAGCCCAGCGCCTCGAACTCGGGCGCGAGCATGTCCGCCACCGCCTTGACTCCGGCGAGGTTACGGGTGCCGCTGTTCTGGTTCACGGTCCGCTCGAGCAGCGCGAGCGTCCGCCCCTGTTCGGCGTCGACTGCGGCGATCATCGTCCGCTCGCCGGCTGTCGGCGGCGCGGCGAGCGCAGGCGTGGCGAGAAGCAGGGCGAGAGCGGATAGGAGCGATGTTTTCATGTCCCCCTTCCTCTATCCAAAACCCGCTCATGTCGAGGGTAGTCGAGACCCGTTCCTAACGGCGCGCTGGACGCCGTGTCTCGACGGTCGCCCGCTGCGCGGGCGGCTCGACACGAGCGGATTGCAATGCGAAATTCTGAACGGAACTTTCTTGCCTTCTTAAGCAATGTTCCTATATGCGCGCTCAGCGATCGGCGTTGCGGCAACCAGCCGCCGCGCAATTCGGGGCAGCGTGAGGACCGCGGAGAGACATCCGCCGGACCCGCTCCGGGCCTACGGCCGCAACCGCAGAAGCTTCCTTCATCACGCAGGGTCGCATCGTTCGAACCCATGCGTCCGCGCGCCCGGTATTCCGCCAGGCTTGCGCGCCCGCACTCATCATGAGTTTTCCAACATGTCTTACTTTACCGCTCTCGGCCTCGCCGAGCCCATCCTTCGCGCGCTCGCCGCGAAGGGTTACGACACCCCCACCCCGATCCAGCGCCAGGCGATCCCGGCGCTGCTCGACGGCCGCGACCTCCTGGGCATCGCCCAGACCGGCACCGGCAAGACCGCGGCGTTCGCGCTGCCCTCGCTGCACCGACTGGCTGCCGCGCACAACCACCGCAAGCCGGCCTCGTGCCGGATGCTGGTGCTGTCGCCGACGCGCGAGCTCGCCGCGCAGATCGCCGAGAACATCCGCGGCTACGCCAAGAACCTCCACCTCACGGTCGATTGTGTGTTCGGCGGGGTGCCCGTCGGCAAGCAGGCGCGGCGGCTGGTTCAGGGCGTCGACGTGCTCGTCGCCACGCCCGGCCGGCTGCTCGACCTGATCGACCAGCGCGCGCTGACGCTCGGCCGGGTCGAGATCTTCGTGCTCGACGAGGCCGACCAGATGATGGACCTCGGCTTCATCCACGCGCTCAAGCGCGTCGCCGCGCTGCTCCCCGAGAAGCGCCAGAGCCTGTTCTTCTCGGCGACGATGCCCAAGGCGATCGCCGAGCTCGGCCGCCAGTTCATCCACAATCCGGTGCGGGTCGAGGTGACCCCGCAGGCGACCACGGTCGAGCGGGTCGAGCAGTTTGCGACGTTCGTCAACGCGGCGGAAAAGCAGGCGCTGCTGACGCTGCGCCTCAAGGCGCTGCGCGAGGACCGCAGCCTCGAGCGCGCGCTGGTCTTCACCCGGACCAAGCACGGCGCCGACCGCGTCGTCCGCCACCTGGCGGGCGCCGGGGTGCGCGCCGCGGCGATCCACGGCAACAAGAGCCAGCCGCAGCGCACCGCCGCCCTGGAAGCGTTCCGCCAGGGCGCGTGCCCGGTGCTGGTCGCGACCGACATCGCCGCGCGCGGGATCGACGTCTCGGGCGTCAGCCACGTGATCAACTTCGAGCTGCCCAACGTCGCCGAGCAATACGTCCACCGCATCGGCCGCACCGCGCGCGCCGGCGCGGACGGGATCGCGATGAGCTTCGTCGCCCCCGACGAGAAGGCTTATCTGCGCGACATCGAGAAGCTCACCGGCGTCAAGCTGATGCCGATGGCGCTGCCCGAAGGCTTCCGCGAGGCCGCCGCGGCCCTACCCAAGCCGGCGCAGCGCCGCGAAGAACCGGTGCGCCACGGCCATGGTCATGGCCACGGTCACGGCGCCCGCCACGGCGAGGCGCGCGGCGAGGTCGCCGGCCAGCAGCGCCGCTTCCGCCCGCGCGGACCGAAGCGCCCCGCCGGGGTCAAGGTCCGCCGCGCGGGCTGATAGCGCGCGCGTTTTCGCTGTCCTACAGGGGATGGGCTTGGCATACGATTCGCCATGCCCGCCCCCTCGACCTTTGCTTCGATCCTTCGCGTTGCGCGGGCCCGGGCGAACCGATCGTTTAAATCCTTTAGGGTGTGGTCCAAGTGGTCCACGCGGGCGGCGCGCGTTTCTGTCCGATGACCGGGGCGCTGCTCGCCGCGTTGGCGATGACCGCGATCGTCGCCTTGCGCTATCTGGCGTCGAGTGGGCTGTTCGCCTGGCTTACCGCGCGCGTCCGCCCCGGCTTCTATGCCGGCCTCGCCCCGCAGATTCGCCGTGAGATCGGCTGGAGCCTCGCTTCGGCGGCGGTCTACGGCGTGCCCGCGGGCGTCGTCGCGTGGGGCTGGCGGGAGCGCGGCTGGACGCTGATCTACTCCGAGGCCTCGGCCTACCCGCTGTGGTGGCTGCCGGGCTCGTTCCTCGCCTACCTCCTGCTCCACGACGCCTGGTTTTACTGGACCCACCGTTGGATGCACCGGCCGAATCCGTTCCGCGCGGTTCACGCGGTCCACCACGCCAGCCGCCCGCCGACCGCGTGGGCGGCGATGAGCTTCCACCCGCTCGAGGCGCTGACCGGCGCGGTCGTGATCCCGGCGCTGGTCTTCGTCGTGCCGATCCACCCCGCCGCGCTCGGCCTCGTGCTGCTGACGATGACGGTGATGGGGGTGACCAACCACATGGGCTGGGAGCTGTTCCCGCGCGCGCTGGTCGGCTCGCGGCTGGGCGGCTGGCTGATCACCGCCAGCCACCACCAGCGCCATCACCACGACTACCGCTGCAACTACGGGCTCTACTTCCGCCACTGGGACCGTTGGTGCGGCACCGACCGCGGGATCGCCTGGACGCCGGACCCGGTCCCGGCCGCGATCACCGCTACCCGCGCTTAACCACTCGCCCGCGGGGCCGCCGTCGGGTTCCGGCGCGACTTAACCCTTCCTTCACCATGTTGCGCCAAAACCGCCTCGCCAAGGGGACAGCAGGGGCACTACGCATGGATACCTATCGCGGATGGCCGGGTAACGACGACCACCACGAACCGACCGAGGCGGAAAGCCTGGTCGATCCGACGATCGACGGCGGCGCGGTCGAGGCGCCCTCGCCGGTCGGGCAGGACGAGCGCCGGATGCAGGTGCGCGCCTACAACTTCTGGGCGGGCCTGCTCCAGGATCGCCACTTCCCCTCGATCGAAGACCTCGATCCCGAGGCGCTGCCCGATTTCGGGCCCTACTCGGTGCTGCTCGACTTCACTTCGGGGATCGAGGACCCGGCGGTCCACTTCCTCGGCGACAAGCTCGCCCGCGAATGCGGCACCGACGGCGAGATCCATACGCTGGCCGACGTCCCCAGCCGCTCGCTGCTCAGCCGGATCACCGACCACTACATGCAGATCCTCGCCAACCAGGCGCCGATCGGGTTCGAGGCCGAGTTCGTCAACCAGCGCGGCTCGACGATCGCCTACCGCGGCATCCTCCTGCCGTTCTCGAGCGACGACGACACCATCGACTTCATCTACGGGGTGATCAACTGGAAGGAGCTCGCCGACCAGCGCACCACCGACGAGCTGATGCTCGAGATCGACCAGTCGCTCGACGAGACGATCGGCGAGCCCGCGCCGCACCGCGACGACGAGATGACGATGTGGGCCGACGCCCCGGTCGGCGAAGACGGCGCCCCCGAGATCGAGCCCGAGCTCGTCGCCGAGCCGAGCGCCCGGGACGACGCGGAAGCGGACGAGGAGGACGAGGAAGTCCTCGACCTGGCGTCGCTGATCGTGCGCGACGCGCGCGCCCCGATCGAGTTTCCCGAGCCCGATTTCGGTGCCGACGTCGGCGCGACGCCGGACGAGGCGGGCGACATCCTCGAGCTCGCCGCCGTCGACGAAGTCGTTCCCGAGGCGATGAAACTGGCCGACTGGCTCGCTTCGGCGCGCGAGCTGGCGCTGGCCGCCTGCTCGAGCGAGGACCGCACCCGCGGCGCGCTCTACGCCGCGATCGGCCGCGCCTACGATTTCAGCCTCGCCGCCCAGGCCGAGCCCGAGAGCTTCACCGAGCTGGTCGCCGATGCGGGGCTCAGCGTCCAGGAGCGCGCGCCGATGACCCCGGTGGTCAAGCTGGTGTTCGGCGCCGATTACGACAAGACCCGGCTGACCGAATACGCCGCGGCGCTCGAGCAGGCGCACCGCGTGCGCCTCGGGCGCGGCGCGCTTTGCGACTATCTCGGCGCCGCGCCGGGCGGGCTCAAGGGCGTGGTCGCCGAAGAGCGCCGCTGGCGCAAGCAGGCCAGCGGCAAGGCGATCGCGCCGCGCGATGCGCCGCGCAAGGGTCTCGCCCGCAAATTGCGCAAGCTCGAGCCGGTCGCGCTCGCCGACCTCGCCGGCGAAGGCCAGGAGTTCGGGCTGCTCGTCGCCCGCCGCCTCGCCGACGGCCAGGTGGTGGTGATCGGCGCGGTCCCCGACGATCTCGCGTTGCTCGAGAAGGCCGCCAAGAAGCTGCTCGCCTGAAACCCGTTCCCGCCGCTCCCGCGACGCGCTATGGCGCGGCGATGGAGCGGACGCGAGGGCGCAGGCGGATGGGGTGGCGCGGCCGGACGGCGGCCGCCGTGCTGCTGCTCGGGCTCGGGTTCGGCGGGTTCGTGTGGTGGGCGATGTCCAACAACTCGGTCGCTTCGCTCGACAGGGTCGATTCGCTCTTCGCCCGGGAGCGGACGGCGAAGCTGGCCGTGACCGGTCGTTACGGCGATCACCCTGCCCAGAAGTTCGAGCTGTTCGTGCCCGAAGGCCGCAAGCCCGCGCGCGGCGTCCCGTTGATCGCGTTCTACCACGGCGGCGGCTGGCGCAGCGGCGACCCGCAGGACTACCGCTTCATCGCCCGCACGCTTTCCGATCGCGGGTATGCGACCGCGCTGATCGGCTATCGGCTGGTCCCCGCCGGGCGCTTCCCGAACATGCTGCTCGACAGCGCCGCCGGCCTCGCCGCGGTGCGCGCGGTCGCCGCCGAGCACGGCGTCGACCCCGAGCGCATCGCGCTGATGGGCCACTCGGCGGGGGCCTACAACGTCACCATGCTGACGCTCGACCGGCGCTGGCTGGCCGGGGCGGGGGTTGCCGAGGCCGCGATCAAGGGCACGATCGTCCTCGCCGGCCCGTCCGACTTCTATCCGTTTGAGAAGACCTCGTCGCGCAACGCGATGGGCCATTGGCCGCGCCCCGAAGAAACCCAGCCGGTGACTTACGCCCGCGCCGACGCCCCGCCGCTGTTGCTGGTCCACGGCACCGAGGACGACTCGGTTCGCCCTCGCAACGCGAGGATCCTCGCGCGCACGATGACCGAGCGCGGCGCGCCGACGCAGGCGACGCTGATCGAGGGGATGGGGCACAACGGCCTGGTCATCACCCTGGCCCGTCCGTTCGACCGCGACCGCCGCGTCGGCGACGCGGTGTTCGGGTTCCTCAAGCGCGTGCTGGCGCCCGGCACCGAGCGCGCGGTCGCGGCTTCATCGCCGGTTCAGCCCGCGCGACCCTAGGCTGCCGCCGATGCGCTCCTCCCGGCTCCTCGCCCGCCCAAGACGTCTTGCCCGGATCGCCGCGATGGCCGCGGCCGCGCTGCTCTCGGTCCAGGCGGCCGCGGCGCAATCGATCCTCCGCGATGCCGAGACCGAAGCCCTGTTCCGCGACATGTCGGCGCCGCTGATCGCGGCCGCCGGGCTCGATCCGGCCAATGTCGACATCGTGCTGGTCAACGACAGCTCGATCAACGCCTTCGTCGCCGGGGGCCAGATCGTCTACCTCAACTCGGGTCTGATCGGGTCGGCGGATTCGGCCAACCAGGTCCAGGGCGTGATCGCGCACGAGCTCGGCCACGTTACCGGCGGCCATGTCATCGCGATCGGCGACAGCGCCCGGACCGCGGGCGGCATCTCGCTGCTGTCGATGCTGGCGGGGCTCGCCGCCGCCGTCGCAGGCGCGGGCGAGGCGGCGCTGGCGGCGATGGCGCTCGGCCAGCAAGCCGCGATCGGCAAGTTCCTCGCTTTCAGCCGCACCCAGGAATCGGCCGCCGACGCCGCGGGCGTCGCGTATCTCTCGAAAGCCGGAATCTCGGGCCACGGCAGCCTCGAGTTCTTCAAGAAGCTGCAGAACGAGGCGTTCCGCTACGGCTACCGGTTCAAGGACGAGGACGCCTATTACCAGACGCATCCGTTCCCGGGCGACCGGATTTCGCGGCTGACCGAGAGCTACCAGGCCGATCCGGCGTGGGAGAAGCCGGACGATCCCACGCTCGAGCGGCGCTTCCAGTTGGTCAAAGCCAAGCTCTATGGCTACATCGCCGAGCCGCGGCAGACCCTGGTCGCTTATCCCGAGCACCTGAAGACGGCGCCGGCGCGCTACGCCCGCGCTTTTGCGTTCCACAAGCAGGCGCTGATGGACAAGGCGATGGCCGAGGCCGACGCGCTGCTCGCGGCCGAGCCCGACAACCCCTATTTCCTCGAGATCAAGGGCCAGATCCTGCTCGAATCGGGCAAGCCCGAGGCGGCGCTGGCGCCGCTGCGCCGCGCGACCCAGCTCACCGGCAACCAGCCGCTGATCGCTACCACCTTCGGCCACGCGCTGATCGCCACCGAGGACAAGGACAATTTCGCCGAGGCCGAGCGCGTGCTCAAGGCGGCGGTCGCGCGCGATCGCGACAATCCGTTCGCCTGGTACCAGCTCGGCGTGGTCTATGCGGGGCGCGGCGACACCCCGCGCGCGCAGCTCGCCAGCGCCGAACAGCAAGTGCTCGGCCGGCAGATGCCGCGCGCGCTGGCCAGCGCGCAGATGGCGCAGGCCGGATTGCCGCGCGGCTCGCCCGACTGGCTGCGCGCGCAGGACATCGCGTTCCAGGCGCGCGCCGCGATCGAGAGCGAGAAGAAGCGGCGCTAGCCTCCGGCAGATGGCCTACCGTATCCCCGCTTCGTCCCGCCCGCGGCGGCGCTTTCCGTGGTTTCCGGCGGTGGCGATCCTGCTCGCCGGCCTGGGCGCGGCGGGCGGCTGGTGGTGGCAGAGCCGCGGCGATGCGCCGGCCGCCGGCGTCGAGACGCAGCTCGCCGCGGCGGGGATCGACAACCGCGAGCGCATGGCGATCGAGGGGCTGGTCCGCGAGTACATCCTCGAGCATCCGGAAATCCTGCCCGAGGCGATGGAGCGGCTGCAGTCGAAGGGCGCGGCACGGCAGATCGCCGCCAACCGCGACCGCATCGAGACCCCGTTCGCCGGCGCGGTGCTGGGCAATCCGCAGGGCGCGGTCACGCTGGTCCAGTTCACCGACTACGCCTGCACGTATTGCCGCCAGAGCGTGGCCGACCTCAAGGCGCTGGTCGCCGCGCACCGCGATCTGCGGGTTGTGGTGCGCGAGCTGCCGATCCTCTCGCCAGCGAGCGAGGACGCCGCGCGGATGGCGCTCGCCGCGGCGCGGCAGGGACGCTACGCGGCGTTCCACGAGGCGATGTTCCGCGCCGGCCCGCCCGCGCCCGCGGCGATCGACGCTGCGGCGCAAGCCGCGGCACTCGACCGCGACGCCGCCGCCGGGGTCGCCAACAGCCAGGCGGTGACTGCCGAGCTCGCCGGCAACCTCGCGCTGTCGCGCGGGCTCGGGATCAACGGCACCCCGGCGTGGGTGGTCGGCGACCGCCTGCTGATCGGCGCGGTCGGGCGCGAGGTGCTCGAGCGCGCGATCGCCGAGGCGCGCACCGCGGCATGATGCTGCGCGCCGCGCTTGCCGCCGCGGCGCTGGCGGCGGGATGGCCGGCGGCCGCCAGCGCCGCGGGCGACCTCAAGTCCGAGCTGAAGGCCTTGGCCGCGCTCGACGCCCGGGTCCAGAGCGCCGGCTGGCGATTGGTCCGCAGTAACGCGCCCTTCTGCGGCACGGTCGCGCCGGGGATCGGGTTGCAGCTGTTCGACGCCGCCGGCTTCGACGATCCGCCGCAAGTGCGCGAGGCGCTCGGCGTGGAGGGCGACATCGCGGTCCAGGCCGTCGCCGCTGAGGGCCCGGCCGCGCGGGCGGGGCTGACCGCGCACGCGGCATTGCGCTCGGTCGCGGGGCAGGATGTCGCGGCGCTTCCGCACGTCGAGCCCGGCGACTATGCGCGCCTTGCCGGTCTCCACGACCGCGTCGACGCGGCCTTGGCCGAGGCCGGCTCCGTGACCTTCGCCGTCGCCGACGGCGCGCCGCTCAGCGTTTCCGGCGAACCGGCCTGCGTCACCCGCTTCGAGATGCTGAGCAAGGGCGCGCGCGCCGCCGCCGACGGCAAGCGCGTGGTGATCGGCCGCAAGCTGGTCGAGGGGCTGCCCGACGAGCTGCTCGCCGCCGCGCTCGCCCACGAGCTCGCGCACAACCTGCTCGGCCACCGCGCCCGGCTCGATGCGAGCGGGCGCAGCTGGGGCAAGGTCAAGCAGACCGAGCGCGAGGCCGACCGGCTGATGCCGTGGCTGCTCGCCAACGCCGGCTACGATCCGCGCGCGGCGGTGCGCTTCTTCGAGGCGTGGGGCCCGAAGCACGACCTCGGCATCCTATCGACCCCGGATCACGACCGCTGGAAAACCCGCGCGCGCAAGGTCGCCGCGGAGATCGAGCTCGTGCGCGCGGCGCAATCCCGCCGCGGCGGCGCGGCCGACTGGAAGCGGGACTTCAGGCCGCAAGGCTGAACTTCAGGCCGCGTCCTTGACGTACATGCTGGCGAGCGGGCGCTCCATCACCCGGCGCAGCATCGGCTCGAAGAACTCGAGCGGCGCGCTGTCGTAGCTGGGATCGAACGCGGACTGGTCGTACTTCTCGCAGAACTCCGCGCAAGCCTCGAAGTGCGGATTGCCGCGGAACTTCTCGCGCAAGTCGCGGTCCATGCCGAGGAAGTGGAAGTAGTAATAGCCCTGGAACGCGCCGTGGTGCTGGCAGATCCAGTGGGTCCGCTCGTCGACGAACGGCTTGACGATCGCCGCGGCGACGTCGGGGTGGTTGTAGGTGCCGAGCGTGTCGCCGATGTCGTGGAGCAGCGCCATCGTCACGTAGCGCTCGTCGCGCCCGTCGCGGTGGGCGCGGGTCGCGCATTGCAAGCTGTGCTCGAGCCGGCAGACCGGGAACCCGCCGAAATCGCCCTCGAGCAATTTGAGATGGGTGAGCACGCGGTCGGGCAGGCCGGCGGCGAACTTGAAGTAGTCGCGGCCGATGATCGCCCAATCCTCCTGCGTGCCGTTCTCCATCGCGGTGAAGCGCGCGCGCTCGGCGATGCCGTGCCCAGTCTCAGCGGCTATGTCGGCGACGATATCGGCTTGATTGTCCATGGCGGCTCTCCTCGGGCCGACGGTATCGCAATTTGCGGAAACTCGCTACATCATCGGCCAATGGCCGTGCTGCCGTTCCGCCCGACGCCGTTCTTCGGCAACAAGAACCGCGCCTTCTGGCAGCTCCAGGCCGCGGGCTGGGGCGGCGCCTTCCTGTTGCGCGCGATGTCGAGCCTGGCCAACGCCCAGCCGCTGTCGTTCCTGGTGCTGGTGCTGATCGCCTCGATCACCGGCTTCTCGATCTCGCTGATCCTCTCGGTGATCTACCGCCACCTGATCAACCAGCGCCCGCTGGTGACCTGGGGGGTGACCGCGCTGATCCTGCCGTTCGCGGTCAGCCTCTATGCGTTCATCGACAGCTGGGTGATCGGGCTTTACCGCCCGGGCAGCGACACCAGCTTCACCCAGCTGTTCCTCGGGGTGTTCTACCTCGACCTGACGCTGCTCGGGGCGTGGTCGGCGCTGTACTACGCTATCAACTTCTTCCTCCAGATCGAGGAGCAGAACGACCAGCTGCTCCGGCTCGAGGCGCAGGCGACCAGCGCCCAGCTGGCGATGCTGCGCTATCAGCTCAACCCGCACTTCCTGTTCAACACCTTGAATTCGATCTCGACGCTGGTCCTGCTCAAGCAGACCGAGCCGGCCAACGCGATGCTCAGCCGGCTGTCGTCGTTCCTGCGCTACACCTTGATCAACGAGCCTGCGGGCAAGGTCACGCTCGCCCAGGAGATCGAGACATTGAAGCTCTACCTCGACATCGAGCGGATGCGCTTCGAGGACCGGCTGCGCACCCGCTTCGAGATCGAGGACGGCGCGGGCGACGCGCTGCTGCCGTCGCTGCTGCTCCAGCCGCTGGTCGAGAACGCGATCAAGTATGCGGTGACCCCGCAAGAGGAAGGCGCCGAGATCGCGGTCAGCGCGCAGCTCGCCGGGCCGATGCTGCGGATTGTGGTCTCGGACACCGGGCCGGGTTTGAAGAGCCCGCTCGACATCAACCGGCTTCCGGCCGCGAGCGTCGAGCCCGGCGACCCGGTTTCGACCGGAGTCGGCCTCGCCAATATCCGCGATCGGCTGGCGCAGGCTTATGGCGAGGAACAGCGCTTCGATATCCAGAACGCGGCCGACGGCGGCTTCGCGGTGGTGATCGAGCTGCCGTTCGAGCGCCGCGAGCAATCGCCCGGCGCGCCGACCGCCGCCCCCCGCCTCGCCGCGGCGGGTTGAGTCGGCGCGCTTGCGAGCCTAAGTTCGCGCGCGGCGACAGGGGCGGTCTCCACCAACGAAGGAACGCAATGACCATCCGCACCATCCTTGTCGATGACGAGAAACTGGCGATTCAGGGCCTCGAGCACCGCCTGGCGAAGTTCCCCGACGTCGAGATCATCGACACCTGCTCGAACGGCCGCGAGGCGATCCGCAAGATCAAGACCGGCAAGCCCGACCTCGTCTTCCTCGACATCCAGATGCCGGGGTTCGACGGGTTCAGCGTGGTCAAGGGGGTGATGGAGATCGAGCCGCCGCTGATCGTGTTCGTCACCGCCTATTCCGAGCATGCCCTGAAGGCGTTCGAGGCCGCCGCGGTCGACTACCTGCTCAAGCCGGTCGACGAGGACCGCCTCGCCGACGCGCTCGACCGCGCCCGCACCCGGCTGTCGGAGAAGAGGGGGCGCGAGGAAGCGGAGAAGCTCAAGAACGTCCTCGCCGAAGTCGCGCCCGACGCGATGGAGGCGATGCCCGAGGACGAGGAGGCGGCCGCGCGTTTCGAGCGGCTGATCAACATCAAGGACCGCGGCCAGATCTTCCGCGTCGACGTCGACTCGATCGAGCACATCGAAGCCGCCGGCGACTACATGTGCATCTACACCGGCGACAACTCGCTGATCCTGCGCGAGACGATGAAGGACCTCGAGCGCCGGCTCGACCCGCGCGTGTTCCAGCGCGTCCATCGCTCGACCATCGTCAACCTGAACCAGGTCCGCCAGGTCAAGCCGCACACCAACGGCGAATGCTTCCTGGTGCTCGATTCGGGCGCGCAAGTGAAGGTCAGCCGCTCGTACCGCGACGTCGTCGCGCGGTTCGTGCACTAGCTGCCCCCGATCCCGCTCACCCTGAGCTTGTCGAAGGGCCGTCCTTGCTTATGGCGCACACCGAAGGGAAGAGAGCGGTGCTTCGACAAGCTCAGCACGAACGGAGCTGGGGTTGACCTGGACACTACCCGGCTTCGACCTCGCCGCCTTCGTCCGCGCCACGCTTGCCGAGGACCTGGGCGAAGGGCTGCCCGGCGGCGGTCGCGACGTGACCAGCGAGAGCGTGATCCCCGCGGACACGCGTTTTTCGGGCGTGATGGACAGCCGCGACGCGATCGTCGTCTGCGGGCTGCCGATCGCCGCCGCGTTCTTCCACGCGCTCGATCCCGACATGCGGATCGAGATGCTCGCCGAGGAGGGCGCGCAAGTTGTCCCTGGCGCTGACCTAATGCGGCTCGAGGGCAACGCCCGGGCGATGCTCACCGCCGAGCGCAGCGCCTTGAACACCGTCCAGCACTTGTCTGGGATCGCGACGATGACCCGCGTCTATGTCGAGGCGATGGCCGGCCAAAATGCGACTGGCGCGACGCTGCTCGACACCCGCAAAACCATCCCCGGCCTGCGCATCCTCGAAAAGTACGCGACCCGCACCGGCGGCGCCAGGAACCACCGGATGGGGCTGTGGGACGCGGCGATGATCAAGGACAACCACGTCCTCGTCGCCGGCGGGGTCGGCGAGGCGGTGCGACGGGCCAGGGAAGCGGGCGTCGCCGAGGTGATCTGCGAGGTCGACCGGCTCGACCAGATCGAGCCCGCGCTCGCAGCCGGGGCGACCCACCTGCTGCTCGACAACATGGACCCGCCGTCTTTGCGCGAGGCGGTCGCGCGGGTCGCCGGGCGCGTTCCGACCGAGGCCAGCGGCGGGGTCAGGCTCGAGACGATTGCGGAGATTGCCGCGACCGGGGTGACCTACGTCTCGGTCGGCCGCCTGACCCAAAGCGCGCCGGCCGCCGACATCGGGCTGGACTTCACTCCGCGGTGAGCTAGCCTGCGCGGATCAGGGAAAGCATAGGGGGCCACCATGCGTCCGGCATCGATCGTGCAATTCGAGAGACTTTACCTGCTGTCGATCGTGATCGCTGCGATCGGCATCGCGCTGGGCTGGGACCGGCTGGTCGAGATGGCCGCGGCGCAGCAGGGCGTGCCGGCCTCGGTCCAGCAGGGGGTGCTGATCGGCGCGGTCGTGTTCGCCTTCCTGATCCCGCTGCTCCTGCTCTATTTCATCGCCCGCCGCGCCAGCAACATCGCCAAGTGGATCTTCGTGGTGTTCACCGCCTACAGCCTGTTCTCGTACGTGATGGGGCTGAGCACGACCGGGCTGACGCTCGACCTGCTGTTCGCGTTCAACACGGTCACGCTGCTGCTCACGCTCTACTGCGCGTGGCTGCTGTTCCGGCCCGACGCCAAGGCTTGGCTGGAATCCAGGGGCGCCGATGGTCCCGGCGATCCGGATACTTTCGCTTAGCGTGGCCGCCGCGCTGGCGCTGACCGCGCCGGCGAGCGCCTTGGCGCAGGCTTACCAGTGCCGGGTGCCGGCGAGCGTCCCCGCGGCGCGCGCCGAAAGCGGCGAGCCGCGGCGGATGGGAATCGCCGGCTACACGCTGGCGCTGAGCTGGTCGCCCGAGTTCTGCCGCGGCCGAGAGCGCAGCGCCGAGCACCGTCTGCAATGCTCCGGAGCAATGGGTCGCTTCGGGTTCGTCGTTCACGGGCTGTGGCCCGAGGGCGCGGCGGGCTATCCGCAATACTGCCGCCGCGTCTCCCCGCCGCCCCCGGCGGTCTTCCGCGGGCAGCTGTGCCGGACCCCGAAGGTCGAGCTGATCGCGCACGAGTGGGCCAAGCACGGCAGCTGCATGGCGCGCGATCCGGCCGGCTACTTCCGCGTCAGCAACATTCTCGCCGACGCGATGCGCTATCCGGCGATGGAAAGCCTGTCGCGCGAGGGCGAGTCCAGGCCGGGGGCGCTGACCGCGGGCAAGCTGCGCGCGGCGTTCGCCGCGGCCAATCCCGGCCGGCCGGCGAACAGCTTCGGCCTGCGGCTCAGCCCCCGCGGCTGGCTGCGGGAGGTGTTGGTCTGCCTCGACCGCCGGTTTCGCCCGAGGCGTTGCCCGGCGGCGCAGGCCGGCCCGCGCGACGCCGCGGGCGTCAAGATCTGGCGAGGCTTGTAGAATCTAACGCCTGCTCGCAAAGAATCCGCGCAAAAGTTCTGCCGCCTCGGCCTCGCCCATGCCAGCATAGACTTCCGGCCGGTGCAGGCATTGCGATTGGGCGAAGACCCGCGCGCCGTGCTCGACCGCGCCGCCCTTGGGATCGGGCGCGGCGTAATAGAGCCGGGCGATCCGGGCGTGCGCGATCGCGCCGGCGCACATCGCGCACGGCTCGAGCGTGACCCACAGCTCGCAGCCGTCGAGGCGTTCGTTGCCGAGCGCTTGCGCGGCGGCGCGAATCGCCAGAATCTCGGCATGCGCGGTCGGATCGGACAAGCCGCGCGGAGCGTTGTGAGCGGCGGCGACGACCGCACCATGCTTGACGACGACCGCGCCGATCGGCACTTCGCCCGCTTGCGCGGCTGCGCGGGCCTGGTCGAGCGCGGCGCGCATCGCGGCGGGGAGCGGCCAGGTCGCCATCGAACTCGCGCTATCGCGCGCGGCCTCGACCGGCGCAAGCTTGACCGGTGGGGGGTGAATCGCTATGCGCCGCGCTTTCCCGCGAAACCGACCTATTTTCGAGAGTACGAAGCCATGTCGCGCATCTGCGAACTGACCGGGAAGGGCCGTCAGGTCGGCCACAACGTCAGCCATGCCAACAACAAGACCAAGCGCGTGTTCCTGCCCAATCTGCAGAACGTCACGCTGTTGAGCGAGAAGCTCGACCGCAGCTTCAAGTTCCGGGTCTCGGCGCACGGGCTGCGCTCGGTCGAGCACAACGGCGGGCTCGACAACTGGCTGCTCAAGACCGCGGACGCCAAGCTCAGCCCGCGCGCGCTCAAGGTCAAGCGCGATCTCGCCAAGGCGGCCAAAGCCGCCTGAGCCTAAGTCGCTGGCGAATCGGGAAAAGGGCTCCGCCGCGCGCGGCCCTTTTCGTTTGCGTCCGATTGACGCGGGGCGCCCCGGCGAGGCATGAAGCGACGGTACGCCCTTCGGGGCCGGGAGGATGCACATGCGATTGATCTTCACCGCGCTGGCGCTGGCCGCGTTGGCAACCGGCGCTGCGGGCTCGGCCAAGGACAAGGACAAAGGCGCGACGCCGCCCGCGGTCTATCAGGCGGTGGTCGATTGCCGCGCGCTCGCCGATCCGGCGCAGCGCCTCGCCTGCTTCGACCGTACGGTCGGCGAAATGGCCAAGGCGGGCGACGACAAGGACCTGGTGGTGCTCGATCGCGAGACGATGCGCGAGACCCGCAAGGGTCTGTTCGGCTTCAACCTGCCCAAGCTGAAGCTGTTCGGCGGCGGCGACGACGACGATCAGGAAGTCACCGAGATCGAAAGCACGATCTCCGGGATTCGCACCGCCAACGACGGCATGCCGATCTTCACCATCGCCGACGGCGCAAGGTGGAAGCAGACCGAAGGGCGCAACGTGTTCCCCAAGGTCGGCGACCCGATCCGCATCAAGAAGGCGACGCTCGGCAGCTACATGGCCAACGTTAAGCAGCGCGCCGCGGTGCGGGTGATGCGCATGCACTGACCGCGGGCCGAACGCCGGAGGGCGTCCACCTAGTTGACGATGCTGGTGCTCTGCGACGCCTCGATCGTGGCGCGTGCGTTGCGGTTGCCCGACTCGTGCGTCTTGCGCCACTCGGCATTGGTCCGGCAGACCGTGTGTTTCTTGACCAGCGAACCGGTCTCGAGGATCTTTTCGCAGCGGATGTAGGCGGGATCGCCGCGCTCGAGGCCGGCGTTGTATTGCTTGATCTGCGCGCCCGTCATCGCGACCGGACCCTTGACGGTGTCGGGCTCGCTGGCTGGAGCCGCGGCAGCAGCTTGCGAGAGGGCGATGAGGAACAGCGTCGACAGCATGGCTGGGCAATTCCCGTGTGGCTAGAACGGACGAGGTATTTGCGCCCCGTTCGCCGCGCAAGTGCCGTTCGTCGATTGTCAGGTCAAGGCTGAGTCCGACGAAGCGAAATAGGTGGCGACGGCCTCGCGCTCGCGTTCGCTGAGATGCGGGTTCCAGGTGTCGACGATCAGCACCGCGCGCCGGCGGTCGCTGCGGTTCCAGGCTTCGTGCTCGATTGTGTCGTCGAAGGCAAAGGCCCGGCCCTCGGTCCATTCGCGGGTCTCGCCGCCGACGCGGAAGCCGCAACCGGGCGGAACGTCGAGTGCGAGATGGATGATCGCGCGGGTGTTGGTCACCCCGGTGTGCGGTGGAATGACCTTGCCCGGGCGGAGCAGCGAGAAGAACGCATTGGGCGCGCGGCCGGGAAGGCGCTGGAGCGGGAGCCGCTCGAGCAGCGCGGCGGTTTCCGGGCAGCGCTTGAGAATCGCCGGATTGGGCTCGCCGTACTCCCACAGGAAGCACGATCCCCAGTCGAGCGAGCCGTCGAGCGCGCTCCAGACGTTCTCGGGGGTGCCCTCGTCGAGCCGGACATACGGGCGCAACAGCGCGTCGCCCTCGGTCAGCAGCAGTTCGAGCTCGCCACGGATCGCGGCCGTACCGGCTTCGAGCTCGGACAACCAGGGGAAATGGCGACGGTCGAAGAACTCGTCGGCGGGCAGGAACGGAAAGTACACGCCGGCGCACTGGTTATGGAACACCCGGCGCTTGCCGAGCGCGAGGTCGACGAACGCGCCGACGCGGCGCGATTCTGTCTCGTCGAAGTCGTCCTCGAGCGGTCCGAGCGCCTCGCGGCTGGTCGCTTCGAGCCGCTGCTGCAATTGCGCGCGGTGTTGCCGGTCAGGCGATGCGCGTGCGCGAGATTTCGCCACAGCGCGCCCGCCGCGGGATCGGCCTCCGCCGCCGCGGCGAAAGCGTGCACCGCCGCCTGGCCGTCGCCCCGGCGCAGCGCCGCCAAGCCTTCGGCATTGGCGCGCTGCGGGGCGTCGGGATCGTTGCTGGAGATCATCGCGCGGCGATAGGTCCGCACAAGCGTGCGGGCAACCAGGATTGCGGCGGCCATGACGGGTCCTTAGACGGTTGGCGATGTCCCCTGCCCCGCACTTGCTCGCCGATGCCGAATGGCTGGCGCATCGCTATGTCGAGAGTGAGGACCGTGTGCGTTTCGTCCGGGTGCCGCGCGCGCGCCATGGCGAGGTCCCCTTCTTGACCGACGATTGCCTGGGCGAGACCGGACCGGCGTACGAGCTGCCCGCGACGGCCTGCCTCGAGGAAGCGCAGCCGGGTCCGCTCCACTTGCTGTTCCATTCGGCGTTCTGCGGCTCGACGATGCTGGTCCGCGCGCTCGACCGTCGGGGGACGGCGATGGGCTTGAGCGAGCCGGTCATCCTCAATGATCTGGTCGGTTTTCGCCGCCGCGGCGCCGACTTGCGCGCGGTGGCGCGCGCCGCCGACCTCGCGACGAAGCTGCTGGCCCGGCCGTTCGGGAAAGGCGAGGCGGTGGTGGTCAAGCCGTCGAACGTGCTCAACCCGCTGGCCGAGCTGCTCCTGACGCTGCGCCCGGAGGCGAAGGCGGTGTTCCTCTACGCGCCGCTCGAAACCTTCCTGATTTCGGTCGCGCGCAAGGGCCTGCACTGCCGGTTGTGGGCGCGCGAGCTGGCCGAGGGCTATCTCGCCGAGGGCTACCTCGCGCCGCTGGGGCTCGGGCCGGCGGAGATTTTCCGCCAGAGCGATCTTCAGGTGGCGGCGGCGGGATGGCTCGCCCAGCACCTCCACTTCGGCCGCCTTTGCGGTAAGCTGGGTCCCGAACGGCTGCGCACGATCGATGCCGACGCGATGACCGCCGACCCGGCGGGCGCGATCGGAGCGGTTTCGGCGCACTTCGGCCTCGGGCTCGATCGCGCGGCGGCTTCGGCCATCGCCGCCGGCCCCGCCTTCGCCCGCCACTCGAAATCGGGTCAGGCCTATTCCGCTGCGGCCCGGCGAGACGATTACGCCGCCGCCCAGTCCGCGCATCGCGAGGAAATCGCGATGGTCCTGGCGTGGGCTGCGAAGGTCGCCGAAGCCGCGGAGGTTTCACTGGACTTGCCCGATCGGCTGCTGGCGTCCCTGGGATAGCCGCAGCGCGGCATGCCCATGGCGCGAGTTGGCCCGGCCAGAAAAAAAGGGGCGGGCATCGCTGCCCGCCCCCGGTGTTCGATGTTTGACGTGGCGATCAGAAAGTGAGCTTGACCGTCGCGGCGTAGCGGCGACCGAGCGCGTCGTACGTCGACGGGAAGGTGTTTCCGCTGTTGAAGAACGTCGTGCCGGCATTGTTGCCGGTCAGCGGCGGCTTCTTGTCGAGCAGGTTCTGGACCGCCGCGGTGAACGTGATGTTGTCGGTCGCGGCCCACCGCAAGGTAAGATCGAAGTAGTCGTAAGCGTTGATCTTGCCGAAGTCGGTGGTGCGCCCGCCCACGCCCGGAATGCTCGGGTTGATCGTCCCGTTGAAGAACGGGCCTGAAGCGATCACGTCGAGCGGCTCTTGCTCAAACGAGGAGATATGGCGCCACAGCAGCGAGACGTCGGTATCGCCGAAAAACGTCAACGTGGAGCGCAGCGCCCATTGGAACTCGGGTTGAATCGAGCCCAAGGACGGGGTTGCACCGCAGTTGGCGCTGAAGAAACCGACGCATTCGCGATCGACCGCGAGCGGGTTGGCGGTGCGGTAATTGGCGATCACGTCGATGCCGTCGGTCTTGAGCCGTCCGCCGTTCGTCAGCGTGCTGGGCAGCCCGGTCGAAGTATTCGGATCGCCGCTCAGACCGCCGGTGATCGGATCGCGATCGATGCTGGTGCAGTTCGGATCGGTCGAGGCGCCCGCAGGCGGGTTGAACGCGTCGGCGCCGAAGCAGGCAGCGATGACGTCGCCCGGCGTCGGGGCGCTGATCGCGTCGGTCACCTTGATGTTGTAGTAATCGACCGAGATCGAGAAGTTGGGCGCGAATTCAGGGCGGAAGATCGCGCCGATGGTGTAGCTGTTCGACTTCTCCGGCCGCAGGCCGATGTTGCCACCGCCAGTTGCCAGCACCTGCCCCGAGATTGGCTCGGCAATGGTGTTGATGTTGCCCGCGGTCGCGCCCTGGGCAAGGCAGACCGCGCGCAGCTCGCCGGTCGGACCGCCGGCCGGCCGGCCGGGCAGCACCATGCCCGCGGTGTTGAGCGTGGCGCAGGGATCGACACCGAGGTTGGTCAGCCCGGTGTTCACCGGCGAGAACAGCTCGTCGATGTTCGGCGCGCGGACCGCGCGGGCGTAGTTGCCGCGGATGGTCAGCCCGAAGCCCGGCGTCCACGAACCGCCGACCTTGTAGGTCGTGGTGTTGAAGCCCGGGTTGCCCGGCGCGTCGATGCTGTAGTCCGAATAGCGGACGCCCGCTTCGAGCGTCAGTTCCTCGAAGAACGTCCGATCCGCGATCAGCGGCGCGATGATTTCGGCGACGCCTTCGTAAACGTCGTAGCCGCCTGCGATGTTGGGCGTGGCGCCGCCCGCGCCGCCGAGGTCGCCCGACTGCGCCAGCGTGTCCGCGCCCTGCGCCGCGGTGTAGTTGCGGTATTCGCCGCCCAGCGCGAAGGCGATGGGATCATCGGCCAGCGGGCTGCTGAAGCCCACGTCGCCGGTGATCGTGCCGCGCGCCTGCGCCAGCGACGTGCGAACGAAGCTGGTGCTTTCCTGGACGATGAAGTCAACCGCCTCGGGCGAGATGTCGCCGAAGAAGTTCGCCGGGACGCACCCGCCCGCGGTGTTCTGGCAGGTGACGACGCCCGTCACCGGGTCGCGCCGCAACAGCAGCGACTGGCGGACACGCGAGTTGGTGAAGTAACCCATGATCGTCTGGGTGTTCTGGCTTTCGCCGTAAGCGCCCGAAATATCCCAGTCGATCGTGTCGGTGATCGGGCCGCGAGCGCCGACCCGGTAGTCGAAGACGTTGCTGATGTAGTTGCTGATGCGCGGCCCGGCCTCGACCGAGCGGCGGAACAGCGCCGACTGCGGGTTGCGATTGAAGCCCTCTCCGGCTTCGATCACGCCGTTGCCGTTGAGGTCGAACGGAGTGAAGCCGCCGGTCCCGACCTCGCGGTAGTTGGGATCGCCCGGCCCGGTCGCGGTCGCCGCCGCCGTGCACTCGGCCGGGGTGAAGCGCGGGGTGTAGACCGTCGCGCTCGGGTTGACGTCGAACGCGCAGAACTGGGCGCGCTGCGTCGCGGTCAGGAACGGGCTGTTGAGCGAGATGTTGACGCCGATGCCGAACGAGCCCGACGGGGCGATGATGGTGTCGACGGTGTTCTTCGAGAACAGGCCCCGGGTGTAGACCTCGACCGCGTCCGACACCTCGTAGCGCGCCTGCCCGAAGATGTTGAAGCGCTCGAACGGCACCTGGAAGACGTTGAACGGGTTGAAGTTGAAGGTCGAGAACGTCGGGACGATGGTCCCGGTGGTCGGATCGACCTGGTTGGTAACGCCGTTGCCGGCGCTCGGGTTCATGTTGGTCAGCGAGCCGACCAAGCGGGTGCCCGAGAAGCGCGACGGGAACGCGGTGCCCGAGCCCAGCGCGGTGCCGCTGAAGGTCTCGATCGTGGTCAGCGAGACGTCGCGCTGGCCCTGGAACACGGGATCGGCTTCCTGGTAGCCCACGCTGAACACCGCGTTGCCGCGGCCGTCGTCGAAGTTGGCGCCGATCGTCGCGTCGACGCGGAAGACGTTGCCGTCGCCCTCTTCGGTGATCTGCTGCGAGGCCTGGACTTCGAGGCCGGCGAAGTCCTGCCGGGTGAGGAAGTTGACCACGCCGGTGATCGCGTCTGCGCCGTAAGTCGTCGAGGCGCCGCCGGTGAGGACGTCGACGCGGCTGAGCAGCGCCAGCGGAATGTTGTTCAGGTCGACGCGGCCCTCGAGGTCGGCCGGGACGAGGCGGTTGCCGTCGAGCAGGACGATGTTGCGGTTCGAGCCGAGGCCGCGGAGGTTGGCGTAGGACGAACCGCCGTTGCCGTTGTTGACCGCCGAGCCGATGCTCGGAACCACGCCCGGAATCTCGCGCAGGATCTCCTCGGCCACGTTCGACTGCAGCAGCTCGATCTCATCCTGGGTCGTCGCGTTGACCGGGGCCGACCGCTCGAGGTTGGGGTCGCGGATCAGCGAGCCCGTGACGACGATCGTGCTCTCGGTCGTGGCTTCGGCTTCCGCATCCTGCGGATCCTGTGGGGTGGTGTCCTGCGCGAACGCGGGGGCGGCGGCGAACAGCGCCGCGCCGCCGGCGAGGCAGGTCGCGCTGAAGAGAGCGGATTTCTTGAAAGTGGTTTTCACAGGTAGGTCCCTCTGTTCGGCCCGCCGCCGATTTCGGCGGGCTTTATCCCCGTCCAAGCAGGCCCGGCGCCTCAGCGCACGAACGCAGTTCGCCCGGATAGATGCCGCCAAATGGCCAATCGCGCCGCGCGGGGCAAAAGAATTGAGGGGTTTCGGGACGTTTCCTCGCGGGGCTGTGGCATCGAAACCACACTGTCGAGCCCGCCCGCAACAATCTTGCCGGACGACTCCGCTTGGAGCAATTTTGGTTTCAAAAGCGCCCAGTTCCGAATCAGCCCATCGGCCCGGTGAACAGGATCGGGTCGAGCCGCGCCTCGCGCCACTTGAGCGACCAGTGGAGGTGCGGCCCCGTCGCCCGTCCGGTCGCGCCGATCCGGCCGATCACCTGGCCCTGGCGGACCGCCTCGCCCTCGCGGACCAGCAGCTCGGAGCAATGGAGGAAGGCGCTGTTGAGCCCGGCGCCGTGGTCGATCATCAGCAATTTGCCCTCGAGCGTGAACGGCGAAGTCGCTGCGAGGATCACCACCCCGTCGGCGGGCGCGACGAACGCCGCGCCGCTGCCGCCGGTGGCGATGTCGATCCCCGAATGATAGCTGCCGGGCTCGCCGCGGTAGATCCGCTGCGAGCCGAACCGTCCGGAGATCCGGCCCCTGGCGGGCCACACGAAGTCCTGCCGCCAGCCTTGCGCGCCGGTCTGTTTCGCGCGCGCGGCGGCGATCCGCGCCAGCTCGCCGGCGCGGATGCGGCGGAACGCTTCGCTCGGTATCGCCGGGCGCGGCGCGACGTCGACGTGCTCGATCTCCCAGGCGCGCGGCGCGATCGGCAGGGTGACGGTCTCGCTCCGGCCGTCGGCGAGGCGCGCGGCGAGCGTGGCGCGGGTCCCGGCGTCGCGGTCGAAGGCGACGAAGAAGCGTCCGTCGGGCCCGACCGGCACCGGCTTTCCGTCGAGCGTCAGCGTGGCGATCCCGCCCGTGGCGGTCCCCCCGAGCCATCCGCCCTGGGTGAGCTGGGCCCGGTTGACGGCGAAGGCGACCGGCTCGGACGGGGCCGCAGGTGCGGCCCGTGTTACCGCGAAGCTTGGCGCGGCTTCGGGGGGAGCGGGGGCGCCGCAGCCGGCGGTGAGCGCGGCCAACGCGCCTGCGAACCGCCTGGCGTAACTCACGCCCGGCCGAGCGCGCGGCGGGTCGAGTGCTCGGCGCTGGCGTAGGCTTCCTGGCGCGCCACGCTCCAGTAGCGCAGCATGTCGAGCGGGATGCGCTCGCCGGTGACCGCGCAGACCACGTGATCGCCCGAGCTCAGCACTCGAAAGCCGTTGGGGCCGTAATGGAGGCGCGCTTCGCGGTCGCGCGGGGACATCAGCATGGCGCAGAGCCTACCAAGCGGACGGCCTCAAAGCAATTTCGGCTGTTCGGAGGCCCGCCCCCCCAAGCGCCGCCGCGGCGCCTGAGCCGGGCCGGCGCCCGTCGCCACCTCGAGCGTCCCGTCATGGAAGTGCAGAGTCAGCCGCGGCTCGCTCGCCGCCGCCGCCTTGCTGGCGACGAGCGCGCGGCCCGGCGCGCTGACGCGGGCGTAGCCGCGCGCGAGCGGCGCGTCGGGGCTGAGCTGGCGCTGGAGCCGGGCGAGCCCGGCGAGGCGCTCACCGGCGCGAGCCACGCGCGCCTCGAGCAGCGCCGGGCGCAGCGGCGCGGCGCGCTGGGCGAGGTGGACGCGGGCGAGGTCGACCCGGTGAGTCAGTCCGCGCCGCAACCGCTCACCGAGATCGTCGAGGCGCTGGGCGCGTTGCGCGAGCACCGCCTGGGGCTGGGGCAGGCGCTCGATGCGGGCGGCGAGACGCTCCCCGGCGAGCGCCACCAAGCGGAGCTGGCCGCGGCGCTTGCGCAAGGCCAGCTCGGCGATCTGGGTGGCGAGCTCGGCCAGCACCGGCACCGCCAGCTCGGCCGCGGCAGTCGGGGTCGGCGCGCGCAAATCGGCGGCGAAGTCGGCCAGCGTGGTGTCGGTCTCGTGGCCGACCGCCGAGATCACCGGGATCGCGCTCGCGGCGATCGCCCGGACCACGGCCTCGTCGTTGAACGCCCACAAGTCCTCGATCGAGCCGCCGCCGCGCGCGACGATGACCAGGTCGGGGCGCGGCACCGCGCCGTTTGCGGCCAGCTCGGAGAAGCCGCGCACCGCCGCCGCGACCTGGCCCGCCGCGTCCTGACCCTGGACCAGCACCGGCCAGACCAGCACCCGGCTGGGGAAACGGCCCGACAGGCGGTGGAGGATGTCGCGGATCACCGCCCCGGTGGGCGAGGTGACCACGCCGATGGTGCGCGGCAGGAACGGCAGCGGCCGCTTGCGCCCAGCGTCGAACAGCCCCTCGGCTTCGAGCCGGGCCTTGAGCCGGGCCAGCAGCGCGAGCAGCGCGCCCTCGCCCGCGATCTCCATCCGCTCGATGACGATCTGGTAGGTCGAGCGGCCGGGATAGGTGGTCAGCTTGCCGCTGGCGACGACCTCGATCCCGTCTTCGGGCACGAACGCCAGCCGCTGCGCCGCGCCGCGCCACATCACCCCGTCGAGCCGCGCGGCGTCGTCCTTGAGGCAGCAGTAAAGGTGGCCCGAGGCGGCGCGTTTGACCCCCGACAGCTCTCCGCGCAGGCGGACGAAGCCGAAGCGGTCCTCGACCGTGCGCTTGAGCATGGCCGAGACTTCGGACACGCTCAGCGGCTCGGCGTTGTCGCCGGCGCGGCTCGCGGCTAGGAGCGCGCTATCGCGCGCGCCCGCATTGGCGTCGTCGCCGTCGTTCGAAAGGCCTTCCATGAACATCCTGCTGCTGGGCTCGGGCGGGCGCGAGCATGCGCTGGCGTGGAAGCTCGCGCAATCGCCGCTGTGCGATAGGCTTTACGCCGCGCCGGGCAACCCGGGGATCGGGCAGGAGGCCGAGCTGGTCGCGCTCGACCCGGCGGACCACGGCGCGGTCACCGCGTTCTGCGCGCGCGCGCGGGTCGGCCTGGTGGTGATCGGTCCCGAAGCTCCGCTGGTCGACGGGCTCGCCGATTCGCTGCGCGCGGCGGGGCTGGCGGTGTTCGGCCCGTCGCGCGCGGCGGCGCGGCTCGAGGGCTCGAAGGGTTTCACCAAGGACCTCTGCGCGCGCGCCGGCATCCCCACCGCGGGCTACGTCCGCGCCGCCTCGCTCGAAGCGGCGAGCGCCGCGCTCGCCGGGTTCGCGCTGCCGGTGGTGCTCAAGGCCGACGGGCTCGCGGCGGGCAAGGGCGTGGTCATCGCCCAAACGCGCGAGGACGCCGAGGCGGCGCTCGCCGAAATGTTCGCCGGGCAATTTGGCGCGGCGGGCTCCGAAGTGGTGATCGAAGAGTTCCTCGAAGGCGAGGAGGTCAGCTTCTTCGCGCTGACCGACGGCGCGACCATCGTGCCGTTCGGCTCGGCGCAGGACCACAAGCGCGTCGGCGAGGGCGACACCGGGCCCAACACCGGCGGGATGGGCGCTTACAGCCCGGCGCGCGTGCTGACCCCGCTGCTCGAGGGCGAGGTGATCGAGCGGATCGTCGCGCCCACGGTGCGGGCGATGCGCGAAGCGGGAACGCCGTACTCGGGCGTGCTTTACGCCGGGCTGATGCTCACCCGCGAGGGGCCCAAGCTGATCGAGTACAACGCCCGGTTCGGCGATCCCGAATGCCAGGTGCTGATGCTGCGGCTCGAAAGCGATCTCGCCGAGCTGCTGCTGGCTTGCGCCGAGAACCGGCTCGGGAATGGAACCACGCCCAAATTCTCGAAAGATGCCGCGCTGACCGTGGTGATGGCGGCCGAGGGATATCCCGGGACACCGAAGAAGGGGGGTCCGATCCGCGACCTCGCCGCGGCTGAGGCGACGGGCGCCAAGGTCTTCCACGCCGGCACCGCCGCAGCCGACGGCGAGATCGTCGCCGCGGGCGGCCGCGTGCTCAACGTCACCGCGCGCGGCCGCAGCGTCGGCGAGGCCCGGGCCAAGGCCTATCGCGCGGTCGGCGCGATCGATTTTCCCGACGGCTTCTGCCGCCGCGACATCGGCTGGCGCGAGCTCGCGCGCGAGGCGAAGGCGCCGGCCTGAGCCTTAGCCGCGGTCGTTCCGGCTTGCGAACTGCGTCGGCGAGACGGCCTGCGGCGAATAGCCCAGCGCGCGAATTTGAGCTTCCTGACGCGGCGTGATCGGCGCGGCGGCAAACGGGCGCCGCCAGCCGACTTCGCCGCGCCGCCGCGCCAGCCCGGCAGCCACTCGCTCGACCGCCCGATCGATCCGCCGCGCAAATCGGGAGAGCGGAGCAAGCTGGATGCGCGTGCCCGGTTCCACGCCGGCCGCCTGAAGGTCGCGCGCCGCTTCCCATTCGCGCCAGCGCCAGCGCTCGCGGTCGGCCGCCGTCGTCGCGGCATCGGCGTCGAGCTCTGCGGCGATCGCCGCCGAGGCGCGGCGCCGGAGCTGGGCCGGCTTCCGCCGCGACCTCGCCCAAGCGGCGCGCGCCGAGCTGGCGGCGCTTGACGCCGGCTAAGCGGGTTCCGCCGCGTAGCCGATCTCGGCCAACAACTCGCGCTGGGCCGGCGTGAGCGGTCCGGCCTGGTAGGGCGGCGGCCAGGACGAGCCGCGCAGCCGGCGGGCGATCCGCTCGCCGATCCGGCCGAGCCGGTCGCCGAGCGGTGCGGGCCGCGAGGCCAGCGCGCCAGCGGCCGCGCGGCGGGTCCGCGCCCAGCTTCGTCGGTCGGCGGAAGTCAGCCCACCAACTTCATCGAGCTGCTCGGCGACCAGCCGCGTGAACTTGTCCCAATCCTCAACCCGCCGCGCCTTCTCCATGCCGCCCCGGCTGATCTGGTAGCCGCCGTGAAGGCGGTAAAGCGCGAGCGCCTCGGGCACGTGCGCCGGCCGCGCCCCGCTTTTCAGGATGCGGAACAACAGCTCCGAATCCTCCGAGGGCATCAGATCCTCGCGGTAGGGCCCGACGCAATCGAGCAGCTCGCGGCGGAACAGGCAGCACTGGAACACCGTGACCCAGCCGCGCAGGAACCAGGCGAGCGGCGAGCGCGATGCGGGCAGGGGGCGCTGCTGGAGCACCGGATCGGCGTATAGCGCGCGCCCGCCCTCGACCCGCGCCTGGAGCCACGGCGAATAGGCGAAGTCGGCGCCGGTTTCGGCCAGGGCGCGGGCCTGCGCCTCGAGCTTGTTCAAAGACCACAAGTCGTCGCTGTCCATGAACTGGATGAGCTCGCCCGTCGCTTCGGCCAGCCCGCGGTTGCGCGCGGCGCCGGGGCCGCGGTTGGCCTGGAGGATCAGCCGGACCTTGTCGCCGAAGCCCGCGACCACTTCGGCCGAGGCATCGGTCGAGCCGTCGTCGACCACGATCACCTCGGCCGGCGGGAGCGACTGTGCGAGGACGTTGGCCAAGGTCTCGCCGATCAGCCCGGCGCGATTGTAGTTGGGGATGACGACCGAGATCGTCGGCCGGGTCACGTCAGCCACGGGCGGTAATCGAGCCGGTAGGTCAAGTCGCGCGGGCGCTCGCCGATCTGGCGGGCGGGATTGCCGGCGACGATCGCGTAAGCCGGGACGTCCTCGCTGACCACCGCGCCCGCTGCAATCACCGCGCCTTCGCCGATCGTCACCCCCGGCAGGATGATCGCGCGGTAGGCGATCCACGCCCGATCGCCGATCCGCACCTCGCCGCCGCGGTCGGCGAAATCCGTCGAATGCGGATCGTGGCCGAGGGTGAGGATCGCCGCTTCGGGGCCGATCGAGACGTCGGCGCCGATGCTCACCGGAAACCGCCGCCCGTCGATCAGCGTCCCGAAGTTGATCACGCTGCGCGGTCCGAGCGAGACCTTGCGCCCGTTGAGGAAGCGGCAGCCCAGCTGCACGCCGCTTCTTTCCCCCAGATCCGCCAGCCACAGGCGCAGGAAGGCATGGCGCAAGGTGCGCGATGGCGTGCGCCCGATAAACGCGTTGTAGAGCCACGCGACGAGCGCCCCGGCGATGGCGCGACGCCTGGAATTTGCGGAGACGCTCATCGGTTGTCGCCATTGGCGGATGCATCCCCGGTCGCCAAGCGATAGCCGAGCTCGGCGATCAGCGCGGCTTGCAAGTCCCGCATGCGACCCGGCTGAAACGCCTCCGAGTACGGCATCCCGCCCAGCTTGACCCTGAGCTTCTGAACTTCGCGCCCCCAAAGCCGCAGCGCGCGCAGGCACAAGCGGTCGAGCGGCGCGGTATCGCGCATCAGTTTGCTCGCATCGTCGGGCAACGCATCCCTGCCTTGCAGCGCCCTATCCAGCCGTTCGAGCTTGAACAGCCGTCGGGTCTTCGGCGCGAGATCGCCGCGATCGGCGATGTCATCCTGAAGCAGTCGCATCACCCTGATCCAGTCGGCGCGGCCCCGGGCGAATCCGCTCCGGTGAGCTGCGGCTCGGGGTGAAACCGATAGAGCACGAGCGTTCCCGCGACGGGGTGTATCCGCGGGCGCAGACGCAAGATTCGGTACAGCATCTCAAGGTCGTCGGATGGGTTCAGTTCGGCGCGGAACGGGCCCGCCCCCTCGATCACCTCGCGCCGGAACAGGCAAGCCTGGAGGACGGTGGCCCAGTGGGTCAGCAGGACCAGGTCTGCCGCGACGAACCTGCCCGGCAAGGGCCGCTGCTGGAGTACGCATTCTTGGGCGCAGACTGCGCGACCGTTGATCCGCGACTTGACCCATGGGCCATGCACCATCTCCGCTCCGCGTTCGATCGCGGCGCCGTGGAGCTCGTAGGTGTTGAGCGAACACAGATCGTCGCTGTCCATGAAATGGACGATTTCGCCGCTGGCCGCAGCGAAGCCCGTATTCCGCGCCGTGGCGGGGCCGGCCTGGGCCTGGCGCAGCAGGGTCACCGCCTTGCCGTACGCCGCGACCGCGTCAGCGGTGCCGTCGGTCGAGTCGTCGTCGACCACGATCACCTCGGCGGGCGGCCGGCTCTGCTCCAGCACCGAGCGCAGCGTCTCGCCGATCAGGTCGGCGCGGTTGTAGGCGTGAATGATCGTCGAGATGCGCACTAGTGCGATTGCGCGCGGAACGCGGGGTGGCGCTCGGCCAGACCGGCGAAATCGCCCGAAGCGACGATCCGCCCGTCCTCGACGTAGTGGATGCAGTCATAGCCTTTGACCGTGCTCATCCGGTGGGTGACGGTGATCACCGTGAGGCGCTCGTCGCTCTGGCCCAGCGCGGCGACTACCTGGGCCTCGGTCGCCGGATCGAGCGCGCTGGTCGCCTCGTCCATCACCAGGATGTTGGGCCGGGCATAGAGCGCACGCGCCAGCGCCAGCCGCTGACGTTGCCCGCCGCTCAGCCGCACGCCGCGCTCACCGACATGCGCGTCGAAGCCGTGGGCGCGACCGTCCTCGATGAACTCGCGGGCCTGGGCGAGGCTTGCGACCTCCTCGACCCGCCCACTGTCGAGCTCGGTGCGATCCCAGCCGAAAGCGATGTTCTCGGCGATCGTTCCGTCAAGCAGGAACAGGTCCTGCGGGACATATCCGACCGTGCGCCGCCACGCCGGCAGGGTCGCCGCGGTCAGCGGCTCGCCGTCGATCAGTATCCGGCCGCCGGTCGGCTGAAGCAGGCCGAGGATCAGGTCGATCAGCGTCGACTTGCCCGCGCCGGTAGGCCCGACGAAGGCGATGTGCCCGCCCTTGGGGATGGTGAAGCTGACCTCGGCGATCGCCGGCGCTTCGGCTCCTTCGTAGGTGAAGCCGACGTTGTCGAAGCGGATCTCGCGCGACCAGGCGAGCGGGACGGCAACGTCGGCCTGCGGCGCGCGCGGTTCGGCCGCGGCGTAGCGCTGCTGCTCGTCGAGCAGGCTCAGCACCTCGTCGAGCACCTGGCGCGCGGCGGTCATCGCCCCGGCTTGCGCGAACAGCATCTGCAGCGATGGCATCAGGCGATAGGCGACCAGCGCGACCAGCCCGATCCGCGGCAGCAGCGCGACCAGGTTGCCGCCGCTGACCAGCACCACCAGCAGCCAGGCGATGATCCCGCCGAAGACGATGATCTCAAGCCCGCTGCGTGGGATCGCCGCGAACATCGGGAACCGCGGCAGGGTTTCGGCCACCCGCTGCGAGGCGCGCTCGGCGCGCTCGGCGAAATGCTCCTCGCGGTCCGCGGCGATGATCGGCTTGATCCCACTGAGGATCTGGTGGGTCTCGAAATAGAGCGCGCGCATGTCGTGCCTGATCGCGTCCGACGCGCGCTCGGCGCGGCGCCGCACCGGCCGCATCACCGCGAAGTAGTAGACGGTCAGAACCACACCCCCGCCGATTACGATCCACGGCTCGACCGCCAACACCAGGCCCACCAGCATCACCACCAGCAGAGCGCGGGCGAGCACGTCGAGCGCGGGCGCGATCAATTGACTGGCGACGTCGCCCGGGTCTTCGACCAGGTTCTTGAGCAAGTGCGAGGTGTTGATCCGGGTGAAGTACTCGTAGCGCCGCGCGAGCAGCGCGCGGACCAGGCTGGAGCGCAGGCGGTGGGCGATCCGGTTGGCGTAGAGTCCCCGGCCATACTCGGCGGCCAGGGTGACGAGGTTGCCGAGCACGAGCACCGCGAGCGAGATCGCGCCGGCCCAGATCAGCACCCGCGCGTCGCCGCCGCCGCCGACCAGCGCGACGAACGCTGCGCCGATCCGCGAGCTGCGGAACGCGGCCATGTCGGCCGCCGCGCTGAGCAGCGGGATCAGCGAGAACACCGCCAGCGTCTGGATCACCGCCTGGAGCACGACGAGAACCAGCGCCGCGGCGAGCGGGCGCAAGCCGTTGGCGCGCAGCAGCGGAAACAGGTCGCGCAGGACGGCGATCATCTCGCTGGTTCCCTGGTGCTCGTCGCATCCTGCGCGATCCCCCACAGCGCGCGGACGAAGCGTTCGGGCGAGTTGCGTTCGCGCGCGATCGCCGAGCGCTCGATCGCCCTGGCCCGATAGGCGGGATAGTCGGCCGCAATCGCGCGGATCGCTTCGGCCAGCGCGACGGCATCGCCGTCGGGCACCGCGATCCCGGCGCCCTGCTCGGCGAGGAAGTCGGAAAGCCAGGTGTCGGCGGTGACGATCAGCGGGATGCCGGCGCAGGCGGCCTCGACTGCCACGCCCGAGATCTGCGAATGGTAGCCCGAGCGGCGGTAGGGGAGCACCATGCAGTCGATGCGCCGCATCGCGCGATCGTAGGCCTCCGACGACAACACGTGCTGGATGAATTCGACCGCGGGGCTCGCTTCCAACACTTCGCTCTTTGAATAGATGTGCCGGCCGGATTTCGGCACCGGTCGGTTCCATTGGATCAGGAATCGCATGGTCGGGGCGCCGCGCGCCTCGAGCAGCGCCTCGATCGCGTTCTGGAACAAGTCGATGCCCTTGTCGAGGCGCGCGGCTCCAAGCGTGGCGAACGTGATCGCCCCATCGGCGCGGGGCTCAGCCGGTCTGAGCGGCATCGTTCGGGCGCTGGCCAAAACCGCGGGGCGCACGCCGGTTACGACCTCGTATTCACTCGCGAGCCGCTCGGAGTCGGTCGAGAGAACCAACCGGCCGCGGGCGAATTCGCGCTTGAGCAGGCGCACGATCCACTTCCAGTAGATCAGCTTGCGGGCGAAGGTGGGCGGCCCCGACGCGCCGTATGCCCCCAAGCCGAAGCGCGTCAGAACGACCACCCGCCCGGCGCGGTTTCGCGCGCTCGGGCGCACCAGCGCCCAAGCCAGGAGGTTAGCGGCCATCGCGCTGGGATGAAAGACGAGATCGTATGCCCGCTCTTCGAGAACGCGCTCGAGGGTGGCGGCGAACTGCCGGGCCAGCGCCAGGTGGGCCCAAAGCTCCGCGAGCGCCGACGTGAGCCGCATCCGCGTGAGCCACCGATTCGGGCCTCCGGCTTCAGGCTGCTTGCCGGTCCACCAAGAGGCGGGGATCGACGCGACCACCCTTGCTCCTGCCTGTTCGAGGCCCGCCGGATCCCCGAAATCGCGGTGCGCCAGGATCGTCGTGGTCGCCCCGCGGTCATGATGCAGCTGGGCGACCGCCCGATCGTATTCGAACCAGTGCCCGTCCTTCGAGCGCAGGCCGTCGTCGAAGATTAGCAGCGACTTGCCGCGCAAGTCCAAGCCCGCGTCCCCCATGCTCACGCGGTCCTGCCACGGAATGAGCGGGCGGTCACGGCCCTTTGCGCGCCTTCGCCGCGTCCACCACCTCGAGCAGACGGTCAACGTTGGCCTGCCACGACGTGGTCGCCCTGTAGGCCGCAAAGCCGGGGGCCGCGTTCATCGGCTCGGTGATCAGGCGGCGCAAGCCCGCGGCGATCGTTTGCGCCGAATCGGGCGCGACGCTCACCCCCAGGCTGAAGCGCTCGACCGTTTGGCGCAACGGGCCGTCGCCGCCCGAGGCCAGCAGCGGACGGTCGAACAGCGCCGCGATCTGCAGCACGCCGCTTTGCGAGACGAACGAGCCGGCATACGTCAGCGCCACCGCATCGGCGGCGCGGAAGTAGGCGGGGATGTCGGCCTCGGCGACGAACTCGTCGATGAAGTGGACCCGACTTTCCACCCCGGCGCGCCGGGCGGCGTCGCGGTAGAAGTCGAGCGGCCGGTCGCGCTGCGAGGTCGCGCGCCCCGCGACGACGAGATGGACGTCCGGCTCCTCGGTCAGCGCGGCGATCAGCAGGTCGAGGTTCTTGCGGTCGGCGACATGGCCGAAGGCGAGGACCAAGGAGGCATCGCGCGCAATGCCGAGCCGTGCGCGCAAGTCGAACCGCTCGGGTAGGCCGACGAGGTCGGTGAACGGCCCGAACGGCGCCTCGCGCAGCACCAGCCGCCCGGGCAGATAGGCGCGCGGCGGGGGCGGCCCATGGAGCAGCCCGCCGGATAGCGCGGCGTAGGCCAGGCGCAGGTTCAACGCGGCGAACCATCGTCCCGCTCCGCGGTCCGGCCCGCGCAGCGGATCGTGGAAGTTGGCGACGTAGACCGTCCCCGCCAGCCGCAGCAGCCAGTGGGGAAAAAACCAAGCGGGCGCGCGGTACTCGGCATTGGCCTCGAGCAGCACGAACTCGGGGCGCAGGCGGAGGATGCGCCAGGCGAGGAGGTAATGGTCGAGGATCGCGCCGCCGGCGCGCGCAGCGCGCTTCGCCAGGCTCGATCCGCGCACCATCGTCAGCTGCCGTTCCTGGCGATAGCCGCCCGTCCCCCGTGGCTTGCAGAAATCGGGCCGGCACAGCACCCGCACGTCGTAGCCGCGCCGGGCGAGCTCGCTCGCCTGATAGTGGACGTGCTCGGCCAGCCCGCCGAGCGAGGACGGGGCGAACACGAGCACCCGCCGGCGAGGGTCAGCGCCGCTCACGCCGCTCCCGCGCCGGCGGGCAAGCAAAGCTCAGGGTCGAGCCGCGCGATCGCGATGAGCAGCTCGCGCGCGCGCCCGTCCCAGCTGGCGACGCGGCGGAGCGTTTCCAGGTTGCGCAAGCGCAACTCCTCATAGCTCTCGATCTCGCCGAGCACGCGGTCGAGCTGGCGTTCGGGCTCAGCGTCGTCGATCTCGATCACCGGGTTGTAGCCGAACAGCTCGAGCATGTCCTTTGGGCAGCGTCCGAACGGCAGGGCCCCGCTGGCGATCACCTCGAGAAAGCGCATCGGCATCGTCTCGGTGGTTCCGGCGTGGTCGGGATGCGAGATCGTCTGCGGGACCGAGACGACCAGCCTGGCGTCGGCGAGCGCGGCGCGCAGCTCGGCGAGCGTGGGAAACATCAGCTCGTCGCCGGTCCGGTAGCGGTGCGCATGGCCTTTCGCCCGACAGTGCGGCGCGATGCGCGCGTGGTAGGAACCCCACAAGCGCCCGTACTCGAGCAGGTCGATGCCGCGTTCGCGCAACGGCCGATCGGGTCGATAGTCGCCGGGATCGACCGCCTCGGGCAAGTAGGCGATCGCCTGGCCCGGCAGCCGGCGCGCCATCTCCCGGGCCGGATCGCGCGCGTTGAAGAACGCGATCCGCACCCGATTGCGGCGCAGGAAGCGTTCCCACTCGTCGTAGCGCGGGCTCCAGCAATCGAGGCAATAGGCAACCGATTCCGCCCACCAGCCTTGGGGATAGAACCGCCGCGCGGGCAGGTTCATGACCACCACGAAGTGGACCGTGCGGCTCAGCCGGCCATAGAACCGGGTGAGGTCGAAGCGGATGATCACCCGGCTCCACACGCGTTCGAGATATGAGGCGTTGCGCGTCCGCGGCACCCCGAGCCGCTCGAGCGCGCGTTCGATTCCCTCGATCGGCTGATAGCTGGGATGCTCGAACGCTCCCGCGTCGAGGATCGCCAGGCGTCGCCGGCGACGATCGCCGCGCGTCGTCATCGGCCGCCGCTTTCGATCTCGTCGAGCGGCATCCTGGCGATCACTTCGGGCGGGGCGGACAAGCGAAAGTTCGGGTCGGTCGGCGGCGCGTTCCAATAATAGGCGGCGAGCGAGGCCAGGCCCAACGCCGCGCCCAACCCGATCCGCGCCGCGGCCCATGTCCCCGGCCGGATCCACGGTTGGAGCATCAGCAAGGCGAACGGAAACGCCACCAGGACATAGCGCGACGAGAACTGATGGCCGATTCCCGCCGCGGTTCCGGTCAGCACGATTGTCAGCCCAGCGACGAGCGCAAAGACCGGGTCGCCGCGTCGCTCGAACGCATTGCCCGCCGCGGCCAGCACGAACAGGGCCGCGATACCCGCCATCGTCAACCGCAGCGCGGCTTGCAGCGGGTCCTGCCATCCCGCGGGAGCCGCGGCGACCACCCGCGCTCCGATCGGAAAATCCAGCAACACGATGGCCGCCGCCGCCGCCAGCGCCGCGAACGCCATCCCCACGCCGACCGGGCTGCGCTTGGCCAAGCTCGCCGCTGCCGCGAAGAAGCGTGGGGCGATCAGCGCGCTCGCCACCGCCAGATAGATGAACGCGAGGATCGCGTGCTGCGGCGCAAGGCTTGCCGCGAGCGCGGCATTGTCGGGCGGGGTCAGCCCGCGCCAGAGCACCACCAGCGGCGCCACGCACAACAGCGCGAGTGTCGTCGCGGCGGCCGCGCGCAGCGCCTGCTCGCGGTGGCGCCAGCCGATCGCGGCGAAGCCCAGCAGCCCCGGCAGATACGTCTGCCGGCCGAGGATCGCGCCGCCCGCGGCCAACCCGGCGAGCGTCCACCACGCCCACGACTTCCGCGCTTCGGTCGCGGCGAGCCCCTCGGCGACGCCGAGCACCGCGAGCGACGCCAACGCCAGCGCCGGCAGCTCGGTCAGCGCCATGCCGCTGGTCGGCCCGATCATCGGCACCGCCAGCAGCATCGCGGCGCGCGGCCACGGCTGCTTGTGGCCGAGCCGGGCGATGACCCGCGCGCACGCCCACAGCGTCAGCAGCAGGCAGGCGAAGTTGACGAACCGCACCGCGGGCAGCTCGAGGTCGGTCAGCGGCGCCAGCGCGACATGCAGGCAGGCGTATAGCGGGCCGGCCGCGAGGTCGAGCGGGGTGCGCATCAGCCGGACGAGGTCGCCGTACTCGGCGAGGAAGTGGCTCGACTGCATGTAGTAGCGCTCGTCGTAGACGAGCACGCGCGGCGAGACCGCGATCAGCCCGCCGAGAACCGCCAGGACGAGTCCTCCCAGCCACAGCGTCGGGCCCGCCGCGTTTCCCCGCTCCAGCCGCTCCGAACCCTCCGCACCCAGCATCGCAGCGGTGTAGCCGCGTCGGCTGCGCCCTGCATCGCCAAAAATGTGCCTCGCCGATCAGGCGGTTCGACGAAGCCGTCTTGCGCGCCTGGCGAGTTTCGGCTGGTCCGCCGCAGCCGCCGTGTTATAGGCCGACAAGGGTCCCGCCGGTCATGTATCCCATCCTGCTCATCGCCTCGGTGGCGATTTTTCTGACCGTCGTGGTGGTCTACGTGCGGCAGGATTTCTCGTCGGTCTATCACCCGATCAGCTTCTACCTGATGTTCCACGGGCTGGTGTTCGCGATCCGGCCGCTGTTCGCATACTGGAACGGCTACGAGGCGCTTTATCGCGCTTACGATTTCCTGCCCTCGCCGGCGACCAAGGCGACCGTCATCGTCGCCGCCAACCTCGGCTTGCTCGCTTTCGTCGCCGCCGCCTGGCGCAGCGGCGGGGTGCCGCTGAGCTTCGGCCAGAGCGCGACCGAGCGCGCCTATCGCGCCAGCCTGATCCCGGCGTTCCTGCTCGCCGCAGCGCTGCTCGCGCCGATCGCGATCCAGTCGCTGATCACCGTCTACGGCGGCGGATACGCCGGCATGCGGCTCGACGCGCATACCGGGGTGGCGATCAACACCACCGGCAACGGCTGGCTTTACGAAGCCCAGCTGATGCTCGTGCCGCTGGCGGTGCTGTTCGCCTGGACCTTCCGTTTCCGGCTGTGGTCGCTGGCCCCGCTGGCGTTGTTCTTCGCGCTGCGCGCGGGCACGGGGGGGCGGGGGCCGATCATCGTCGCCTGCGTCGCGGCGGCGCTGCTGTGGCTGTTCGACCGCGGGCGGCGCTGGCCGACGCCGCGGATGTTCGCGCTGGGCTTGGCCATCCTCGCCGTGTTCTACGCGGTCGGCCAGGAACGGGGCGCGGTCAGGACCTATATCGAGGAAGGCCGGATCATCGAGTTTCGCGATCCTTCCGGCTTCATGGAGAGCATGGACTGGGCCAACCTCGAGTTCTTCGAATACGTCGTCGAGGCGGTCCCGCGCAAGACCGGCACCTACGGCTATTTCGTCGACAACTTGCAGGTCTTCACCGAGCCGGTCCCGCGCAAGCTGTGGCCGGGCAAGCCGGTCGGCCCGCCGATCCGGATGTTCAACCTGTTCGACTACGGCAATCCGATCGGGATGACCTACTCGCTTCCCGGCTATGGCTGGGCCCAGCTCGGCTATCTCGGGGTGATCGGGTGGTGCGCGCTGTGGGGTTGGGCGCTGGGGGCGATCTATTCGGCGTTCGCCACCAGCCGACAGGGCAATCTCGAGGTCGCGGCCTATTTCGCGTTTCTGCCGATCTTCGTCATCGCCTTCCGCGACGGCATGGTGCTGACCGTGCTCAAGACCGGGGTGTTCTACCTGACCCCGGTGCTGGCCTGGATGCTGGCGGCGCGGTTGCTGGGAATACCCTTCCATGCGCCGCTCGCCCATCTCAGCCGCCGGGTCGGGCTACCAACTCCGCCCCCCGCGCCGCCGCGGCCGCGACGCCGGCGCACGCCGCAGACAGCCGAGATCGTCCCTCGCGCGTGGCGGGGCCGCGAGCGGACGCCCCAAGCCGAGTGAGCCGGCCGCTTTCCGGCAAGCGCATCGGCCTGCTCACCGCGTTCGCCTCGCCTCGGGGCGGCGGGGTCGCCGAAGCAGTCGCCGCCCAGGCGCGAATGATCCACGCGCTCGGCGCCGAGGCGATGATGTTCGCGCTCGATGACGGCCGTGGCGACGCCGCTCGCGGCGCGCTCGCCCCGACCCGCTTGAGCCTCGCGACGATCATGGGGCCGAAGCAGGTCGGTTACGCGCCCGGCCAGCTCGGGCAGTTGCTCGACGCGGGGCTGGACCTGCTCCACCTCCACGGCGTCTGGATGCACCCGTCGCGCGTCGGCGCGCAGTGGGCGCGGGCGACGGGGCGGCCCTACGCGATCTCGCCGCACGGCATGCTCGATCCGTGGATCACCGCGCGCGGACGGTGGAAGAAGGCGCTTGCCCGACGTGGCTACGAGCGCTCCGGTTGGGCTGCGGCGAGCGCGTTCCATGCCCTGACGCTAAGCGAGGCGCGCGACATCGCGCGCGAGACCGGGCGTGGCGATGCGCTGGTCATCGCCAACGCCGGCCCCGCCGCGGCGCCCGCGCCGAGCCGCATTCGTCCGCCCGAGCTGCTCTATCTCGGCCGTATCCATCCGAAGAAGAACCTCGCCGGGCTGATCGGCGGGTGGCGGCAGACGCGCCGTCCCGTCCCGGCCCGGCTGCGCATCGCCGGGTGGGGCGCGGACCGCGACGTCGAGGAACTGCGCCGCCTGCTCGCCGAAGTCGGCGACCCGACGATCGAGTTCGTCGGGCCGGCGTTCGGCGAAGCCAAGCAGCGCTTGCTCGAAGCCGCGCGGTTCCTCATCCTGCCCTCGTTCAGCGAGGGGTTGCCGATGGTCGCGCTCGAAGCTTGGGCGGCGGGAACGCCGGCGTTGTTGAGCCAAGGCTGCAACTTGCCCGAGGGCTACGCCGCGGGCGCGGCGCTCGATTGCGGCACCTCGCCCGCCGAGGTTGCCGCCGCGCTCGAACGCGCTTTCGCGGTTTCGGACGCGGCATGGCTTAAGATGGCCGCGGCCGCCCATGAGCTCGCTGTGGGCCGGTTCTCGGCGGCGACCATTTCCGGGCAGTGGGAGGACGCCTACGCCGCGCTGCTGGCGGGGGGGCGCCGAGGGTGAGCGTTCCGCTCGACGCTTCGCGCTCTCGTCCGCTCGCCGGCGGAGCGAGCTTCTCCCTCGGCAACCGCCTCGCCCGCCTCGCCTGGAATCTCGCGTGGCTGGTCCTCGCCCGCTTCACTCCGCCGCCGCTGCACGCCTGGCGGCGGCTGGTGCTGATCGCCTGCGGGGCGAAAGTCGGCCGCGGCGCGCGCGTCCACGGCAGCGCCGCGATCTGGCTGCCCGCCAATCTCGAGCTCGGCGAAGACGTGCTGATCGGTCCTGGGGTGCGGCTCTACGACCAGGGCCGGATCGCGATCGGGGCGTGGAGCGTGGTCTCGCAGCGCGCGCACTTGTGCGCGAGCAGCCACGCGCTCGACGATCCCGACTTCCAGCTGGTGCTGCGCCCGATCGCACTCGGCGAAGCCTGCTGGGTCGCCGCCGAGGCCTTCGTCGGACCGGGCGTGACGATGGGCGACGGCGCGGTGCTCGCGGCGCGCGCCGCGTTGTTCGAGGACGCCGAGGCGGACGGCATTTACCGCGGTAATCCGGCGCAGCTCGTGCGAAAGAGAGCGGGGCGCCACGGGCCGGGGAGCGGCAAAGCCGGGGCTAGCCGATCGGCGCGAGGGCCACGTCGTCTATCGTGACAGAACCGGACCCCGGAAGGATCGCCAGCTCGAGCGTCTGGCTCGCGCGTTCCGCCCGCACCTCTGCGAGCGTGGTGAAACGATCGCCCCCGGCGGCGGTTGCGGCCGGAAACCCGCCCACGCCCGGCGAGCACGCCAGCCGCACCGCGATCCGGCCCGATGCGCGTCCGGCCGCGTCGCGCGCGCGCCAGCCGATCCGGTAGCGCCCCGGCGCGAGCGCGAGCGCCTGCGAGGCGAAGACCGTGCGGAACGGCAGCCTCGAATCGACCACCGCCGCGCGTCCGCCCACGGCGGAAGCGTCGGTCAGCCGAACCTCGAGCCCACCCGCCCCGGCGAACCTCCAGCCATCGCCCGCTGCCTGATCGAGCCGGGCGCGCTCGAACCCGCCGTCGCGCAGCCGGCTGCCGCCGTCGGCGCCGCAGAATCGCCCGAGCAGCCGGCGGCCTTGGGCGGCTCGATCGCGTTCAACCAGCGCGCGACCGAGCCCGCGAACCTCGCCGCATGCAATCGCCGCCGCGCGCAGCGCCGGCTCTTCGAGCACGCGGGCCCGGGCGGCGAGGTCGTCGGGCGACAGCGTGAAGGTGCGGTCCAGGTATTCCGCGAACCATGGCGGCCGCGTCGCCAGCCGGGCGGCCAGCGCGCGGCGTCCGCCGGGCGTGGCCTCGAGCGCAGCGAGCAGCCGCGGCTGCTCGAGCAAGGCAACGTTCTGGCGGAGGATCGCGTCGGCCCGTTCGGCTGCCGCGGCATGGTCACCGACCTCGGCCGCCACGCCGAGCCAGTAAATCTGGGTCGGCAAGTCGCGCCACCCGAGCCGGCCCGCGACCCGAAACGCCGCCTCCGCTCCGGCGCCGTCGCCGGCGTTGAGCCGGGCCAAGCCGAGCGCCGAGGCGGCGGCGGGATCAGCCGGGTCCGCTGCGACGGCGGCTTCGGCCGCGGCTGTCGCCTCCGCCAGCCGGCGCTCGGCCAAAGCGCGCGCACTGAGACTGCGCCAGGCGTTGCTGCGGAAATCGTCGGGCACCCTCGGCGCGGCCTGCGGATCGCCCCGGCTGATCCGGTCGAGCCCGCTGCCGAACGCCGCGTAGGCCGCCAACGCCGCCGCCATGCTCGCTGCCGCGGCGCCGAGGCGGCGCGACGCCCTCATCGCGCCCACCCGCGCTCAGGCCGCCGCGGACTCGTTGCGGTACTCGTAGTAGTTCGCGCCATAGTAGTCCGAATAGCGGTTGGCGGCGCGCGAGGTGTCGAACTTGGTCAGCACCGCGCCGAGCAGGTTGGGACGCATCGAGCGCAGCCGGCGCAAGGCGCTGTGCAGCCCGCCGCGGCGGCTGCGCTCGGATTCGACCACGACCACCACCCCGTCGACCAGCGCCGACATCGCCGGGGCGTCGGCCAGGCCGAGGATCGGCGGGCTGTCGATCACCGCGACGTCGAACTTCTCGGCCATCTCGTCGATCAGCGCGCGGAAGCGGTTGGACGAGGTGAGCTCGGTCGGCGAGGGCGGCACCGGGCCCGACGGGAGCACGCTCAGGTGCGGCTCGGCGGTCGCGCTCACCGCGCTCTCCAGCGGATCGAGCGTGGTCAGCAGGCTCGACAGGCCGCGCTCGTTGGAAATCCCGAACAGACGGTGGACGGCGGGCCGGCGCATGTCGCCGTCGACCAGCAGCACCGACTTGCCCAGCCGCGCGAGGCTCAGCGCGATCGCGTGGCTGGTGGTGGTCTTGCCTTCCTCGGGCTGGGCGCTGGTCACCAGCAGGATCGGGGGCAGGCCCTCGGCGGTCGAATGGAGCAAGGCCGCGCGCAAGGCGTTGTAGCCTTCGCTGAGCGGCGATTTCGGGTCGATAAGCGCCTCGTCCGGGTCGGTCTCGCTGCGCGGCACGACCCCCAGCAGCGGCAGCCCAAGCTTGGCCTCGATGTCCTCGGGCACGCGGATCGCGTCGTCGAAGTGGATCGTCGCGAGCACCAGCAGCGCGGCGACGGCCAGCCCGAGAACCAGCGCCAGCAGCATGTTGCGGGCCAGGTTGGGCGAGGACGGCCCGAGCGGCGGCTCGGCCTCGTCGATGATCGCGATGTTGCTCGCCGACACCCCGGCCGCGGCGTTGAGCTCCTTGTAGCGCTGCAGCAGCGCATCGTAGAGCGAGCGGTTGGTGTCGGCCTCGCGCGCCAGCAGGTTGTAGTTGACCGAGCGGTCCTGCTCCGAAAGCGTCGCGCCCTTGAGCGCGTTGACTTGCGCGGCCAGCGCGCGCTCGGAGGCGGCGGCGGCGGCGAGATCGGAACGCGCCGCGTTGCGCACGCTGCGCGCGGTCTGTTGCAGCTGGCGCTCGACTTCGGCCAGCCGCGCGTTGGCTTCGCGAATTCCCGGATAGTCGTCGAGATGCTCGGCGCGCAGTTCCTGAAGCCGCGTCGCGAGCGTGGCGCGTTCGGTCATCAGCGTCTGGACGGTGCCGTTGGCGAGCACCTCCTTCGAGCTCAGCAGCGGCGCCGCGTTGATCGCCCGCCAGCGCACTTCGGCGGCGATCCGCGCCTGGCGCGCCTCATTGGCCGCGCTGTTGAGCTGGAACAGGCTGGCGGTGGTGACCGAGCCGATCCCGGCCACGCCGCCGCCGTTCTCGTCCGCATCCCCGGACGCGCCCGCCGGCGCGCGGATCAGCCCGGCGTTGCGGGCATAGGCGTTGAGCCCGCGCTCCGAGTCTTCGAGACGATCCTTGGTTTCACCGAGCTGATCGGCGAGGAACTGCCGGGCGTAGGCCGAGCTGTCGTAGCGGCGCTGGAGGTTGGCCTGGATGAACTCGCCGGCGAAAGCGTTGGCGATCTGCGCCGAAAGCGCCGGCTCGCCGCTGGTGAAGGTGATCGTCGCGATCCGCGAATCGTAGGGGAGATCGACGCTGAGGTTGCCGCGCAGCAGCCCGACGGCGATCTCGCGGACGACCGCCTCGGGCGCGCCGGCCGGCGGATCGACGCCCATCCCGGCATAGAACGCCTCGCTGCCGAACAGCTTGAGCTTCTGGGCCACGCGCACCGCCAGCCCGCGGCTCTTGAGGACGTCGACCTGGGTCTTGAGGAAGCGGTCGTCGAAGGCGTTGGACTGCTCCTGGAGGTCTTCGCCCTGGCCGAGCACGCGATCGCTCTGGCTGTTGATCTGGACGCTCGCCTGCGCGGTGTAGCGCGGCGCCTGGAGCATGGTGATGAGCAGCCCTGCGGCAAGCGCCAGCGCGATGATCGCCGCGATCCACACCGCGCGGCGGCGCACCGCCGCGACGATGAAGCGCACGTCGATGCCGCGCGCGGCGGTCGGATCGGCGACGAACGCCTCGTCCGGGCCCGGCGCGCGCCAGCGCGAAGGGGACGGGACGAGAAGGTTTGTGGCCACGGTGCTGATCCTTTGCCTGGCTCGGCCTAGAAAATCGTGAACAGGCCGAGCAGCGGGGTCGCCGCCAGGAAATCGCGGTAGGCGCCCTTCAGTTGCGAGAAGCCGACCACGACCAGGTCGCCGTCGACAATCTGCGGATCGGGCGCGTTGCCGGTGCGGATCTTGCGGACGTCGAACACCGCGCCCATCCGCTGGCCGTTGACGGTGCGGAACACCACCACTTCGTCGAGCTCGGCGAGCTGGGTCGGGCTCCCGGCGCGGGCGAGGCTGGTCAGCAGCGTCTCGTTGCGGCTCAGCGGATAGAGCCCCGGGGTCCCGACCTGGCCCTCGACCGCCACCGCCTCGGCGACGGCGCTCACCAAGGCGACGGTCACGCGCGGATTGCGCAGGAACCGTTCTCCCAGCCGCGCGGCGACTTGCTCCGCGAACTCGCGCGGCGTCCGCCGCGCCGCCGCCAGCTCGCCGAGCGCCGGAAGCTGGACGTTGCCGAGCTCGTCGAGCACGACCTTCTCGGCGCTGAGCTCGGCCTCGCGGAACACCGACACACTGATCGCGTCGCCCGCGCGGAGCGTTCGCACCGCCGGCGCCGGGGGGCTTCCCGGCGCGGCGGGAATCACCGCGTAGGCGGCCGGACCCTGCGGCAGCCCGCTCGGACGCGACCCGGCGCAGCCCGCCAGCGCCGCGAGGACGCAGACCAGCGTCGGAACCCTTGCCCAAATCACTTTCGACCGATCTCCCCGCGTCGCGGCGGCGTTTTCCGGCAGCGCGCGTCGCGCGGAGCCAGAATCATGCCCGTGACCACCCCTGCCACGCTTGCCAATGCCATGGAACGCAACGGATAATCAACGAGCGAATGCGCCGCGAGCAGGGCCAGCACCGCCGCGGCGAAACCAACTTGCGCGCGCTCGTCGGGCGAGGCTGCATTGCGCCATCGCGCGACCAGCCGCCAGACGACAGTGCCGGCCAGCGCGAGCGCGAGGACGATCCCCGGCAGTCCCGCCTCGAGCGCGAGCTCGAGGAAATCGTTGTGCGCGCGGTTGGGCACGCTCGGATCGACGACCTCAAGCCGCTCGGCGGCGTGGAACACGGGGACGAACGTGCCGATGCCGCTGCCGAACGGCCAATACTGCTGAATCGCGAACAGCGTGTCGCGCCACAGTTCGGGGCGGGCTTGCTCGCCCTCGGCGAACCGCTGGGCGACACGCTCGATCGCACGGTTGCCGGCGGCCGCCCAGGCCAGCACGGCGAAGCCGGCGAACGCGGCCGCGCCCCATGCCGCGATGCGCCGGCGACCGGCTCGGGCGGTCATCCGACGGGCTTGCCAGATCGCCGCTCCGGCGAGACCGACGGCGAGCAGGGCGATGCCGGCCCGCGAAGCGGTGAGGATCGTTGCGCCGAGCAGGACGGCCGCGATGGCCGCGGCCGGCACCGCGTAGTTGCGCCGCGTTTCGCGCGGCAGCGCAGCGACGATCGCCGCCAGCGCCAGCAGCCCAATCAGCAACAGGTCGGCCTGGGCGTTGCGGTTGGCGTGGAAGCCGGTGAGATTGTCCGCGGTCCACTCCAGCAGCATCTCGGGCCAGGGCGCCGCCGAGCCGCCGCCGCCGAGCGCGATCGCCGCCACGATCAGCAGCGCCAGTCCGAGATCGGCCGCTCCGAAGCCGCCTGCGCCGGGCCATCGCGGTCCGCGCGCCGGCTGAGCGAGGACGACCTCGCCCCGCGATCGTCTCGCCCCCTTCCGCATTCTCCCGGATTTGCGCGAGCCTCTCGGCTTTGTCCAGCGGCGCTATTGACCGCCCGGACCAGGCGGCTAGCAGCGGCGGCGGGGGGTTGGAACAGCCATGGACGATCCGCGCACGCGGCGCTGGCGCCTGCGGCCGGGCGAGCTCGGCGCGATCTTTCGCTTCGGGCTGGTCGGGATCGCAGCGACGCTGACTTATCTCGCCGCCTCGCTCGTCCTGCTCGAGTGGAACATCGCCGCCCGTGCGGCGAACCTGATCGCGCTCCTCTGCGGCACCCTCGCCTCCTACCTCGGGCATTACTTCTTCACTTACCGCGCCGACGAACGCCACTTGCGGCTCGGCGGCCGGTTCGTCGCGGTGACTGTCGGCCTGACGCTGCTCTGCGTCGCGCTCCACCACGCCGCGCTGGGACTGGGCGCGAGCCCGCCCGGCGCGGCGCTGCTGGTCGCGCTCGCCTATCCGCCGCTGAGCTTCGCGCTCAACCACTTCTGGGCGTTCGCGCGCGGTGCGGTGCGCTCGCGCGGGGGATAGCGGTGCGGCGATGCTTGGTTTCGCCCGACAGGCGGCATAATACCGGCGCCCGATGAGCGACGCCCCCCGCCGCCTGACCGTGGTCATGCCGGTCTACGACGACTGGGAATCGGCCGCCCGCGTTATCGGCGACATCGCCGCGGCGACGGCCGCCAGCGGCATCGAGGTCGACATCGTCGCGGTCGACGATGGCTCGAGCGAGCCGCCGCCCGAGCGGCTCGAGCCCGCGCCCGGGGTCACGCGCATCGAATGCCTCGCGCTCGCCGCCAACCTCGGCCACCAGCGGGCGATCGCGGTCGGGCTGATGGCGGTCGCCGAGCGTCCCGGACTCGATCTCGTCGCGGTGATGGATGCCGACGGCGAGGACCGCGCCGAAGATCTCCGCACGCTCGCCGAGCGCGCCGCGGCGGCGCCCGGCCGCGCGGTCGTGGCGCAGCGCGGCGAGCGGTCCGAAGGGCTCGCGTTCAAGGCGTTCTACTGGCTCTACACCCGGCTGTTCCGGCTGCTCACCGGGCAGCGCATCAACTTCGGCAACTTCATCGTGCTCCAGGCGGGCCAGGTCCACCGGGTGATCGGCAACCCGCACGTCTGGAACAACTTCCCGGCCGCGCTGCTGCAATCGCGGATCGCGGTCGAGTACGTCCCGACCCGGCGCGGCAAGCGTTATGCCGGACGGTCGCGGATGAACTTCGTCGGGCTCGTCGCGCACGGCCTCGGGGCGATCTCGGTGCTGTCGGAAGCGGTGTTCGTCCGCATCCTGATCGCCAGCCTGGCGCTGCTGACGCTATCGGTCGGTCTGGCGCTGGGCGCGCTCTACCTGAAGCTGTTCACCGATCTCGCCCTCCCCAACTGGGCGACGATCGTGCTCGGCTTCGCGCTGGTGATCAGCATCCAGGCGCTGATGATGCCGATCCTGATGGCGTTCCTGCTGCTCAACAACCGCGCGGCGATCCAGCCGCTGCCGGCGAGCGTGGCGTTGACCCAGATCCGCGAGCGGCGGATGCTAGCGGGGTAGGACGGCAGGGGCGGCGCCACGCGGACGCCGCCCCGTTTGCCTAAAGTCAGAACTCCTTGCGCGCGGTCAGCCCGAAGGTGCGCGGCTGGCCGATGTTGAAGCCGAGCCGGGCCCGCCCGCCGCGTTCGCGGTCGAACGAGAGGATCGGGTTCTCGTCGAACAGGTTGTTGATGTAAGCGGTCAGCGACAGGCCGTTGTCCATCCGCACCCCGGCGCTGAGGTTGACCAGCTGGTAGTCGGGCAGCTTGAGGTCGACCGTGGTCGCCGCCGTCGCCGGCGCGCCGCCGAACGGCAGCCCGTGAACGAAGGTCCGCGGGTTGTTCTCCTGGTCGGCGGGCTGGGTGAAGCGGGTGCCGACATGCTGGGCCGAGGCGTTGACGAACGCATCCATCCCGTCGGAGACCGGCCATTCGTAGCTGCCGGTCGCGGCGATCTGGAACTTGGGCACCGAGGGCAGGCGGTTGCCGTTGCGGATGCCGGTCGCCGCCGCGAACGCACCCGGCAAGGTGCTGTCGAACTCGGCCTCGATGATGCTGCCGGCGATCGACAGGTCGAGGCCGTCGGCGGGCTGGAAGCCGACTTCGGCCTCGAAGCCCATCGAGTGCGCCTTGTCGGTGTTGAACACGATCCGGCTCGAGCAGCTGCCCGCGTCGAGCGTCACCTGCAGATCCTTGATGTCGTTGTAGAACCCGGCGGCGTTGAAGGTGAAGCCGCGACCTTGCGCCTTCATCCCCAGCTCGTAATTCCACAGCGTCTCGTCGTCGTAGTCCTGGAACCCGCCGAACAACATCGCGTCGGGCCCGTTGGGAACGCCATTGTCACACAGCGGGAGGTTGAGCGGATCGTTGACCCCGCCCAAACGGAAGCCCTTGGCCGCCTGGGCGTTGACCGTGACGTCGTCGCTGACCTCGTAGCTGAGGATGAAGCGCGGCGAGACGCCGTTCGAGCTGGTCCTGTCCGAACGGTTGTCGCCGTTCGAGAACAGCCCGCCGGAGTTGAACTCACGCTCCTCCTTGAAGTCGTAATAGCGCGCGCCCGCGGTGGCGGTGAAGCGGCCGAACTCGTAGCTGCCCTCGCCGAACACCGCGTACTGGCGGATGTCGTAGGGCAGGTCGGCGTTGTAGGGCGAATCGAGGTTGGGGAAGCCGTTGGCCACCGCCGCCGAGGTCCCTGCGCCGAACCGCGCGTCGGTGAACGCCTGGTAGCCCGGGGTCGGCAGCCGCTGGCGGTAGAACCGGTCGATGTCCGAATAGAACCCGCCGACCACCCACTGGAACGGCCCTTCGCCGGTCGAGGCGAGGCGCAGCTCCTGCGTCCAGGTCTGGAGGTCGGTGGTGTCGCGCAAGTTCGACGGCAGCAGCACGCCCGCGGCCGGGAAGCCGAGGTCGACCGAAACCGAGCCGGTCAGCGCGCTGGCGTCGCGGCTGACCAGGATGTTGCGGTCGATGTAGCTGGTCACCGAAGTCAGCTCGATGGCCTCGCCCAGGCCGATCGAGGCGGTGAGGTCGGCGAGGATGGTCTCGTCCTCGAACGCCTCGCGCAGTAGCAGGTACTGCTCGCGCTCGTCGAAAATCACCTGCGGCCGCGTGGTGGTGAAGCGGTTGGCGTAGAGGTTGTAGATCTCCTGGCGGTTGAAGCCGTCGGCCTCGACCTTCTGGTAGACCACCCGCGGGGTGATGCGGAAGCCCGCCGAAGGCTCGAAGGTCAGCGCCACGCGGCCGCCGTAGCGCTCGCCGTCGTTGACGTCCTCGCCGCCCGCCGGCCCGAGCGCGTCGACGAATCCGCCGTAGCGGGTGAAGTAGCCGACCGCGCGCAGCGCCGCGTTCTCGCCGAGCGGCAGGTTGACCGCGCCCTTGAGGTGGCCGCCGAAATCGTCGCCGTCGACCAGGTTCACGTTGCCCTCGACCGCGCCTTCGGTCACCCCCAGGCGCGGCTGGTTGGTGATGTAGCGGATCGTCCCGCCGACCGAGCCCGACCCGAACAGCGTGCCCTGCGGCCCGCGCAACGTCTCGACCCGGTTCAAGTCGAACAGATCGAGGTCGGGGGTGAACAGCGACAGCGAGATCACCGATTCGTCGAGATAGACCCCGACCTGCTCCTTGACGCCCGGCTGGTCGCGGACGACCTGACCCGCGGAAACGCCGCGCACCGAAACCTGGCTCTGTCCCGGCCCGAGGTTCTGGACGTTGAGCCCGGCGACGTTGCGCGCGACGTCCTCGAGCGAGTTCGAGCCCGACTTCTCGATGTCGTCGGCGGTCTGGGCGTTGATCGAGAACGGCACGTCCTGGATCGTCTGGTCCCGCTTGGTCGCGGTGACGACGATCTCGTTGCCGGTGGTCTCTTCGGCCGGAACGTCCTGCGCGGCGGCGGGCATCGCGATCGCGATCGCGGAAATGCCGGCGAGCCAGCGCAGGCGGCGGACGGAATCGGGGCTGAAACGGTGGCGCATGGATAACTCCCTGGAGCAGGTTTCTGCGAACCTGCGCGCGCCTCTCGCGCCTTCGCCGCGTTCCCTCAAGAGTCGGCGAGCTGCCGAGCGCCGAATTGCGGGGCAGCGTAGCGGGAAAGTCACACCTGCAACCATCGCGGGGCAGCGCAAAAAGCGGGCCGGAGCGGCTGGCTCCGGCCCGTCAGTCTGTTCGCAGGAGGAACACCAGATGGCGAGACCGGGGGTCCGGAGGAGAGGGAGACTGCCCCTCGGCCCGCCAAGCTCTTGAAATCAGTAGTTGTAGGCGCGCTCCCCGTGCTCGGCGAGGTCGAGGCCCTCCCGCTCGGCCTCCTCGCTGGGGCGCAGGCCGATCGTATACTTGAGCGCAGCGAACAGCACCGCCGAGCCGATCCCCGACCAGGCGACGGTCAGCAGCACCGCCTTGATCTGGGTCACGACTTGCGCAGCCATGTCGTATTCGCCGACCGCGGCGGGGAACACGGTGTAGTCGAAGAACCCCTGCCCGCCGAGCGCCGGGTCGGCGACGATCCCGGTGCCGATCGCCCCGACGATCCCGCCGATCCCGTGGACGCCGAAGACGTCGAGGGTGTCGTCGTAGCGGAGGCGGTTCTTGATGGTGCTGACGAACAGGTAGCAGATCGGCGAGACCACCAGCCCGAGGACGATCGCGGTCATCGGCGCGGCGAAGCCCGAGGCCGGGGTGATCGCCACCAGCCCGGCGACCGCCCCGGTCGCGGCGCCGAGCAGCGACGGGCGCTTGTGGTGGATCTGCTCGACGATCGCCCAGCTGACCGCCGCCGCGGCAGTTGCGACGAACGTATTGATGAAGGCGACGCCGGTGACCCCGTTGGCCTCGAGGTTGGACCCGGCGTTGAAACCGAACCAGCCGACCCACAGCAGCGAGGCGCCGATCATCGTCATCGTCATCGAATGCGGCGGGGTCGCCTCCTTGCCGAAGCCGACGCGCTTGCCCACGAACAGGCAGCCGACCAGCCCGGCGACCCCGGCGTTGATGTGGACCACGGTGCCGCCGGCGAAATCGAGCGCGCCCATCCCCCACAGGAAGCCGGCATCCTGGCTGACGAGTGCTCCCGCAGCATCCTTGACGACCGTGTCGACCAAGAAATCGGGGCCGGCCCAATACCAGACCATGTGCGCGATCGGGAAATAGACGATCGTGAGCCAGGCGACCACGAACAGGATCAAGGGCGTGAACTTGATCCGCTCGGCGAACGCCCCGACGATCAGCGCCGGAGTGATGCAGGCGAACGTCATCTGAAACACGACGAAAACGTACTCGGGCAGATAGACGTTGTTGGAGAAGGTCGCGGCGAAGGTCGTCCCGTCGACCCCGGCGAGGAACGCCTTGGAGAGCCCGCCGACGAACGGTCCGCCGCCGGTGAAGGCCAGGCTGTAGCCCCAGCAGACCCAGACCAGCGCGGCGACCGAGACGATCATGAACACCTGCATCAGCACGCTGAGCATGTTCTTGGTCCGCACCAGCCCGCCGTAGAACAGCGCCAGCGCGGGCACGCTCATCATCAGCACCAGCGCCGAGCAGACCAGCATCCAGGCGGTGTCGCCCTTGTCGACCATCCCGGCCATCTGCTCGGCCGTGGGCGCCTTGATCGGGCCAGCGGCTTCCTGCGCGAGGGCCGCGGCGGAGACGAACAGGCTCGTCCCCACGGCGCCCCCGACGGCGAACATCTTGCGGATCATCGGATTCCCCCTCGTATGGTCTCGCGCGCTCACAGCGCGGTGTCGCCGGTCTCGCCGGTGCGGATGCGGGTGGCGGCGGCGAGGTCGAGGACGAAGACCTTGCCGTCGCCGATCGCCTCGGTGCTCGCGGTTTGCTGGATCGTCTCGACGATCCGCGGCGCGAGCGCGTCGCTCGCCGCAATCTCGATCTTCACCTTGGGCAGCATGTTGGTGGAGTACTCGGCGCCGCGGTAGATTTCGGTCTGGCCCTTCTGACGGCCGAAGCCCTTGACCTCGGTGACCGTCATCCCGGCGACACCGAGCGCCGAGAGCGCCTCGCGCACTTCGTCGAGCTTGAATGGCTTGATGACGGCGACGATGAATTTCATGCCGGACCTCAGTTCGGCCGGCCCATCCCGGCTTCGCAGATGCAGCAAGAGCCGTGCCAAGCGTGAATCGGGCGAAACGGCGGAGGCGCGGCGCATTGTTGTGCGCCGCACAATGCGAGTGCCCGTTTATTGGGCAGCGATGCCTAAAGCGTCAGCGTGGCCCACACCGGGAGGTGATCGCTGGCGTGCGCGGCCAGCGCCGAGCGGTGGACGCCGCACGCCGCGACGTGCCAGTCGTCGGAAACGACGATGCGGTCGAGCGGGGCGACCGGCCGGCGCGCGGGAAAGCTGTGGCCGACCCCGACCATCTGCCAGCCGTGCCCGAACTCGCGTAGGGCCCGGCCGTGGCGCGACCAGTCGTTCATGTCGCCCATCACCACCGCCGGGCTGCGGTGCTCGCGCAAGTGCAGGTGGCTCAATACGCTGCGGACCTGGTGGTGACGGCGCAGCCCCGAGATGTCGAGGTGCATGCCGACCACGCGGAGCGACTTGCCCTCGATTTCGAGGTCGGCGCAGACCGCGCCGCGCGGCTCGAGCGTCGGCAGCGGCACCGCGGCGCAATCGGTGATCCCGATCTCGCGCCGGACGAGGATCGCGTTGCCATGCCAGCCGAGCGACTGGGGCTGCATCGCCAGCGGGGCGGCGCGCCACGGACTTTCGTCGAGCGCGGCCTTGGGGAGCACGCTCGGGCGTTCGCCGAAGCGGCGGTCGCACTCCTGCAATGCGATCACGTCGGCGTCGATCTCGCGCAGGATTGCGAGGATGCGGTCGGGATCGCGCCGGCGGTCGAGCCCGACCGCCTTGTGGATGTTGTAGCTGGCGACGGTGATCCGCATCCGGTCTCCAACCGGCTGGCGGCCTCAGGCGTTCCCGGCGATGTAGCGGTCGGTCGGGCGCGTCGGTAGCCCGTCGATCGACTTCGTCCGGCCCTGGAACTTCTCGACCCAGAGCGTCGGGTCCTGCTGCGCGTGGTACTTGGTCAGCGTCGCCCGGGGTTTCTCGACCGTCATCAGCGGCACGCCCCAGCCGCACGAGGTCTGGACGCTGTCGACTGCGATGTCGAAGATCTGCCGCGTGCCGGGGAGCAGCTCGAAATGCGGGGCGAGTTCGCCCCACTCGGCGTCCTGGGGCAGCACCGCGCGGCCCTTGCCGTAGATCCGCAGGATCAGCGCGGGCTGCTCGAAGTTGCACATCATCACCGTTATCCGGCCCCCTCTGCCATCATCATCCGCTGCGAGATGCGCGTGGGTCTCGTTGCCCGAGCCGCCAAGGTCGAGCCAGGCGACCCGGTTGCGGTCGAGCACGCGGAAGGTGTCGAGGCCCTTGGGGCTAAGGTTGATCCGCGCGCGTGCGGCCGCGGTGGCGACGAAGAACACCGCCTGGCAGGCGATCATCGCGATGTGGTCGTCGGTCAGGTGATCGGTGAAGTCGGCCATCAGAGGAACTCCCGCAAAGTGGCGATAAAGCGCTCGAACTGGTCATGGTGGAGCCAGTGGCCGGCGTTGTCGAACTCGATCACCCGGGCGGTCCGGAAATATTCGAGTCGGCCGTCCTTCTCCGGGTTCGAAGCCCAGCTGTTCGCGCCGTAGAGCAGCAGCGTCGGGCAGGCGATCGCTTCCCACACCGACTTCATCTCCTCGTAGCCGGTCTCGATCGGCCAGTTGTTGAGGTGCGGATCGAACTTCCAGCTGAAGGTGCCGTCCTCATTGCGGTTGGCGCCGTGGATCGTCAGGTGGCGCGCCTGTTCGGCGGTCAGGTAGGTGTTCTCTCCTTGCATCCGCGCCAGCGCGTCCTCGATCGTCGCGTACTTGCGCGGGCTGCGCGCCGCCGAGGCGCGTTTCTTCTCGATCCACTCGCGCACCCGCTCGCGATAGGGCCGGGCGAACATCTCGGCGATCATCTTGGGCGACGGGCCGAGGCCCTCGATCGCCACCAGCTTGCGGACCGTCTCGGGATAGATTCCCGCGTAGCGCAGGCTGACGTTGGCGCCGAGTGAGTGCGCGACGATCGTCACCGGGGCGAGGTCGAGCTGGTGGACCAGCTGGGCGACGTCGTAGACCATGTCGCTGGCCTGGTAGTTGCCGTCGGAGACCCATTCGCTGTCGCCGTGGCCGCGGTGATCGAGCGCAATCACGCGCCAGTCGTCGCGCAGCGCTTGCGCGGTCCAGTCCCAGCTCCGCGCATGGTCGCGCCCGCCATGGACCAGCAGCAGCGGCGGTTTGTCGGGGTTGCCCCAGTCGAGGTAATGCAGCCGCAGCCGCTGCGAGATGAAGGTCCGCGATACCGGGCCGAGCATGGTCATGGTGACGCGATTGTCCCCCTCAGCGCTCCCGCGGAGGCGGGAGCCTTAGGCCTGAGGTCCCCGCCTTCGCGGGGACTCTCGCAAAGGTCAACGCTCCTTCGTCGCCGAGAACGCGAGCCCCGGGTTGCGCTCCTGCTGGTAGCCGACGTCCCAGGCCGAGCGGGCGAGGAACACCGGATCGCGTTCATGCGGATGGTCTCGGGCACGTTCAAACGCGGGATGAAGCTCACCCCCTCGGGCCTGGGCAAGCCGATCGCGGTGCACTCGCCGATCCTGTTCTTCGCGCAGGACCGGGAGCTCGCCGACACCGCCGAAGCCGGCGACATCATCGGCATCCCCAATCACGGCACGCTGCGCGTCGGGGACACCTTGTCCGAGCGCAACGCCATCCGCTTCACCGGGCTGCCCAATTTCGCCCCAGAGATCCTGCGTCGGGTGGTGCTCAAGGACCCGACCAAGACCAAGCAGCTGCGCAAGGCGCTCGACGACCTTTCCGAGGAAGGCGTGATCCAGGTGTTTTATCCCGAGATCGGCGCGCAGTGGATCGTCGGGGTG
>JAIVIY010000129.1 GCA_020200285.1 Novosphingobium sp. | reverse complement strand
CTCGAGCGGATGGCCGCGCGCACCGCCGAGTTCGCGGCGAGCAACGTCGCCGCGGCGGGCGCGCTGGCCGCGGCCGCGTCGAGCGTTGCGAGCCTTCCGGCGGCGGCGGCCGATGGGGCGGTCGCCGCTGCCGGGAACGGCAGGCCGGGGGCGGTCCAGTCGCTCCAGGCGCTGCCCGAAGCGCAGCTCGAGCTCGAGCCGAGCGATGATGCGCTGCTCGGGCGTGCGCCGGCCCGTGAGGGTCCCGCCGAGCCAGCGTCGCTGCGCGCGTTCGAGGCCGAAGCGGGTCGCAGCGCGCTGACCGCCGAGCCTCGCGAAGCGGGGATGGCGCAAGTCCGCGCCGAGCCCGCTGAGGCGTCGATCGCCCGCTTCGCGGTCGAGGCGCCGGGCGCGGACGCTGCGGGCGGCGGCCAACTGATGGAGGCGCTGCTGCTCGCCGCCCAGGCGGGCGAGATCGCCGGTCAGCGCACCCAGGACGTCGCCGCGGTGCAGGAAGCGTTCGGCGACACGCAGGGGACCGCGCTGGTCGACGCGGTAGTCGCGCACTTCGCCGGGGCCGAGGCCGCGGACGCGCCGCTGGGCGGGTCGGGGGACGGCGCGCTGGCGGCGCTGCTCGACGCCAACGTCGGTGGGACCGAGGCGTTCGTCAACGCCTTCCAGCTCGACGCAATGATCGAAGATCACGCTGCTGCCGCTGCGGTGGCGTGACGGAGCATTAGACGGGGCGCGCACGAGAGATCGACGCAAAAGGGGGCAAGACGATGGAGACCACACTGAAGCGGGCGGCGCTGGGCATTGCGCTGGGGGGCGCGGCCTGGCCTGCGCTCGCCGCCGCGCAAACCGCGGGCGACGACTGGACGGCGATGAGCCGCAGCCAGCTTCGCCCCGAAGTCCAGCGCCGTCATGACGAAGCCGTCGCGGCGATGGCGCAGACCTTCAACGCCAACGATCCGCGCTATATCTGGGCGATGGCGGCGAAGAACCAGTGCGGCATCGCGCTGGGCTTCCTCAAGAGCGGGACCCGCGACCCGGTCAGCCTCGGCAAGTGCGCCGACGCTTATGCCCGGATGAGCCTGGTTCCGGCGGGTCCGGCGCCGCTGCCGCAAGTCAGCACGGTCACGCCCGAGATTTGCCGCCAGCCGATCATCGGCACGGTGTTCTTCGAGTTCGACAGCTCGGCGGTGCCCGAAAGCTCGCTGCAGACGCTGCAGTTCATCGCCGCCAACATGAACGCCTGCGGCTGGGGATCGCTCAACGCGGTCGGCCACGCCGACCGTTCGGGCAGCGACGCCTACAACGAGGGCCTGGCGCTGCGCCGGGCCGAGGCGGTGGCCGCCGCACTCGGCTCGGCCGGGCTCGCGCCGGGGACCGTTTCGGTCAGCGGCAAGGGTGAAACCGAGCCGCGCGTGCCGACCGCCGACGGGGTCCGCGAAGCCCAGAACCGCCGCGTCGAAATCAGCGCGCGCTGACCATCCATCCTTTCGAGCCGGGGGGCGAGAAAATGAAAACTACCAAGACCATCACTCTGGGGCTGGCGGCGCTGCTCGCCGGCACCGCACCGGGCGCGCTCGCACAAGGCGAGGCCGTCTCGCTGCGCGATGCGATCGCGGTCGCGGTCAATTCCAATCCCGAGATCATCCAGGCGCAGATGAACAAGGAGGCGATCGAGTTCGAGCGCAAGCAGGCGCAGGGGCTCTATCTCCCGCGGGTCGACGTCGAGGCCTCGGCCGGCGTCCGGCGGCTCGAGAACCGCACCCGCCGCACGCTCGGCATCGCCGATGAGAAGCTTTATCCGCTCGAGTTCCAGGGCCGCGCGGTCTGGGACCTGTTCGACTTCGGGAAGCGCCGCGGGGAAGTGCTGCGCCAGGCGAGCCGGGTCGACGGCGCCTCGATGCGGGTGCTCGAACGCTCGGAGTTCACCGCGCTGCAGGTCGCGCGGCAATACCTCAACGTGCTGCTCCAGCAGCGGATTTACGCCGCCAGCCAGGACAACACCGCGTTCCACCAGACGCTGGTGCGCGATCTCGGGACCGGGGTCCGCGAAGGCTCGATCTCGGTCGCCGATCAGCAGCAGGCGCAGGAACGGCTGCAAGCCGCGATCGTCCGCGAGACCGAGTCGCTGCAGTCGCTCGACGACGCCAAGATCACGCTGCGCCGGCTGACCGGGCTCGATATCGAGAACTATCAGGTCCCGCCGAGCCTGGCCGCGCAGATGCCGGCCTCGCCGGCCGAGGCGGTCGGGCTCGCGCGGACCCAGAACCCGCTGGTCAAGGAAGCCGAGGCCGACGTCGACGCCGCCAACGCGCTCGCCCGGAGCGTCAAGGGCGACCTCTACCCCACCGTCGGAGTCGACATGGTGGGCAGGGTCGGCGAGGACATCGACGGCTTCAACGGCAACACCAACGACGTCACCGCGCGCGCCTTCGTCCGCTGGAGCCTGTTCTCCGGCGGGATCAACCAGGCCCGCTACGAGGAGCAGGTGCGCCGCGCGAGCGAGGCGCGCTTCCGCCTCGACCAGGTCAGCCGTCAGGCCGAAGAGGACGTCCGCACCGCGTGGAACGCGCTGACCGCGCAGACCCGGATCTCGACCGAGCTCGAGACCCAGAGCAAGGTCAGCGACGACCTGCTCTTGAGCTACCGCAGCCAGTTCAACGTCGGCCGGCGCTCGCTGCTCGACGTGCTCGACGCGCAGAACTCGCGCTACAGCGTGCAGACCCGGCTGGAGACGGCGCGGTTCTCGCAGCTGTTCGCGCAGTACCAGACGCTGGCCGCGACCAACCGCTTCCTCTCCGCGCTCGAAGTCGCGCCGGGGGCCGGGGCGGGCGAGCGCGAGCGCGAGCAATTCGAGTACGGCCCGCCGAAGGTCAGCGAGCGCCAGTATCGCGAGTACCCGGGCGGCGGTCCGCTTCGCTAGGAGGCTGCGTCAACGGCATCGTCCGCCGCGTTCGCCGCGCTCGTTTCACGGTTAACCCGTTGGGAAGCGAGCGGCGTGTCGGGTATAAGGGCGCCGGGATCGGGGAAGACTTGGACGGACAGTGAGCATCGAGACGCCGATTCGCGCCGCGCGCGCCGCCGACCCGCTGGTCGCCTGCATCGAGGAGATGGCGGCGCGGTTCGGCGTGGCGTTCGCGCCGGGGCTGCTCTCGGGCCTCGCGCTCGACCGCGACGGACGGCTGCCGTGGCATCAGCTCGGGCCCGCGCTCGAGCAGCTCGGGCTCAACTACACCCCCGAGGACCGCGCGAAGCTGCCCAAGCCGCCCGAGCTTTACCCGGCGATCGTCGCGCTCGGCGATGACGCGGCCGTGGTCCACGAAATCCGCGATGGCCAGGTGCTGGTCTGGCGGCCCGAGGCCGGCCAGGCCGCGTGGGAGCCGTTGGCCGACCTCGCACCGACGTATTCCGGGCGGATGCTCGCGGTCAGCGGCGATCCGCAAGCGCTGCGCGACGCCGGCCAACCGTGGCACAAGCGCGCGCGCGAGCACTGGTTCTGGAGCGAGATCGCCAAGGACCGCCGCCGCTTCGCTCCCGTCCTGGTGGCGACCGTGGTGGTCAACCTGCTCGCGCTGGCGCTGCCGCTGTTCTCGATGAATGTTTACGACCGGGTCATCCCCAACCGCGCCGAAGCCACGCTGTGGGTGCTGGCGGTGGGCGTGCTGCTCGCCTTCGGGCTCGAGTACGCGCTGCGCCGGGCACGGACCGAGGTGCTCGATCAGATCGGCCGCGACCTCGACCTGCGACTGTCGCAGAAGATCTACTCTAAGATCCTCTCCGCGCCGCTGGCCGAGCGCAAGGGCCACACCGGCAACCTCGTCGCGCGCGTCTCGGAATACGCGATCGTCCGCGATTTCTTCGCCTCGACCACGGTCGTGCTGATGATCGACATGGCCTTCCTGGTGCTGTTCGTGGCGATGATCGCCTACATCGCCGGGTGGCTGGCGCTGGTTCCGATCGTCGCGATCGCGCTGATGGCGGCGGCCGGCTTGCGCCTGCGCCGCAGGGTCATCGCCGCCGCGCGCGACGCGCAGGCCGACTTCGGGCTGCAGCAGACGCTGCTGGTCGAATCGATCGCCGGGCTCGAGACGCTCAAGAGCGTCGCCGGCGAAGGGACGATGCTCGGGCGCTGGCGCCGCCTGGCCGAGATCGGGGGCCACTCGCAGCAGAAATTGAAGGACATCTCGTCGGCCGCGGTCAGCCTGACCAGCACTTTCCAGCAGGTCTCGAACATCGCGCTGATCGTTGGCGGCTATTACCTGTTCGCCGAGGGCGAGATCACCATGGGCGCGATCATCGCGATCGTCATGCTCTCGTCGCGCAGCCTCGCTCCAGCCGGCCAGCTCGCGTTCCTGCTGACCCGCGGCCAGCAGGCGCGCGAGACGCTCGATTCGCTGCAGCGGCTGTGGGACGAGGGCGACGAGCGGCGGATGGGCAGCGCCTCGATCACGCCCGAGGTCCGCGCCGCTCGGATCCGGCTCGAGAGCGTCGACTTCACCTATCCCGAAGCCTCGGCCGAGTCGCTCAAGGGCTTGGATCTGACGATCGAGCCCGGCGATCGGATCGCGGTGATCGGCCGCGTCGCTTCGGGCAAGTCGACGCTCGGGCGCATTCTCTGCGGGCTTTATCAGCCCACCGGGGGCCAGATGCTGGTCGACGGGATCGACAGCCGTCAATACCGCCCGCAGGACTTGCGCGCCGCGTTCCGCTTCGTCGCGCAGGACAGCGACCTGTTCTCGGGCTCGGTAAAGGACAACCTTTCGATCGGGGCGGGTCATGCGAGCGACGACGAATTGCTCGGCGCGCTGCGCACCGTCGGCGCCGATCAGTTCCTCGCGCGCGACGCCGGCGGCTTCGACCGCGCGGTCGGCGAGCACGGCAGCCGCCTCTCGGGCGGCCAGCGCAGCTTTTTGGCGCTGGCCCGCGCCTTCGTGAGTCCGGCGCGGCTGATCTTCCTCGACGAGCCGACTGGTGCTATGGATGCGCAGACGGAGAAGCTTTTCGTCGAGCAGTTGTCTCGATCACTGACAGGGTCTCAGACCTTGGTCATAGCGACTCATCGACCGGCGCTGTTCACCTTGTGCAACCGCCTGATCGTGCTCGACAAAGGACGGCTAGTGGCGGATGGGCCGCGCGACCAGATCATCGCCACGGCCGGAATCGGACTTGGAGGCGGCGTCAAGCCGTAGGGTCAAAATGAACGACGGGACGATACTTGAGTTGGGCGCGGACGCCCTCGGTCGCCAGCCCGCGGCGCGCTGGGCGACGCCGCGCAACCTCGCGGCGGGGACGGCGCTGTTCGCGCTCCTGCTCGCCGGGCTGCCGATGGTGAGCGGCGGCGGCTACTCGGGCGTTTGGCAATCGCTCGGGTTCGGTTCGCCGGCCCGGGCCGAGGCCTCGATCCGCGTCAATCTCGCGGCCAAGCGCGCGGTCGCCGGGCTGACCGAGGGCAAGCAGGCCGAAATCGTGGTCGAAGGGCTCGCCGCACAGCAGCGCAATGCGCTGATACCGCTGTCGACCGCGCCGGTCGAAGCGATGCGCTCGTTCCTGATCTCGAAAGCGGTGAATACCTCGGGCGCCGGTCCGATGGGCAACGCGCTGACCTGCCTGAGCCAGGCGGTCTATTACGAAGCCGCCTACGAACCGCTCGTCGGCCGCCGCGCGGTCGCCCAGGTCGTGCTCAACCGGATGCGCCACCCGGCCTATCCGAAGTCGGTCTGCGGGGTGGTCTACCAGGGGTGGGAGCGAACCACCGGCTGCCAGTTCAGCTTCACTTGCGACGGCTCGCTGCTGCGTCGGCCCTCGGCGGCGGCGTGGAAAGTGGCGCAGGACGTCGCCCGCGCCGCGCTTTCGGGCCACGTCGCTGCCGAAGTCGGCTCGGCGACGCACTATCATGCCGACTACGTGCTGCCGAAATGGGCGTTCAACCTCGCCAAGATCGAGCAGATCGGCGCGCACATCTTCTACCGCTTCCCCGGTAGCTGGGGCCGCGCCGGCGCGTTCACCGGCGGCTACAGCGGGGTCGAGCGGATCCCCAGCCTCAACTACGCCGCGCTCCAGGCGCGGCTCGACGCCGAGGCGGCATTGGGCGACGCCGGCCTGCCCGCCGATCTGATCATCGCCCCCGATCCGACCGACCGCCACACCGCCACCGATGTCGGCGGGCGGATCAACCCGCTCAAGCAATGGCGCCTGGCGATTCCGGCTCCCGATGAGGCGAGCTCGCGCTACCAGGCGGCGATCGACGAGCAGGACGTTTCGTCCGGGCCGATCCCGGTCAGCAATTCTCCCGCCAGCGCCGTCGAGTAAGCAGCGAGCCATGGGGGGACTTCACGACGCCTGGGACGACTGGGACGCCAGCCGCAAATTGATCGCGATCGCCGCGGCCGGCGTGCTCGCGCTGATCCTCTGGGCCGCGGTCGCGCGGGTCGACGAGGTCACCCGCGGGATGGGCAAGGTCATCCCCTCGAGCAAGGTCCAGCTGGTCCAGGCGGCCGAGAGGGCGGAGCGGGCGGCGGCGGCGCGCTGAACGCCGACGAGGCGGCGCTCTCCGCGGTCCGCCAGGCGACCGCGCGCAGCCGCCAGTCGGCGCTGGCCGCGCAAGTCGAACAGCGCCGCCGCGACCTCAGCGAAGGCCAGGCCACCGTCGCCTCGCTCACCAGCAGCGTCCGCCTCGCGCAGGACCAGGTCAACATGCTCGCCCCGCTCGCCGCCAAGGGCATCGTCCCGCAGACCGAGCTGCTTTCCGCCCAGCGCGAGCTGGTCGACGTCCAGGGCCGGCTCGCCGCCGCGCGCCAGGGCTCGGCGCGCGCCTCCGCGGCGATCCAGGAGGCGCAGGCGAGCCTCAGCGAAGCGCGCTTCGACTTCCGCCAGCAGGCCTTGAACGAGCGCAGCGAGGTCGCCACCAAGATCGCGGTCAACCAGCAGACGATCCGCGGCGCCGCCGCCCGGCTCGGGCGCAACGAACTGCGCTCTCCGGTTGCGGGGATCGTCAACGACGTCCAGGTCACCACCGTCGGCGGCTTCGTCCAGGCCGGCGAGAAGATCATGCAGATCGTGCCGGTCGGCGAGAAGCTGCTGATCGAGGCCCGCGTCGCGCCGCAGGACATCGCCTTCATCAAGGTCGGCGACCCGGCCAACGTCAAGGTCACCGCCTACGACTTCTCGATCTACGGTGGGCTGGCGGGAACCGTCCGCCAGATCAGCGCCGACAGCATCTTCGACGAGGCCGAGCGCGAGGCCTACTATTCGGTGATCGTCGAGACCGACAGGAGCTACATCGTGAGCCGCGGCAAGCGCCTGCCGATCGTGCCGGGGATGATCTGCGACGTCGAGATCATCACCGGCCGCAAGAGCGTGCTGACCTACCTGATGAAGCCGGTGCTCAAGGCCTTCGACGAGGCGCTGGAGGAGCGGTAGCGCGAACGCCCGGTTCGCGGGTATCGCTCTGCCCGCATAGCTGCACGATTGCGTCCGCGCTGCTGGTCATGCGATAGAAGTTCGACATCGAAACCAGCCGAAAGCGGAGAGCACGCCATGGCCACCCAGCTAGCCAACAAGCATGGGCGCAACCTCGATTGCAGCGAGGAGGAATGGGCCGCGCGGCAGGAGCTGGCGGCCTGCTACCGCATCTTCGACATGCTCGGCTGGTCCGAATCGATCTACAACCACATCTCGGCGCGCGTGCCCGGCGAGGACAATGCGTTCCTGATCAACCCGTTCGGGTTGCTCTATTCCGAGGTCTGCGCGTCGAACCTGGTCAAGATCGACATCGAGGGCAACACGCTCGACGGCAGCCCATATCCGGTCAACAAGGCCGGCTTCACCCAGCACAGCTACTTTCACAAGCATCTCGACTGGGCGCACGCGATCGCCCACACCCACACCACCGCGACGATGGCGGTGGCCAGCCTCGAGGGCGGGCTGCAGCCGGTCAACTTCTACGCCTGCAACTTCACCGGGCGGATCGGGTATCACGATTTCGAGGGCGTCACCGTGCGCCCCGAGGAAGGGGAGCGGCTGCTCGCCAACCTCGGCGACAAGCGCATCCTGTTCCTCAAGAACCACGGTCCGGTGGTGCTCGGCCGCACCATCCCCGAGATGTTCCTGATGCACTGGAGCTTCCAGCGCGCTTGCGAGATCCAGCTCGCGACGATGAGCATGGGCAAGCCGATCGTGGTCAGCCAGGAGGTGATCGACGTCCACCAGCGCGACCTTGGCCAGGTCCAGCTCCCCGGCGGCCCCGGCGCGCCCGATTTCGCCGCCTGGACCCGCAAGCTCGATCGGCTCGACCGCAGCTGGCGCGATTAAAGACCCAGCCTAACCGCGCTTGTCCCGCTTCACGCTCAACGACCGTCCGGTCGCGTTCCGGATGGACCCGCAGACCCCGCTGCTGTGGGGCTTGCGCAGCGCGGCCAACCTGACCGGCACCAAGTTCGGCTGCGGCGCGGGCGATTGCGGCGCGTGCATGGTGCTGATCGACGGCGAGGCGATCCGCTCGTGCCTGGTCAGCCTCGGCGAGGTCGAGGGCCGCAGCGTCACCACGATCGAGGCGCTGAGCCGCGACCGCAGCCATCCGGTGCAGCAGGCGTTCGTCGCCGAGGGCGCGATCCAGTGCGGTTTCTGCACCCCCGGCTTCGTCATCGCCGCGGCCGCGCTGCTGGGCCGCAACGCCGATCCCTCGGCGGCCGAGATCGGCGAGGCGCTTCCCAACTTGTGCCGCTGCGGCGCCTACCCGCGCATCCTGAGGGCGGTGCGCCGCGCCGGGCGGGTGATCCGGGGCGAGGAGACCATCGCCGCCGCGCCCGCGCCCGGGATCAGCGCCGAGGACGCGGCGCGCAGCGTTCCGGCGATGGACGCCGACTAGAGCTTCACCCGCACCCCGATCCGCGCGTTGAGCGGCTCGCCGGTCGAGATGTTGTGATCGGTGTGCGCGCTGGGGAAGTAGCGCTCGTCGAACAGGTTCTCGACGTTGAGCTGGACCGCGATCCGCGGGTTGACCGTCCAGAACGCGGCGGCGTCGACGCGGGTGAACGAGGGCAGCGTCACCGCGTTGCTGATCGTGGCGAAGCTCTTCGACTGGTGGACGAAGCCGAGCCCCAGCCCTAGCGCCGGGGTGAAATCGTAGCGCGTCCATGCGGTAACCTGGTGGCGCGGGACTTGCGCGAGCTCGCGCCCGGCGGGCGCGGCGGTGGTGGTCGAGCGGACCTCGCCGTCCTGGTTGGCGTAGCCCAGGCTCGCCTGCCATTGCGGGGTGATCTGCCCGGCGAGATGCGCCTCGAAGCCCTTGGTCCGAGTCTTACCGGTTTGCACGGCAAAGCCGGTGAGGGGATCGGTGGCGCGAGTGTTGTCGCGGTCGAGCTGGAACACCGCGGCCGATACCGTCAAGCCGTCCATCGGCTCCCACTTGACCCCCGCCTCGAGGTTCTCGAACACTTCGGGCGCGAGCGTCTCGGTGGTCGCGTCGAGCACCAGGAACTGGTCGCCGGCCTGCGGCAGGAAGCTCTTGGCGTAGCTGGCGTAGAGCGAGAGGTTGGGCTGCGGCTTGCCGATCACCCCGACGCGCGGCGACCACTTGCCATCGCTGCGTTCGGCGCGGAAATTGTTGATCAGGTTGAGCGTGCGGATCTCGAAATCGTCGTAGCGGACGCCGGCGACGACCTCGAGGTGCTCGCCCAGCGCGATCTGGTCCTGGACGTAGGCAGAGCGCACCGACAGGCGCGAGCGGCTGTCGCGGATGATCGGGGTCAGCGACACCGCCGGGACGACGATGCGCTCGGCCAAGGGCACGGTCACCCGCAGGCCGCCGTTGGTCCCGCCCGCGAACAGCACGTTGCGGCGGTCGTTGTCGCTGTCCTGGTCGGTCAGCTCGCCGCCGATCAGCAGCGTGTGGCCGATCGGGCCGGTGGCTCCCGTCCAGACGAGGTTGGCCTGGCCGATCCAGTTCTGCCGCTCGGTGCCGTCGGCATAGCCTTCGAGCTCGGCGGTCGTCGCGGTCGCGCCGCGGGCATAGACGTTGGCGTAGAACTTGTCGCTGTCGGTGAACAGCGCGGTGGCGTTGGCGCTGAGCGAATCGCTGAGTTCGGCGTCGAGCCGGCCGCGCAAGTGGTGCGCCTTGACCCGGCTGCGGTTGAAGCCTTCTTGCCCGAAAAAGGTGTCGCGGAAGCCGCGGATCGGCCGCCCGGCGAGCGCGGGCACGCCGCGGTCGGTGACGCGCTTGTCGTCGTCGTAAGTGTAGCCGAGCGTCAGCGTGGTGCGCTCGCCCAGGCCGGCGGTCAGCGTCGGGCTGATCCCGATGAAGCGGCCGTCGAACACCTGGCGGTGATTGTCGAGCTCCTGGTAGATCGCGTTCAAGCGACCGCCGAGCGATCCTCCGAAGGTCTGGTTGAGGTCGGCGGCGATGTCGAACGCGCCGAAGCTGTCGGCCGAGGCCGCGCCGTGGACGAATCCTGCATCGACGCCGGCGACCTTGCTCACGCGGTTGATCACCCCGCCGCCGCCGCCGCGGCCGAAGATCATCGCATTGGCGCCCTTGAGCACCTCGACCCGGTCGATGTTGTAGAGTGGGCGGTAGTATTGCGTGTCGTCGCGCAAGCCGTCGAGGAAGAAGTCGGCGGTGGTGTTCTGGCCGCGCAGCGTGACCTGGTCGCGGTGGCCTTCGCCCTGGCCGAGGACCACCCCGGGGACGTAGCGCAACGCGTCGCCGAGCTGCTGGACCGCCTGGTCGTCGAGCTGGTCGCGCGAGAGCGCGGTGATGGTCTGGGGGGTGTCGATCCACGCGGTCGGGGTCTTGGTCGCGCTCGAGCCGTCGTCGACCGCGTAGCCCTGGCGCTCGCCGGTGACGACGATCGGATCGGGCGCATCGGTGTCGGCCTCGGTAGCGAGCGCTGGTCCGGGGGAGACGACGGCAGCACCCCCGAACAGCGCGCGGCTCAGAGTGTTGAAGATCGACATTGGGCCCCTTCCTGCGAATACTTCGCAAGTGCTCTATTGCGAGTTATTCGCATTTGCAAGGGGCCAAATCGGGATGTCCCAGTCCGCCGCGCCGAGCTACAGGGAGAGCGATGAAGGCGACAATCTGGCACAACCCGAACTGCGGAACCTCGCGCAAGACGCTGGAGATCCTCGAAGAGACGCCGGGCCTCGAGTTGCAAGTGGTCGAGTACCTGACGGACCCACCGAACGCCGAGAAGCTCGCCCAGCTCTATCGCGACGCCGGGATCAGCCCGCGCGATGGCTTGCGGCTGCGCGGCACCGACGCCGAGGCGCGCGCGCTGACCACCGCGAGCGAGGCCGAGGTGCTCGCCGCGATGGCCGCGGACCCGATCCTGATCGAGCGGCCGCTGGTCGAGACCGAGAAAGGGGTGCGCCTGTGCCGCCCCCAGGACGTTGTCCGGGAGATTCTTTAGAAGGTCGGGGCTTGGCCCGCGAAGATCAGCGCGAGAGCGCAGCCCGCGACGATCGCGGCGCGCGCCAGCTCGCCGGTGGCGTGAAGCGGCAGGGTTGCAGCCAGGGCGCGGACTCGGGCCATTGCTCGATCATCCGCCCCGGCGGTTACCGAAGGGTAAACGCCTGTCCCCGCGCAGGCGCGGGGATCACTCGCCGGTCACCAGCCACTGGGCCAGCGCGGCCAGGCAATCGCGCGCCAGCAGGCGGCTGCGCTCGGGGCTCCAGCCTTGCGCCGGATCGGGCAGCTCGGCGTTGTCCTTGAACGGCATCTCCAGCGTCATCGAGACGCAGCCGTGGGAGGCTGCGAAGCGGTTGGCGAGCTGGTTGGTCGACATCGACAGGTTGGCCTTGCCAGCGGTCGCGACCGCGTAGCCGAGCTTAGTCTGGAAATCCGGGCTGCGGCGCGCGAGGATCGCGCGGTAGCGCTGGTAGCCTTCGCCCTGCGCGTCGGTCCAGTTGGGGATGCCCTCGAACCCGGCGAGGAAGACCGCGGCGATCGCCTCGTCGCCGTGAACGTCCATCGCGAAGTGGACCCCGGTCTCGTCCATCGCGTTGCGGATCGCCAGCACTTCCGGGCTGCGCTCGGGAGTGGGCTCATGCCATTCGCGGTTGAGATTGACCCCGACCGCGTTGGTCCGAAGATGCCCGCGGCGCGAGCCGTCGGGATTGGCGTTGGGGACGACGTGCAGGCGGCACTTCTGCCGCAGCACCCGTGCGACCGGGTCGGCCGGATCGGTCAGGCAGTCGAGAGCGCCTTCCATCCACCATTCGGCCATCACTTCGCCCGGGTGCTGGCGCGCGTAGAGCCAGACCTGAGTCTCGCCTTCGCCCATCTCGAGGCAGTCGATCGGCTGGCCGTCGTGGCTGTGGCCGAGGCAGCGGTAACTGACGCCGTCGGCTTGGGCGGCCCCGGTCACCAGCTCGTGATGGCGCTCCATCGAGTAGGGCGCGAAATAGGCGAACCAGGCGATCGCCGCTTCGAGCGTGTGGCGGATGGTCAGAGTGCCGCCGTCGGCGTCCTTGTCCCATTCGGTCTCGGCCCGGCCCCAATACTGGCGGTCTTCCGAGACGCAGGCGCGGTAGCCGGGCCAGCCGTCGGGATAGGCGCTGCTCGCAAGGCCGGTGATCCTGAGCTCGAGCTTGCGCCCCGCAGCGCCGGCGACGCGGAAGTGGAACCATTGGAAGAAATCGGACTGGCGGTCCTTGCGGATCGAGAGGCGCGCCTTGGCGCCTTCGACCTTAAGGACTTCGATGTTGCCGCTGTCGAATTCGGCATCGATGAAGATGGGCTGCTGCTTTGAGGTCATTCGACCTCGATAGTTGCCCCTGACTGGCCGGGGAAGCCCGAGAACAACGCGTGCGCGAGTTTTTCCGCGGTTTCCGGATCGTCGGCCGCGCGGCGGCTGGTGCGCAGGTTGCTGCGGCCTTCCCACAACGGTGCGCCGCTGGCTTTGTCGCGGATCGTCACCGACAGCTCGCTGTCGACCTCGCCGCCGCGCGAGCCCCCGCCGCCGACCGGAAAGCCGATCCCGACCCCGACCCCGACGTGGGTCCCGCCGCGCCGTCCGTACCAGCCGCCGCCCGAACCCCCGCTGACGCCGACGCTGACCGACGAGCCGCCGCCGCGACCGTAGTCGCCGCCTTCGACGGCATCGCGGGTCAGCCGCACCTCGGCGATGCGGGCCGCGCTCGCCACCCCTTGCGCCGACAGCCCCTGCGCCGAAAGCTCGCGCGCCACTGCATCGAGCATCGCGCGGGTCTCGAGGCTTTGCGCGTCGAGGCCGGGCGCGGCGACCACCTCGACCGCACCGGGGCCGAGCTGGGCGAGCGTCTGTGGCGTATGGAAGCGCGTGACCTCGACCGGCGCGGCGGCGGAAGCTGCGGCGGCGGAAAGCAGCACGGGAGCGAAGAGCAGTTGACGAATGCGCATGGCTGAGATCCCGGACGGCGAATCCCGTCGATTCGCCTAAGCCCCTATCCTCGCACGATTTAGCACAACTTAACGGGCGCGTTAACCACACCGCCCGCTTTCCGTGCTAGGTCGTCACGCGATGTCGAAGCTCCCCGTCCTCGTCACCGGCGGCGCCGGCTACATC
>JAIVIY010000184.1 GCA_020200285.1 Novosphingobium sp. | reverse complement strand
GCGTTGGGATAGGCCATCACCAGGGTCTCCGCCTGGCGCGCCAGCGCGGCGAGGTGCGGGCGCAGCTGCGCGGCGCCGAACGAGCAGTTGAGGCCGATGGTCACCGGCCGCGCATGGCGGACGCTTGCCCAGAAGGCTTCCACGGTGTGGCCGGAAAGGTTGCGGCCGCTGAGGTCGGTGAGCGTCATGGAGATCATCAGCGGCAGCTCGCGGCCCAGCGCCTGCTCTGCCTCTAGCGTCGCCATGATCGCCGCCTTCGCATTCAAAGTGTCGAACACGGTCTCCACCAGGATGAAGTCGGCCCCGCCCTCGACCAGCGCGTCGACCTGCTCGCGGTACACCGCCTTGACGGTGTCGAAATCGACTTCGCGATAGGCAGGGTCGTTGACGTCCGGCGACAGCGACAGCGTCTTGTTGGTCGGCCCGACCGCGCCCGCCACCCAGCGCGGCTTGCCGTCGCGCTTGGAATACCGGTCGGCGACTTCGCGAACGATGCGCGCCGCTTCGCGGTTGATGTCGGCGACCAGATGCTCGGCGCCGTAATCGGCCTGGCTGATCGCGTTGGCGTTGAAGGTGTTGGTGGCGAGCACGTCGGCGCCGGCGTCGGCGAACGACTGGCAGATCGAGCGGACGGTCTCCGGCTGGGTGAGGTTCAGCAAATCGTTGTTGCCGCGCTGGTCGCGCTCGAGCGCGAGCTCGCCGCGGTAGGCGTCGCCGCCGAGCCGGCGGTCCTGCACCGACGTGCCGTAAGCGCCGTCCTTGATCAGGATGCGCTTGGCCGCCTCGGTCCGGAAGCTCTGCGCGGCCGTCATGCCTTGGCCCTCGCGCCGAGCAGATGGCAGATCGCGTAGCTCAGCTCGGCGCGGTTGAGCGTGTAGAAATGGAAGTGCCTGACCCCGCCCGCGTAAAGCTGGCCGCACAGCTCCGCCGCCACCGTGGCGGCGATCAGCTGCCGCGCGGCGGGAAGCTCGTCGAGGCCTTCGAACAATTCGTCGAGCCATTTGGGGATGCTTGCGCCGCAAAGCCCCGAGAAGCGGCGGGCCTGCGCGACATTGGTGACCGGCAGGATCCCGGGCACGATCTCCACATCGCCCCCCGCCGCCGCGGCATCATCGCGGAAGCGGAAGAAGCAATCCGCCGAGAAAAAGAACTGGGTGATCGCGCGGTCCGCGCCGGCGTCGATCTTGCGCTTGAGGTTGTCGAGGTCTGCGGCGCGCGTGCCGCTGTCGGGATGCACTTCGGGATAAGCCGCGACCGAGATGTCGAACGGCGCCACCCGCTTGAGGCCCTCAACCAGCTCGGCGGCATTGGCGTAGCCGTCGGGGTGCGGCGCGAACGGCTTGCCGGGCTCGGGCGGGTCGCCGCGAAGCGCCACCAGGTGCCGCACGCCCAAGTCCCAATAGCCTTTGGCGATTTCGTCCACCTCCTCGCGCGGCGAGCCGACGCAGGTCAGGTGCGCGGCGGGCGTGAGCTCGGTCTCGGTGAGGATCCGCTCGACCGTCTGGTGGGTGCGCTCGCGGGTCGAGCCGCCGGCGCCATAGGTGACCGAGACGAAGCGCGGACCCAGCGGCGCCAGCGTCTGGATCGACTCCCACAAGGTCGCGGCCATCGCCTCGCTCTTGGGCGGGAAGAATTCGAAGCTGACGGCAATGTCGCCGCGCGCCTCAGCGAACAGCGGCAGGCAC
>JAIVIY010000128.1 GCA_020200285.1 Novosphingobium sp. | reverse complement strand
AGCTTGTCCAGCGTCTTGGCGAGGTTGGCGTAGGCGAAGGCGCCGATGAACAGCGCGCTGCCGATGAGGCCGACGATGTCGGCGACCAACGGGGTCATTCCATCACCTCATCGAGCAGCGCCTCGAACCGCGGAAAGCTGGTCGCGATCGGGCGGGTGTCGTCGATCTCGACGCCCTCGCGGCTGGCGAGGCCGGCGATGGCCAGGCTCATCGCGATGCGGTGGTCGAGCCGGGTGGCGATCGGGCCGCCGCCCGTGAGCGGCTCGCCGCCGGTGCCGTTGACGACCAGCCCGTCGCGGCGCTCGACCACCCGCGCGCCGACCGCGGTCAGCGCCTCGGCCATCGCAGCGAGGCGATCCGATTCCTTGACCCGCAGCTCCTCGAGATGGCGGGTGATCGTCTGTCCTTCGGCGAATGCGGCGGCGACGAAGAACGCCGGGAACTCGTCGATCATGCTGGCGACGATGCGCGGATCGACCTCGATGCCCTTGAGCTGCGAGTGTTTGACGACGAGGTCGGCCACGGGCTCGCTGCCGACCTCGCGTGGGCTGGTCTCCTCGATGCTCGCGCCCATCTGCTGCAGCACTTCGATCAGCCCGCCGCGAGTGGGATTGCGGCCGACGTTTTCGATCGTCAGCTCGCTGCCCGGCACGATCAGCGCGGCGACGACGAAGAACGCCGCCGAGCTGGGATCGCCCGGAACCTCGATGCATTGCGGCTCGAGCTCGGCCTCTCCGGTCAGGCGGATGATCCGCTCGCCGTCGGCTTCCTCGACGCTGAGCTCGGCGCCGAAGCCCTTGAGCATCCGCTCGGAGTGGTCGCGCGTCGGAACCGGCTCGATCACCGTGGTCACCCCTGGCGCGTTGAGCCCGGCGAGCAGAACCGCGCTTTTCACTTGCGCGCTGGCGACCGGGAGGCGGTACTCGATCGGCACAGCAGGACACAGGCCGCGGACGATCAGCGGCAGCGTGCCGCCGGGACTGGGGGTAAACTCGGCACCCATCTTCGAGAGGGGCTCGATCACCCGCGCCATCGGCCGCTTCGACAGGCTGGCGTCGCCCGTGAACGTCGCGACGATCGGATGGCTGGCGGCGAGGCCCATCAGCAGCCGGGTCGAGGTGCCCGAGTTGCCCATCTCGAGCGCGCCCGCCGGCTGCATCAGCCCGCCGACGCCCACGCCATGGATGCTCCACTCGCCCTCACCCGTGCGCTCGACCTGGGCTCCCATCGCGCGCATGGCGGCGGCGGTGGCGAGCACGTCCTCGCCCTCGAGCAGCCCGCTGATCCGCGTCTCGCCCACCGCCAGCGCGCCGAGCATGACCGCGCGGTGGCTGATCGACTTGTCGCCGGGTACGCGGATGCGGCCGCGCAAGGGTCCGGCGGGGAGGAAGCGGCGAGGCCGGGCGGGGGAGGGGGCGGTCAAAGCGCGCGGCTTTTGACAGCGGGGGTGCGCTATGGCAAGGCGCGCGTCCTTCGACAGGCTCAGGATGAGCGGGTGTGGCGCAACCCGCCGCCAGGTCAGGAATTCTCACGGTTTTCGTCGCCGAGCGCGGCACACAAGGATTAGACATGGTCAAACCGGAATGGGGCGCCAAGCATGGCTGCCCGAAGTGCGGCACCCGCTTCTACGACCTCGGCAAGGACGATCCGGTCGCTTGCGTCGAGTGCGGCTACGCCTGGCAGCCCGAGCCGGTGCTCAAGTCGAAGCAGCCGATCCCCTACGAGGAAGTCAAAAAGGTCGAGCCGGTCAACGACACCGATCTCGGTGAGGAGGATCTCGACATCGACGAGGACGCCGATTCGCCCGACAACGACGTCGATCTCGGCGGCGACGACGATCTCGGCGTGGCCGGGGTCGAAGAGAACGCCGAGGATCACTGAGGCGTTCTGGTTGAGTGCGGCTTCGACATCCGCGAGGGCTTGCGGGCTGGTGCCGCCACAAGAAGGCCGGATGGCCTTCTTGACCGGCAAGCACTCACGCCATATGAGGCCGCTTCCGCGCGCCGCCCAGGGCGCGCCGGCGATGAACACGGGGCCTTAGCTCAGCTGGGAGAGCGCCTGCATGGCATGCAGGAGGTCAGCGGTTCGATCCCGCTAGGCTCCACCATCGCTCGAACTTCAACGTCACCATCCGATTGACGCAAGTCACAGCGAAGCGTAATTTTCGCGGCTATGACGCCTGCCGGACGGAGCGGTTGCGTCGCTCCGCCCGCCGTTAAGCGCCGGTTGAGGTTCGGGAGTGCAAACTCGCGGGCGTTGCCGGATCGAAGGGGATGGGTCGTGAACAAGTTCTCCATGTCGCTGCGCGCCGCTTCGCTGGGCGTCGCCGCGCTCGCCGTCGCTGCCGCGCTTCCCGCGCAGGCGCAGTTCGGGTTCAACCTGGGCGGCGCCAAGAAGAGCTCCGAGACCACCGCCGAAGGCTGTCCGCAAGGCAAGAAGAAGAGCATCGGGGCATCGATCCTGGGCAGCGTCGCCGGCTCGGTGGCCAGTCGCGCCGCCGGCAAGTTCGCGACGTTCGTGCCGATCCCCGAGGTCGCCAGCACATTGACCAACGCGATCGCCTGCAAGCTCGACGAGAAGGAGCAGAAGCAGGCGGCCGAAGCGACTCTCGCCGCGACCCGCGGCGACGAGGCGGGCGAAGTCGCGGTCGGCTCGACCGCCGAATGGACCTCGGCCAGCCGCCCCGAGGTCAAGGGCAAGTCGACCGTGCTCGCGGTCAACGAAGGCCCGGGCAAGGGCATGCCCAAGGACGCCAAGTGCATCACCGTTTCCGATGTGATCATCGTCAACGGCGAGGAGACCACCGCCAACAAGCGGATGTGCCGGGCGCCCGGCTCGGCGCGCTACGCGCTGATGGCCTGAGCGATGCGCAAGCTGGGTCGCACCCTGCTGGCTTGCGCCGCGCTCGCCACCGTCGCCGCGGCGCCGGCCAAGCAGGCCGCGCAGGCCTCGGGACCCGACCCCGACAACCCGAGCTGCCCCGGCAGGCCCGACTGGGGCCCGATCAAGGTCATGACGATCACCCCGGCGGTCAAGGACGGCAAGCACGTGCTGATCCTCGAAGGCGTGGTCGAAAGCACCTTGCCGGGGCGGCTCAAGGCGGCGATCGACCAGGACGAGAAGATCGAGGAGATCTGGCTCAAGTCGCGCGGCGGCGACGCCGAGGCCGGCAACGCCGCGGGCCGGGTGGTGCGCAGCTTCCCGGGGATGGCGACCCGCATCCCGGCCGGCTGGACCTGCTTTTCGAGCTGCAACTTCATCTTCATGGGCGGCGACCGCCGATACGTCGATCCCGGCGGGGTGTTCATGGTCCACATGTTCACCCACACCCAGGACCGCGACGTGATCGACGTCTCGGTCGGCGAGGGCACCGAGGAGACGATCAAATTGATCGGCGAGATCGAGCAGTCGAGCGCGCTGCTCGCCAGCCAGGACAACGATTTCCTGATCCGCATGGGGATCAGCCGCAAGTTGCTTACCGACGTGATGTACAAGCAGCAGGCGGTGGCGAGCGGGGCCAACAAGTCGACCCGCTACTGCCTGAGCCAGGCCGAAGTGCGCAAGTACAACGTCGTCCCGCTCGAGACCGCGGGGTAGAGCGGCGGCCGCCCTGCCAAAGCCACCTAACTTTTTCCGTTCGTCCTGAGCTTGTCGAAGGACTGCATTTTCTTTCGGGCCGTTGCGCGCTAGGCCCGAAGACAAGAACGGTGCTTCCACAGGCTCAGCACGAACGGCTTGGGGCGCGCCTAGTCCGCTCAATCCCCGGCGATCAGCGCGGTGACGCGCCACGTCTCGCCCTGGCGGTCGGCGATCAGGCGATAGTCGAGCAGGCTGCGCAATCTGGCGGTTTCGAGATAACCGCGCGACCCGTCGGCGAGCCTCACCTCGGTAAACCGCGCCTTGGGATCGAACCCTGAGCCGGGCAACTCGACCAACGGCCAGGCGAGCGTGCGAAGCACCTTGGCGTCGGCCTCGGGCTTCTCGCGCAGCGCCAGCTCGGCGCCGGCGCCGAGCATCGCGATCGAGGCGTCTTGGTAGCTTTCGGGCAAGCGCGAGAAAATCCACGGCATCGTCGCGATCCCGCCGTCGGCCGCGCAGCCGAGCCCGGCCAGCGCGCCTATTTCGCTCCATAGCGCGCGCTCCGGGTCGGCGAGCCGCTTGCGCAGTTCGTCCTTGCCCGCGCCGCCGCCGAAATCGAGGTTGATCTTGGGATCGGCGAGCGCGGCCAGGGCATCGGCGTCCCTGGCCTTAGCCGCGGCGAAGAGCTTGTCGCGGAACGCGACGAAGCCGGGCAGCTTGGCGCACTCGTCGCGCGGCGGGAAGGCGGCGAGGGGTCCAGGCTTGACGCTCGGGGTGGCGGTCGGCGCCGCGACGGCGGTTTCGGTGGGTTCGGGCGAGGCCGAGGCGTCAGCGACCGGCGCCGCGATCGGGGCGGTCAACGCGGGGGTTTCGGCCGGCGCCGCGCTCGCCGCCCGTTCGGGGGTAGGCGCGGGGTCCTCGCTCCTGGCGCACCCGGCGAGCGCCGCCAATGCCGCGGCGCCATGCCAAAGCCCCCTCATGACCATCGATCGGGTGTCCTAAGTCGCCCCTGCCTTCGCCCCCTCAATGAGCGTGGCTTCCGCCGGTTCCTCGCCGGCGCCCGATTCGGCGTGGCGCGGCAGGCTTTCGACCAAGGCGACGTCCTCGATCTCGCGCCGTCCGATCTCGACGCCCTTGTCGCGCAAACGGCGGCCGGCCGAAAGCACGTTGCGCTCGAAGCTGCCGACGAACTTGTTGTAGTTGTCGACCGCCGAGGTCAGCCCGCCGCCGACGCGCTTGAGATGCTCGGCGGCCGTGGCGAGACGATCGTAGAGCTCGGCCCCGGCCCGGCCGATCTCGACCGCCTCGCGGGCGATCGTATCCTGCTTCCAGACCATCGCCACGGTCCGGGCGATCGCCACGAGATTGGTCGGGGTGGCGAGCAACACGCGGTTGCGGAAGGCGAAATCCCACAGCGTCGGGTCGTGCTCCAGCGCGGCGGCGACGAAATGCTCGCCGGGAACGAACATCACGACGTAATCGGGCGCTTCGTCGAACTGGCTCTGGTAACTCTTGGTTCCGAGCGTCTGGACGTGGTTGCGCATCGACTGGGCGTGCAAGCCCAACGCGCGCGCGCGGCTGTCGTCGTCGGCGGCTTCGTAGGCGTCCTGGTAGGCGTTGAGCGAGACCTTGGCGTCGATCACCAGCTGCTTGTTGCCGGGCACCCGGATGATCGCGTCGGGGCGCAGGCGGCCCTCGTCGGTCTCGACCGAGTGCTCGGTGACGAAGTCGGTATGCTCGGCCAGGCCGCATTGCTCGAGGACGTTGCGCAGCTGCTGCTCGCCCCACCGCCCACGCGCCTTGGGCGCGTTGCGCAGCGAATTGCCGAGCCGCGCCGCTTCGGCGCGGATCTGCTCCTGACCGACGCGCATCCCCTCGATCAGCCCGGCGAGGTTGCCGAAGGCGTCGACCCGCTCCTTCTCGAGCTTGCGGACCTGGTCCTCGTAGCTGGTCAGCTTGGCCCCGACCGGCTCGAGCAGCGCCTTGATCCGCGCCTCGTTGGCCTTCTCGGCGTGATCGAACCGCTCGCCGGCGCGTTCGAGAAAGGATTTCTGCGCTTCGCCAAGCACTTTCGCGCCGGCGTTCTGGAATTCCCTGAGCAGTGTCTCGCGCGCCTCGAGCAACAGCCGCTCGCGGTCGGCGAAGTTGGCGGCGTCGGCCTCGAGCGCGGCGATCCGTGAGCGCAGCGTCTCGCGGTCGTTGCGAGCGTTGTCGAGATCGAGCGCCAGCGCGTCGGCGCGCGCGGCGCGCTCGCTCATCGTCGCCAGCTCGGGGACCATGCGCGCCAGGCGCTCGTTGAGCTCACGGCATTGCCCTTCTTGTTCGGCATGGCGATTTCGCCACTCGGTGACAGGCCGAGTCGCGATCCACCAGCCCGCGGCAAACCCGCCGGCAAGGCCCAGTATCAGCGCGGCGAGAGCGAGCAGCGTCGGGTCCAAGGGTCGGGCCTGAAGGGAGAACGAACCGCGAACCTATCCGGCCAAATCCTACATTGCAAGTTTTGCGGAACCCTCGGGGCCGGCGTTCGCTGTCTGGGGGAAGGAGACGCCTCATGTCGATCGAGAAGATGATTTCCGAGCATCCCGACGTCGTCGCGCAAGTCGGCGGCGAACCTTACAACGATGAACTCGGACTGGCGGTCAAGCACGCGATGCATTGCGCGGCGATCTGCAATTCCTGCGCCGACGCCTGCTCGGCGGAGGCCATGGACATGCGCCAGTGCATCCGCACCTGCAGCGATTGCTCGGACGTCTGCGAGGCGACCTATCGCGTGGCGTCGCGGCGCACCGGATACAATCGGCAGCTGATCCGCTCGTTGCTCGCGACCTGCATCAGCGCCTGCGAAATCTGCGAGGCGGAGTGCGCGAGGCACGACAACGCCCACTGCCGGCGCTGCGCCCAAATGTGCCGGGAATGCGCCGACGATTGCCGTAGGGCGCTCGCGGGCCTCAACGCCGAGGTGCACGAGGCCGCCTGAGCGGCCCGTCGTCTCATGCCGCCTGGCGCAGCTTTTGCAGTTTCTTGAGCGCCATCTGGCGCTTGAGGCGGCTGAGGTGGTCGATGAACAGGATGCCTTCGAGATGGTCCATCTCGTGCTGGAGGCAGGTCGCCCACAGCCCGTCCATGTCCTCTTCGTGGACATTCCCGTCCAAGTCCTGCCAGCGGGCGCGGATGGTCTTCGGCCGTTCGACCTCGGCGTAGATCTCGGGAACCGAGAGACAGCCTTCGGTATAGACGTTAAGCTCTTCGGAAGGGTCGAGAATCTCAGGATTCACGAACACCCGCGGCTCGCGCTTGACCGGCTGGTGGGTGTGCGGCTCGCCATCGTGCGCGTGGCAGACCTCCGGCTCGGCGTCCTCGTCGGGCTCCTGGCGCAACGCCATGGCGCGCCAGATAATGCCGCGCGCCTTAACGCGCAAGGAATGGACGCGGCCGCGCCCACCCCGCTGCGACTAGCGCTCGCTTCGCGCGCGCAAGTCTCGCTCCCCTCCCGCTTGCGGGAGGGGTTGGGGGTGGGTCTTACCCCACCGGCCGCCGCGCCCTCAGCGCCTGGGCGAGCGTGCCCTCGTCGAGGTAGTCGATCTCGCCGCCGACGGGCAGGCCGTGGGCGAGCTGGGTCAGCCGCACCGGATGGCCCTCGAGCCGCTCGGCGATGTAATGCGCGGTGGTCTGGCCCTCGAGCGTGGCGTTGGTGGCGAGCACCACCTCGTCGATCCCGCCTTGCGCGACGCGCTCGATCAGGTGGCCGATCGCCAGGTCCTCGGGCCGGACCCCATCGAGCGCCGAAAGCCGCCCGCCGAGCACGTGGTAGCGCCCCTGGAACAGCCGCGCGCGGTCGAGCGCCCAGAGGTCGGCGACTTCCTCGACCACGCAGATCTGCCGCTGGTCGCGCTTGGGATCGGCGCAGATCCCGCACGGGCTGCGGGTGTCGACGTTGCCGCAGGCCTCGCACTCGACCAGCGCGCCCTGGACCGCGGACAGGGCCTCGAGCAACTGGACCAGCGCGGTCTCGCGCCGCTTGATCAGCCACAACACCGCCCGCCGCGCCGAGCGCGGGCCAAGGCCGGGAAGGCGGGCGAGCGCGCCGGAAAGCGCTTCGATCTCTTGCGAGGCCATTCGCGCCCCCTAACCGCTCGGGCTGAGCTTGTCGAAGCCCTGCTCTTTCTTTCGACCGCCGCTGAAGTAAGAGCAGCCCTTCGACAAGCTCAGGACGAACGGGTCTTGGTGTGAGAGTCATCTTCATGGGGACGCCCCAGTTCGCGGTGCCGACGCTGCTGGCGCTGGCCGAGGACGGGCACGAGATCGCCGCCGCTTACACCCAGCCGCCGCGCCCTGCGGGACGGGGCAAGCAGGTGCGGAAGTCGCCGGTGCAGCTCGCCGCCGAGAAGCTCGGCGTGGAGGTGCGCCATCCGGTTTCGCTCAAGGGCGCGGAGGAGCAAGCGGCGTTCGCGGTGCTGGAGCCGGACGTCGCGGTTGTCGCGGCTTACGGGCTGATCCTGCCGCAAGCAATCCTCGACGCGCCGCGGCTGGGCTGCCTCAACGTCCACGCCTCGCTGCTCCCGCGCTGGCGCGGGGCGGCGCCGATCCAGCGCGCGATCCTGGCGGGTGACGCGGTGACCGGGGTCACAATCATGCGGATGGAAGCCGGGCTCGACACCGGGCCGATGCTGGCCAAGGCGGCGGTGCCGATCGAGCGCAAGACCGCCGGCGAGCTGACCGCGGAACTGGCCGAGCTCGGCGCGCGGCTGATGGAAGGCGTGCTCGCCGAGTTCGCCTTGTTCCATCCGGTCGCGCAGCCCGAGGAGGGCGTGACGTACGCCCGTAAGATCGACAAGGCGGAAACCCGCCTCGACTTCACCCAGCCCGCCGAGCAAGTCGAACGCCAGGTCCGCGCGTTTGCACCCGCGCCCGGCGCGTGGTTCGCGCTCGACGGCGAGCGGTTTCGCGTGCTGGCGGCGGAAGTGGTCGAGGAGAGCGGTGAGGCCGGCGAGGTGCTCGACGACCGCCTGACCATCGCCTGCGGCGAGGGCGCGATCCGACCGCTTCTGATCCAGCGCGCGGGACGGCCAGCGATGGACACGGCGGCATTGCTACGGGGTCGGTCGTTTCCGGCGGGATCGAGACTATGCTGGCAACCCCGCTGCTCTCTCCCCTGAAGGGGAGAGATACGAAGGCTTGGCGCTGTAAGCGTCTAGCCGAAGTTGAGAGGGGCCTCTGCGTGCGGCCCCCTCTCCCAACCCTCTCCCCTGAAGGGG
>JAIVIY010000127.1 GCA_020200285.1 Novosphingobium sp. | reverse complement strand
CGACGCGCCGCTTCGACGACGCGCTGCGCGCCGAGGTGGCCGCCGGAATCGCCCACATCGAGGCGGCGACCGGCAAGCGCTTCGGCGATCCCGCCAACCCCATCCTGGTCTCGGTCCGCTCGGGCGCGCGGGTGTCGATGCCGGGGATGATGGACACCGTGCTCAACCTCGGGCTCAACGACGCCACCGTTGCGGGCCTAGCCGTTGCCTCGCACGACGCCCGCTTCGCCTGGGACAGCTACCGCCGCTTCATCCAGATGTACGCCGACGTGGTGCTCGGGCTCGACCACCACCGGTTCGAGGACGCGCTCGAAATCGCTAAGGAAGACAACGGCTTCTTCACCGATACCGAGATGCAGGCCGAGCATTGGCAGGCGCTCGTCGGCGAGTACGAGGCGATCGTCCGCGACGAGCTCGGCCGCGATTTCCCGCAGGACGTCGACGAGCAGCTGTGGGGCGCGATCGCCGCGGTGTTCGAAAGCTGGGATTCCGGGCGCGCCAAAGTCTACCGCCGGCTCAACGCGATCCCGAACGAATGGGGCACCGCGGTCAACGTCCAGGCGATGGTCTTCGGCAACATGGGAGAGACCTCGGCCACCGGCGTCGCCTTCACCCGCGATCCGGCGACGGGCGAAAAGGCGTGGTACGGCGAGTGGCTGGTCAACGCCCAGGGCGAGGACGTCGTCGCCGGGATCCGCACCCCCCAGTACCTGACCGAGGCGGCGCGCGAGCGGGCGGGGGCCAGGCCGCCGAGCATGGAAGAGGCGATGCCCGAGGCGTTCGCCGAGCTCGGCCGCGTGTTCGACCTGCTCGAGCGCCACTACCGCGACATGCAGGACATCGAGTTCACCGTCGAGCGCGGCAAATTATGGATGCTGCAGACGCGGAGCGGCAAGCGCACCGGCAAAGCCGCGCTCAAGATGGCGGTGGACATGGCGAACGAGGGCCTGATCTCGCGCGAGGAGGCGATCCTCCGCGTCGATCCGATGGCGCTCGACCAGCTGCTCCACCCGACGCTCGACCCCGAGGCGGTGCGCGACGTGCTGACCCGCGGGCTGCCCGCCAGCCCCGGCGCGGCCTCGGGCGCGGTGGTGTTCGACGCCGACACCGCCGAGCGCCGCGCGCAATTGGGCAAGCCGGTGATCCTCGTCCGGGTCGAGACCAGCCCCGAGGACATTCACGGCATGCACGCGGCCAAGGGCATCCTCACCGCGCGCGGCGGCATGACGTCGCACGCGGCGGTGGTCGCGCGCGGGATGGGGCGGCCGTGCGTTTCGGGCGCCTCGGCGCTGTCGATCGACATGACGCGGCGGGTGGCGAAGATCGCCGGGCGCGAGATACTCGAAGGCCAGACCATCACGCTCGACGGGACCACCGGCGAGGTCATGGCCGGCGCGGTGGCGACGGTCGAGCCCGAGCTGGTCGGCGACTTCGGGGTGCTGATGGGCTGGGCGGACGCGAGCCGCCGGATGAAGGTCCGCGCCAACGCCGAGACGCCTGCGGATTGCAGGACCGCGCGCCAGTTCGGGGCCGAGGGCATCGGGCTGTGCCGCACCGAGCACATGTTCTTCGACGCCGCGCGGATCAGCCTGGTCCGCCAGATGATTTTGGCTGTCGATGAGAGCGGGCGGCGCGCCGCGTTGGAGCAACTGCTTCCCGAGCAGCGCGCCGACTTCGCGGGCATCTTCCGCGAGATGGCCGGGCTGCCGGTGACCATCCGCCTGCTCGACCCGCCGCTCCACGAGTTCCTTCCCCAGGGCGACGCCGAGTTCGCCGAGCTCGCGCAGGCGACGGGGTTCGGGGTCGACCACCTCAGGCGCCGCGCGGCCGAGCTCCACGAGTTCAACCCGATGCTCGGCCACCGCGGCTGCCGCCTGGGCATCACTTATCCCGAGATCTACGAGATGCAGGTCCGCGCGATCTTCGAGGCCGCGCTCGATGTCGCGGCGGCCAAGGACTTTGGGGGCGAGGCGCCGCTGCCCGAAGTGATGATCCCGCTGGTCGCGACCGCGAAGGAGCTCAGGATCATGCGCGCGCTGGTCGAGCGCGTCGCCGACGAGGTCTTCGCCGAGCGCGGGAGCCGGATCGCCTATCTGACCGGCACGATGATCGAGCTGCCCCGCGCCGCGCTGCTGGCCGACCGCATCGCCGGCGAGGCCGAGTTCTTCTCGTTCGGAACCAACGACCTGACCCAGACAACGCTGGGCCTGTCGCGGGACGATTCGGCGCGGTTCCTCGGCGCTTACGTCGAGCAGGGGATCTTCGCCCGCGACCCGTTCGTGAGCCTCGACATCGACGGCGTCGGTCAGCTCGTCGCGCTCGCCGCCGAGCGCGGGCGGGCGGCGCGCCCCGACCTCAAGCTCGGCATCTGCGGCGAGCACGGCGGCGACCCGGCGAGCATTGCGTTCTGCGAGGCGCAGCAGCTCGATTACGTCAGCGCTTCGCCCTACCGGGTGCCGATCGCCAGGCTCGCCGCGGCGCAGGCGGCGCTGGGTAACCGTGACGCAGGCGTAGCCGCGTGGCCTTCGACAAGCTCAGGCTGAGCGGAACTTTGGCTGCAATTGCACCCCTACACCCGCTCAGGCTGAGCTTTTCGAAGCCCGCGCGCTAACGGTTCCAGCCGGTTAACGTGAGTATCTCGAATGTTTCTAGGGTTTGCTCGCCGAATGTCTGCCGAGCCTTCGCCAACCCGGCGCGGGTCAGCGGCGGCCCCGGACGTGCGAGGACGTTGCCCGGACCCTGCCGACGCAGGTCGGCCAGCGCCTGGTCGAGGTCGGCAAAGCGGACGCGCAGCGGGTGCGAATCGGCGACCGGATCGGCGAACCCGGCACGCTGGAGCAATTGCGCGCCGGCACGGACGTCGACCATCGGGTGCATCCGCGGGGCGGAGCGCTCGCCGTCGCCCGCGAGCAACGCCGCGCGGACTTTCGGCAGGCTGCCCGCGCCGAGGAAGCTGACGATCGCCAGCCCACCGGGCGCCAGCGCCTGGCGCAAGTGGACCAGCGCGCCGGGCAGGTCGTTGACCGTGTCCAGCGTGCCGAGGCTGGCGATGAAGTCGAACCCGTCGGCGAGCGGGTAGGGCGCCTCCTCGTCGAACCCATCGGCCGGCTCGGCTTCGGCGACGTCGCCGCCGAGCCGCTCGCGCAGCGCGCGCGACCAGTCGCCGACGATCAGCGACCTGCGCGGCTCGTGCCGCAGGAACGCCAGCCGCTCGAGCACGTCGCCGACCATGTCGTCGATCAGGTAGCGCGGCGCGTGCTCGGGACCGCGCTGGGTCCGCAGCATCCGCCGCCGCGTGGCGAGGCGGCGGGCGGGGGCGAAGATCGTCGGCGCGGGCATCGCGCCGCGCTTGCCAAGCGCCGGCGCGCTTCGCAAGCTGCGGGAGTGGCCGCGCTCGCCGTCCTGACCCCGCTGGTCGACCTCGTCTTCCCGCCGCGCTGTCCGCTGTGCGGCGACGCGCTGGGCGAGCAGGGCGGGCTGTGCCTGGCCTGCTGGAGCCGGCTGGTCATCCCCGGCGAGCCGGCCTGTTCGCGCTGCCAACGGCCGTTGGGCGAAGCTGTCGGCAGCAACGACGAGAGCCTGACCTGCGCGCCGTGCCTCGCCGCGCCGCCTCGCCACGACGGTATCGCCGCGGCGACGCTCTACACCCCCGCCTCGCGCGACCTCGTGCTGGCGTTCAAGCACGGCCGCCGGGTCGGGCTGGCCAAACCGCTCGGCCGGCAAATGGCGGCGCGGCTCGCGGCGCTCGACGGCGAGTGGCTGGTCGCGCCCGTCCCGCTCCACCGCTGGCGGCTGTGGCGGCGGGGGTTCAACCAGTCGGCGCTGCTGGCGCGCGAGATCGCCCGCGCGCCGGGGCGGACGCTGCTGGTCGACGCGCTCGTCCGGACCAGGGCGACGCCTACGCTCGGTGGGCTCGGGCGCAACGAGCGGGCCCGGGCGTTGCGCGGCAGCATCGCGGTCAGCCCGGCGCGCAAGCCGAGGCTGGCGGGCGCCAACGTGATCCTGGTCGACGACGTCATGACCAGCGGCGCAACCAGCGACGCCTGCGTCCGCGCGCTGCTTCGCGCCGGGGCGGCGCGGGTGCGGATCGCCTGCTTCGCGCGCGTGCTCGACGAAGCGCTGCCGCATGCCTGAGCCGCAACGAAAGACGCCCGAGGTCTTCACCCCGGGCGTCCTCGTGACGATACCGTCGCTGCGCTGTCGCGCCGAAACCCTCAATCCGCCAGACCCTGCGCGTCGCTTTCGCGCTTTGGAGCGGGCGCTTTCCCCGAACTTTGGCCCGATCGGCCACGGCTCCCTCAAGCCGCGAGCGCCTTGTCTCCGAAAGCCCCGAGAGGCGAAAGGCAAACCTTCCCGAGCGATGGATTTTGCGGCCGTGCTGTGGTTATCTTGCAACAAGCGCTCGGAGAGAGCGGGAAGCCGATTGAAGAGCGATTTAAATGAACCAAAACAACGGCGAGGGACCGGGCCCATTCCTTCCGCGGTTCGATGCCGCGGGGCTGCTCACCGCGGTCGCGGTCGATGCGGATTCGGGCGCGGTGCTGATGCTCGCGCACATGGACGCCGAGGCGCTCGCCCGGACCCGCGAGACCGGCCTGGCGCACTTCCACTCGCGCTCGCGCGGCAAGCTGTGGATGAAGGGCGAAACCTCCGGGCGCACCTTGCGCGTCGTCGAGATTCGGGTCGATTGCGACCAGGACGCGCTGGTGCTGCGGGTCGAGCCCGCCGGGCCGGCCTGCCACACCGGCGCGGCGAGTTGCTTTTACCGCGTGCTGAACGACGACCGGCTCGAGCGGATCGGGAATTGACGCTTACGTAAAGGAGAGCTACCCACCGGCGATGGCCGACGCGCCCCCCTCGCGCCACAGCGCCCATCTCGACCGCCCCGATGCGCTCGCCCGCGAGAGCTTCACGATCTCCGACCTCTCGAACGAGTTCGGAGTGACCGCGCGGGCGCTGCGGTTCTACGAAGACGAGGGCCTGATCGCGCCCTCGCGCAGCGGGCTGGCGCGGATTTACTCGAAACGCGATCGCGCCCGGCTCGCCTGGATCCTGCGCGCCAGGAACGTCGGCTTCAGCCTGAGCGAAATCCGCGAGCTGATCGATCTCTACGACCTCGGCGACGGCCGCGCCGAGCAGCGCCGGACCACTCTGATCCGCTGCCGCGAGAAAATCGCCGAGCTCAAGGGCCAGCGCGCCGACCTCGACGCCTCGATTCGCGAATTGACCGATTTCGTGGCGATGCTCGAATCGCGCGATGACACGAGGAGCTGAGCGATGCCGACCTACCGCGCCCCGACCCGCGACACCCGCTTCGTCGTCAACGAGCTGCTCCGCCTCGACGGCTACGGCAACCTCGCCGGGTTCGAGAACGTCGACCGCGAGACCACCGACACGGTGATCGACGAGGCCGGGCGGTTCACCGCCGAGGTCATCGCCCCGCTCAACCTTTCGGGCGACCAGCAGGGCTGCACCCGCCACCCCGACGGCAGCGTGACCACGCCGACGGAGTTCAAGCAGGCGTTCGCTGCGTTTCGCGAATCGGGCTGGGGCACGCTCTCGGCCCCCGAGCGGTTCGGCGGGCAGGGCATGCCGCACGCGCTGGGGACGATCGTCGAGGAGTATCTGTCGAGCGCGAACCAGGCCTTCGCGATGTACCCCGGGCTGACCAACGGCGCGATCTCTGCGATCCGGGTCAAGGGCAGCCCCGAGCAGCAGGCCACCTACCTGCCGAAGATGATCTCGGGAGAATGGACCGGGACGATGAACCTGACCGAGCCGCATTGCGGCACCGATCTCGGCCTGATCCGCACTCGCGCCGAGCCGCAAGCCGACGGCTCCTACGCGATCACCGGGACCAAGATCTTCATCTCGGCGGGCGAGCACGACCTGGCCGAGAACATCGTTCACCTGGTGCTGGCCAAGACCCCGGGCGCGCCCGAATCGTCGAAGGGCATCTCGCTGTTCATCGTTCCCAAGGTGCTGGTGAACGAGGATGGCTCGCTGGGCGCGCGCAACGCGGTCTCGTGCGGGGCGATCGAGCGCAAGATGGGCATCCACGCTAATTCGACGTGCGTGATGAACTACGACGGCGCGACCGGCTGGATGCTCGGCGAGGAAAACAAGGGCCTCGCCGCGATGTTCATCATGATGAACGCGGCGCGGCTCGGGGTCGGCATCCAGGGTCTCGCGCAAGCCGAGGTCGCCTATCAGAACGGCGTCGCCTACGCGCTCGAGCGCCGCCAGGGCCGGGCGCTGACCGGCCCGGCCGAGCCGCACGAGAAGGCCGACCCGATCATCGTCCACGCCGACGTCCGGCGGATGCTGATGGACGCCAAGGCGCTGACCGAAGGGTTGCGCGCATTGTGCCTGTGGGGGGCGTTGCAGGTCGACCTCAGCCACAAGGCCGAGGGCGAAGCCGAGCGCCAGCTGGCCGACGACCTGATCAGCCTGCTCACCCCGGTGATCAAGGGCTACGGCACCGACAGCGGCTACAGGGTCGCGACCGACATGCAGCAGGTCTGGGGCGGCCACGGCTACATCGTCGAGAACGGCATGGAGCAGTTCGTCCGCGACGCGCGGATCGCGCAGATCTACGAGGGCGCCAACGGGGTCCAGGCGATGGACTTGTGCGGGCGCAAGCTCGCCCAGAACGGCGGCCGCGCGGTCCAGGCGTTCTTCGCGCTGGTCGACGGCGAGTGCGCGGGCACCGAGGGCGACCTCGGTCCGATCGCCGAGAAGCTCGCCAAGGCCAACGGCGAGCTCAAGGCCGCGACGATGTGGTTCATGCAGAACGCGATGGCCAACCCCAACCACCTCGGCGCGGGGGCCTACGCCTACATGACGCTGATGGGCACGGTGGCGGTCGGGCTGATGTGGCTCAAGATGGCCAAGGTCGCCGCCGCGGCGCTGGCCGGCGGGGCGGACGACCGCGCGTCGCGACCACCGCCTGAGCGAGCGCCGAAGCACACTCCCAACCCGCTCGCCCTGAGCTTTTCGGAAGCGAAGCTGGTGCGTAGCGCCAAGGGCTGTCCTTCTCTTGAGACTCCGCGCATGACCGAAGAAAATGCCGGTGGTTGGGGCTGCGCCCCGTCTTCGACTCCGACAAGCTCAGCACGAGCGGATTTTGAGTGACCGGCTCGGTTCTCGCGAACGCCGTTTTAGGGTGACAGGGGTGATAGCGTGCACCCATGTGTCACCCTGAGTTTTCCGCTTTATCTCAAAGGCTTGCCGCGAAAAGGCGACGGTGACAGATCTGCCGCCGACACCTCTTCGTATTGGATGGAATCCAATGGGGAAGCGCGGACGGGCATCCCCATCTTGCAGCAAGCGAACTCCTACATTGCAAGCAGGTTCGTTGGCCGGGCGGCAAGACGTGGCCCACTTGCAAAACCCGCTCATCACCCCGCGCTTAACGCGGCGTACGAATTTAAATAAATCAGGTACAACCAAATATCCTGACCGACGCCAGTTCCAGCGGTGAAAATTACTACCTGAGAAAAAATGGTTATTGTGGATTTACTGAGGGATACACCGAATCACGAAAAGAGTATTTCAATCACTTGTAGTTTAGCATTCGGGAACCGATTACCGGCGAGGTGGTTCTAGATTACAGAGCACGTCTCGTCGGGTCGCACCACGTTGCTGGTTTCTGTTCCCGGAGATTGCCATGACCTCTAAATTTTTGATCGCAGCAGGCGCGCTTCTCGCTTCAAGCCCAGCTTGGGCCCAGTCCGCGCCGACGACGGAGCAGTCGCCCGACGACCTTGTCTGCCAGCTTTCCGGCGATTGCAGCGGCATGGATCAGCTCGAGGCCACCCAAGACCAGCCCGCCTCGCGGGGCTTCAAGATCGTCCGTAAGGTCGCTGTGAAGGAGCCTTCGTCAGCGGCCGCACCCCCGAACGGCGCGCGGTCCCGCGCCAAGGCCACCGCCCGGTCGACTGGCCCCGCGGCCCCCGCCGCGAAGCCAGGTCGTAATCGCACGATCTCCGCGACTGCGCCGCGCGCGGCCGGACGGGCCGATCTTCGAGTGACGTTCGTGACTGGCTCTGCTGAGCTCACCGACGCCGGACGTCGGGAGACCGAGAAGTTTCTGACCGCGCTTTCGGCGCCGTCGCTTGCAGGCAAGAAGTTCCGCATCGAGGGGCACACCGACTCGGCCGGCTCGCGCGAATCGAACGTCGACTTGTCGAAGCGGAGGGCGCAGGCCGTCGTAAATTATCTCACCGCCAAGGGCGCTGACCCGTCTCGCTTCGACGTGCTCGGCTATGGCTTCGACAAGCCGCTTGCCGGCTTGGACGCGAGCGCCAGCGCCAATCGCCGAGTCGAGATCGTGCTCGTCAAGTAAGCCGCAGGATCGTTGCGCGCAGCGGGATTTGGTATCATGAGTCGGCAGCCGCGCGGC
>JAIVIY010000126.1:7391-9962 GCA_020200285.1 Novosphingobium sp. | reverse complement strand
CAGAGACGCGGAGAGCGCAGAGATGGAGCAGGCGCCGCAGGCGCTTCGTCCTGTCTCGGTGCCGGCGGATTAGGGCGGCTTCGCCGCTGACGGCTCGAACTCCGCGGTATCCGCGTCTCTGCGCGAACCGCTTTTCTTCTTTGCGCCTTCGCGCCTTGGCGAGCGCCAATCCTGTTCCCGAGGTTTCAGTCCCCAAACGCCGCCGCGTAGCGCGCGATTCCCTCGCGCGGCGCGTCCCCGTTCAACGCCAGAAACATGAAGTGCGGGCCGGCGAAGGGGCTGGCGAAGCCCCGCGCGGCTTCGGGAGAGAAGCCGAAGCGGGGGTAGTAGGTGCTATGTCCGAGGAGGAAGACGCCGCGCCAGCCTTCGGCGCGCGCGCGCTCGATCCCGGCGCGGATCAGCTTCGAGCCGATGCCGTCGCGCTGGTGTTCGGGAAGCACGGAAACCGGCCCTAGGCCGAGACAGCGGTCCGGCGCGCGCATCGGCGAGAACATTACTTGGCCGATCACCTCGCCTTCGATCTCCGCTACCAACGCAATCAATGCATCGCCGGCGGCACGCAACGCTTCGACTAAATCGGGCTCCTCGTCCTGCCCGAACGCCGCGCTCACCACCGCGCGCACCGCAGCGGCGTCCTCCGGCCGCTCCTCGCGGATCGCGACTTCAGTAATCCTTGCTGACCTTCACGTTGAGGCTCTCGTCGCCGACGGTCGAGATGGTCGAGAGCAGCGCGAGCCAGCGGGTCACCCGGAACTCCAGGCTGGTTGCGCTGTAGCCCTGGCCGTCGGTGACCAGCTCGACGAAGAACCGCCGGCCCAGGTACTTGCCGACCGCGATCGAGGTGCCGCGGCCGAGCACCGGGTCGGCGCCGACGATCCGTAGCCGGTCGAGCCCGATCGAGGCGCGCAGCTTGTTGATCGGGTCGAGCCCGCCGCCGCCCTGCAGGCTCGCCACGGCCGCGCCGAGCTGGAGCGCCTCGATCGCCGAGATCTGGGTGATCGAGCTGCCGAACAGCAGCCGGCTGAGCACTTCCTCTTCGGGCAGCGCCGGGGTCGAGGTGAAGGTGATTTGCGGGACTTGCGCGGTGCCGCGGATCGCGATGCGGGCGGAGAGATTATCGACGTCGGCCTCGGCGAGGATGTCGAGCAGCGGGTCGGGCGGGTTCTCGCCGAAGAAGCGGATGCGCCCGCGGGTCAGGTCGAAGCGCTTGCCGGCGAACTCGTAGCCGCCGCGGATCATGTCGGCCTGGCCGAAAATCACCGGAGCGGCGGTGGTCCCGCGCAGGCGGATGTCGGCGCTCCATTCGCTGTCGAGCCCGAGCCCCCGGACCTCGACCCGATTGGGCGCGCGGGCGTCGATCAGGTAGCGCCACGGCGAGCCGAGAACGCGCTCGGGGCGAAGGTCGGCGCGGCGGTTGATCTCGCGGGTGCGAATCACCGGTAGCGCCGCCGGGCTCGCCGCGCGGCCGAGCTGCCAACGCGCGCGCTCGACCGAAAGCCGCCCGGCGATGGTCCCACCGATGCCGTCGGAAATAATCCGCAGCGGACCGGTCACTTCGGCGGCCATGTCGTCGCGGTCGACCAGCAACGCGTCGCGCGCGGCGATCCGCAAGTCGATCCCCGGACCGCGCGTGCCGAGATTGGACAAGTCGATCGTCCCCGCGCCGATCACGCTGCCGCCGGCCTTGGTGGTGGCGCGGATCGAGGAGAGCTGGAGCCGCGAGCCGTCGAAGCTGCCGCGCGCCCTGACCTGGCGCAAGTCGGTGCCCGAGACCCCGCTCTGCACCCGCAAGTTGTCGCTGGCGAGGCTGCCCCGCACTCTGGGAGCGTCGAGCGTGCCGGTGACGTCGGCGGCGACCGCCAGCGGCCCGGTGAGGTCGATGATCTCGACCGCGACCAGCCGCCACAGCGCGTCGGCCGGGCCGGAATAGCGCAACTGCGCGAACAGCGATCCCGCGCGCAGCCGCGGCCCGAGCGCGCCGCCCGCGGGCAGCCCGGCGATCCGCGCCTGCAGCCGGCCCCGCGTCTCGCCGCTTTCCTTGATCACCGCGCGGGTCTCGAAGCTCGCCGCGCCGAGCCGCGCGACCAGCGCCAGGTCGACCGGCTTCGAGCTCAGCACCAGGCCCGATCGGGTCAGCCCCTTGATCATCAGCGCGGCATCGCCGGTCGCGGCCCGGCCGTCCGCGGCGCGATAGTTGACGATCCCCGAGGCGCTGCCGCCGAGGCCCAAATCGCCGATGAAGATGTCGCCGACCGAGAGCGGCATCCCCGCCATCTTGAGCTCGAGGTCGGTCTCGCTTCCGAGCACGCGGCCCGAAGCGATGACGATGCCCTTGCCGAAGCCGAGCTGGGTCGGGGCGAGCCGCCAGCCGTCCCCTTCCCGGGTCAGCACCGCGCGGCGCGGCATCGTGATCCGCCGGCCGGCGAACTCGCCGTTGGCCAGCACCGCCACCCGGTTGGGCGAGACCTGGCCGGTGCCGCTCAGCGCGAAGCGGCTGCCGCGCGAGCCGGCGACCGAGGCGACCACGGTTCCGCTCCCGTTCTCGAGCTTGGCGTTGGCCGCGAGCCGGCC
>JAIVIY010000126.1:0-7197 GCA_020200285.1 Novosphingobium sp. | reverse complement strand
TCGAACGGGCCGAGCGTCGAGCCGCCCGTCGTGTCGAGGCGGAAACCGTTGGCGATCGGCGCCAGCGCGACGCGCACGTCCCTGAGCCCGGCCGCGGGAAGCGGGCTGGCGAAAACCAGCACCGCGCGCGGGCCTTCGCTGCCGACCGCCGCCTCGACCGTGAACGGCCCGTAATCGACGTGCCGCCCGCCGCCCGCGAACGTCGTCCGCCCGCCGGGCAAGCGCCGGCCGTTGATCCGAAGCGACAGCTTGCTGGCGTTGATCCGCGCGTCGCGGAACAGGATCGGCGCGTTTTGGGCGAGGTTGACCCCGCCCGAGAAGCGGATGTTACCGCCCGAGATGCTGGCCAGCGTGGCGTTGTCGATCCGCCGCATCCGCCCGCTGGCGTTGATCGCGACTTTCCACGGGCTGCCCGCGCCGATGCTGGCGAGGATCTTGGCCTCGGCGTCGACCAGCCCGAGGTTGGGCAGCGCGAAGCCGCGCGCGGTGACCGGGCCGGCGAGCGCATAGCCGCCGGTCGCGATATCCCCGCGCAGCGCCAGCCGCGCCATCAGCCCGCGCAAATCGATCGCGAGGTTGTCCGAGGTCAGCCGTGTGCCCGCGAGCACCAGATCGCCGCGGACGCTGCCCCCCGCGAAGCGCGGGTCGAGCTGCTTGTTGCCGGTGACCACGCGCTGCGCGGTGAGGTTGAGCGGCAGGACGAAGCGCGAGCCGTCCCAGGTCGCGATCCCCGCGGTGCGCAGTCCCTGGGCGACGACCGTCCCCGATTCGAGCCGGTCGATCCGCAGCTCGTGGGCGAAGCTCAAGTCGCGGAACGGGCCGTCGAGCGTGCCCGAGAGCCGCACCCCCTCGAGCTCGGGCGCGGCCAGCACGAGCTCGGGCCGGCCGACCGCGATCTTGGTCACCACGCCGTCGACGCGGTCGCGCGCGAAGTCGATCCTGCCGCCGGCGTTGGCCTTGAACGCGGCGGCCGCCGACCACAGCTTGCCGCTGAGCACGCTGTCCCGGTAGGTCCCCTCCAGGCGCAACGACAGCGCGCGCCCGACCGCGGCTTTTGCAGCGCCGGTGAGCAGCCCATCGGGATAGACCTGGCCGAGCGCAGTGTAGCGCCCGGCGCGGTTGCCGAGCTCGAAGGCGGCGAAGCGTTGGCCGTCCTGGCGGATCGACAGCGCGCCCTTCCAGTCGCTCCACTTGCCCTTGCCGAACATCCGCGCGCGGATCGCGCTGTCCGCGCCGGCCAGCCCGGCCAGCAGCCCGCCGCGCGGCGCGGCGTAATCGGCGAACAGGTCGAACTTGTCGCGGTCGGGCTCGGCGTCGACCCGGGCGAGCAGCCGGTCCGCTCCCCCGAGCCGCGAATCGACGTTGAGCAGCAAGCGGCCTTGGCGGATCTCGGCTTGGGCCAGGAGATCGATCCGCCGCCGCTGGCCGAACACCTTTTCGCCGACGGTCAGCCGGTCGAGCTCGAAGCGGTCGACCCGGATGTCGAACTCGGGCAGCAGCGGCGCGTCGGGATCGCCCGGGCGAAGCCGCGGCAGTCGGGCGAGGTAGCCGCGGTGGAGCACCAGCTTGCGGATGTCGAGCCCGCTGCGCAGCCACGACAGCGGCCGCCAGGCGAGCTCGGCTTCGGGCACGGTCATGAACACGCCGTCGGGATCGCGCAGCACGATGTCGTGCAGGATCGCCTCGTCGTAGAGCGAGCCCTCGATCCGCCCGACCTCGATCTTGAGCCCCGAGCGCGGGCTCAGCTCGGCGATGCGGTCGATCACGAAGCGGTGGCCGATCTGGCTGTCGAGCGCCAGCACCAGCGCGAACAGCCCGACCACCGCGGCGGCGAGCAGCGCCGCGCCGCGGGTGATCACGTAGCGCCGCCAGTTGCGCCGCGCCGGTCCGGGCGGTGGCGCCTGCTCGCCGGTGAGCGGGTCTTCTTCCGTGATCGGATTCTCGGCGGTCATCAGAAAGCCTGGCCGAGCGCCACGTAAACCCCGATCCGGCTGTCGCCGGGACGCGGGTTGAGCGGGGTGGCGAAGTCGACCCTGAGCGGTCCGAAGTTGGTGTAGTAGCGCAAGCCCACGCCCGCGCCGAAGCGGAGATCGGAAAGGCTCGGGGTGCTGGTCTCATCGACCGCGCCGGCGTCGACGAACGGCACTACCGCCAGCGCGCCGTCGAACAGCCCGGTCCGCACCCGCGCCTCGACCGCCAGCTCGCTCAACGAGCGCCCGCCGCTGGGATCGCCAGCCGTGTCGCGCGGGCCGATCTGCTGGAAGCCGTAGCCGCGGACCGAGCCGCCGCCGCCCGCGTAGAACCGCCGCGAGGGCGCGATCTGGGCGATCTCGGTCCCGGCGATCGTCCCCAGCCGGGCGCGGGCGGCGAGCACGATCCGCTCGCTGACCGGCTGGTAGTAGCTGCCGTCGAACTGCGCCTTGATATAGGTCGCGCTGCCGCCGCGATTGATCTTGGAGAACTCGGGCGAAAGGCGCAGGCCGGCGCGGAAACCGCGGGTCGGGTCGAGCAGGTCGTCGCTGGCGTCGTAGAGCACGTGGCCGGGCACCGCGCCGATGAAGAAGGTCTGGCGCGGCGCCTCGACCCCGTCGACGCTGCCCTCGCGCTCGCCGGTGGCGATCGCCTGGAGGCCGATCCCGTACGTCCACCGCTTCTGGTAGATGATCGTCGACTGGCGCTCGAAGTTGGCGAGGAACGACACAGTGCGCGCCTCGAACGCGTCGCGGTCCTGGGTCTGAGCGAACAAGTCGAGGCTGAGGATGCGATCGCGGCCCCAGACGTTGTTGCGGCGGAAGGTGACCCCGGCGAGCTGCTCCTGCGTGCCGGCCACCCCGCGCACGCGCAGCGCGCCCTCGGGCGGGAACAGGTTGCGGTGCTCCCAGCTCGCCTCGGCGCGGAAGCCCTCGTCGCTCGAATAGCCGACCAGCCCGGCGATCGTCCGCAACGGGGCCTTGGTCAGCGCCACGTCGATCGCGACGGTGCCCAGGTCGCCGGGCGCGGGCGCCTCGACCTCGCGCGGGGTCACCGTCACCGACGAGACCAACCCGGTGGCGAGGATCGCGCGGCGCAAGTCGTCGACCTCGGAGCGCTTGTAGATGTCGCCGGGGTCGAACCGGGCGATCGCCGCGAGGTGGCGTGAGCTGAGGAACTTGGGCAGCGCGCTGGTGACCGCGCCGAATGCGTACTTGCCGCCGGGCGTTACGGGAATAGTCAGGTCGCCTTCGCGGCGGGCGTGATCGATCAGCAAGTCGGGCTCGCCGACTTTGGCGAAGGCGTAGCCGGTTTCGCCGAGCGCGAGGTCGAGCTCGATCCGCTCGGTGACGATCGCGTCGCCGAGCACCGGATCGCCGGGCCCGATCCCGAACGCCGCGCGCAACGCGGCGAAGTCGTCGCCGGTAGCGGCGAGCTCGCCGAGCGCGACCTGACCGAACACGTATTGCGGCCCCGGGAGGACGTCGAAGCGGACCGTGGCCTGGCCCGGGGTGGCCGCGCCGGCTACGCTCTCGCCCTCCCTCAGCCCGCCGAGCGTCTGATAGACCTCGGCATCGTAGTAGCCGTAGTTGCGCATCACCCTGAGCAGCAGGTCGCGGTCGGTGCGCGCCCGGCGGGCGAGCTGGGCGATGTTGTCGTCGTCGTCGCGCAGTCGCCGCAAGCTCGACAGCGCGGCGAAGCGGTCGCTGAGTTCTTGCTGCGCGGCGACCTCGGTTCCGGCGGGGAAGGCCAGCTCGACCCCGCTGCCCAGCGCGTCGATCCGGGCGTCGACCAGCCGCGGCACTTCGCCGGCCGGCGCCACGCCGAGCGCCTCGAGCTCCTCCTCCGCCGCCTCCTCGGCCAACTGGATATCGGGGTCGGGCGTAAGCGGCTCGACCGGCGGCAGCACGGTGTCGTCGGGCCACGCGAGCTGCATCTCGGGCAGCGGCGCGAGCGGGGAGGCGGCATCGAGCTCGGGCGCGGCGACTTCCGGCGCGCCGGCGGCGGGCGCCTGCTGCACCCAGGCCTCGGGATCGCGCACCGCGCTGTCGGGGATCAACTCCTCGAGCGCCGGGTCGGCGGCGGTCGATTGAGCCCAGGCCGCCGGTGAAGTCAGCAGGAGCGCGGCGCCGGCGAGCAGCCGGGCCACCGCAATCGCGGGCGTGCTAGTCGCCCAGCCGATACTGGTGCTGCCCGCCGGGGACGCCGTCCTTGCCGCCGCCGTCGAGCACGGGGATTCCGGCGCGCGAGGGGGCGATTGCGGCGCGGAGAATCGCGCGGGCCTGGTCGCGGGGATCGAAGCGCTCCCATCCTTCGCGCCCGAGGCGTTCGAGCGGCCGGTAGCGGACCTTGTACTGCATCCGCGCCGAGCCTTCGACCCAGTAGCCGAGATAGACGTAGGGCAGCCCGGCGCGGGCGGCGCGCAGGATGTGGTCGAGAATGATGAAGTTGCCAAGCCCGGTGCGCGTCTCATGCTCGGGGTCGTAGAAGCTGTAGATCATGCTGAGCCCGTCGGCCTGCTGATCGGTGAGGCACGCCCCCACCAGCTTGCCGGGCCCGACCCCGTCACCCGGCTCCCGGTATTCAATGACATAGCTCTTTACCGGAGTGTGTTCCACCATATCCGCAAAGTCGATCTCGTCCATCGTCGCCATGCCCCCGCCGGGGTGGCGGGCGCAGAGATAGCGCTGGAGCAGCTCGAACTGCTCGGGCGTCGACCACGGCTTGCAGGCCGAGACCTCGAGATCGGCGTTGCGGGCGATGACCTTGCGCTGGGTCGCCGAGGGCACGAACTCCTCGGCCACCACGCGGACCGAGACGCAGGCCTGGCAATCGAGGCACGACGGCCGGTAAGCGACGGTCTGCGAGCGGCGAAAGCCGATCCGCCCGAGCGCGTCGTTGAGCGCATCGGCGTGCGGCCCCTTGAGCTCGGTGAACACCTTGCGCTCGTTCTTGCCCGGCAGGTAGGGGCACGGCGCGGGGGTGGTCACGAAGAACCGGGGAAAGCGGACCGGAGCCGTCACTAGCGCGTTCGATCCTTCTGCGTGAGCAGAGCCGGGGGCGAGCTCCGACGCCGACTATGGCCCAAGCGGCGAAATGGTGAAAGTCCCTTAACCACGAAAGCGGTTTCTCGATGATTTTTCGCAGTTTGCGCTGCTCTGTGTCGACGGTCAGTAGCCCGCCGAGACTCGCCAAGGGAATCCCGTAGCTCCGACGATTCCGGGGATATTAACCCGTTCCCGGGCTCGAACCCAAAGCTATTGCCGGAGACGGGGCATTCCCATGAAGTCGCGCTTGCCGATCGCCAGGCCTTGCGCGCGCAGGATGTCGTAGGCGGTGGCGGCGTGGAAGTAGAAGTTCGGCTGGGCGAAGCTGAGCAGAAAGTGCTCGGCGGCAAAGTCCATCCTCCGCTCGCCGAACTCGAAGCGCATGTCGCGTCCGACGAAACCCTCAAGCTCGCCCGGGTCGAGCGCGGCGAGGACCGCGTCGGCGTCGGCAAGCTTGGCGGATAGTCCGGCCAGGCTGTCGGGCCAGGGATCGAGGCTGGGCGAATAAACGCCCGCCCGGACCCCTTCGATGCTCCCTCGCGAATGCTCGGCCACCGCCTTCACCTGATATCCGAATGGCAGCATGTCGAGCGCCAGCCGCGCCTCGATCAGCGCTGTTTCCGTAGTGTCGCGCTCGATGCAGTACGCCGCCGCCCGGTCGAGCAGTGCGGTGAGGGCAGCGATGATCTGTCGCTGCGAGGGAACGATCGCGTCGTAGAGCGAAATCGGCATGCGCAGATCCTTGTTCAGGCGAACCCCTCGGCCAGGAACCGTTCGGCCAGCCCGGCGAGCAACGCCGCGCCCTTGGGCATCACCCCTTCGTCGAGCACCATGCGGGTCGAATGCAGCCCGCAGCACGAAGCGAGGTCGGCGCCTTCGTGGGCGACGCCGATGAAGAACATCGCGCCGGGCACTTTCTCGAGCACGTAGGCGAAGTCCTCGGCGCCCATGATCGGCGCCTTCCAGCGATGAAAGGCCTGCGGCCCGAACAGCTCGACCGTAACCGCCTCGCCGAGCTCGACCGCGCGCTCGTCGCAGATCGTCACCGGGAAACCTTCCTCGATCCGGACCTCGGCGCTTAGCCCGTGCGCCGCGGCGATGCCCTCGGCGAGCCGCGTGACTTCCTCCTTCAGCCGCGCCCGCGCCTTCGGGCTTAGAGTGCGGATCGTCCCGTCGAGCTCGCACGAGTCGGCGATCACGTTGTTGGTGGTGCCCGCGGCGATCTTGGCGACGGTCAGGACCACGCCCTCGGCGGCGTCGAACTTGCGCGTGACCAGCGTCTGGAACGCGCCGACGATCTCGCAGGCGACCGGGATCGGATCGAGCGTCTGGTGCGGCATCGAGGCGTGGCCGCCTCTGCCGTGGATCGTGATGAAGATGCGGTCGGCGGCGGCGAGCAGCGGTCCCGCCCGGCCGGCGACGACCCCGCCGTGGGCGGTCGGCATCACGTGCAGCGCGAACGCCGCATCGGGCAAGGGATCCAGCAAGCCATCCTCGAGCATGAACCGCGCGCCGTGCCAGCCCTCTTCGCCCGGCTGGAACATGAAGCGGATCTCGCCGGCGAGCGAGTCGGCGCGCTGGCACAGCAGCTCGGCCGCGCCGGCGAGCATCGCGACGTGCGAATCGTGGCCGCAGGCGTGCATCGCGCCGGCGACCTGGCTGGCGAACTCGAGCCCGGTTTCCTCGGGCATCGGCAGCGCGTCCATATCGCCGCGCAGCAGCACCGAGCGCCCCGGCTTGCCCGCATTGAGCGTCGCCACAAGCCCGGTGGTCGACGGCCCCTCGCGCCACTCGAGCGGCAGATGGGCGAGCGCGGCACGGACCTTGTCGCGGGTCTTGGGCGTGTGCAGCCCGAGCTCGGGCTCGAGATGGATCGAACGGCGCAGCGCGGTGAGCTTGTCCGACAGCGCCTCGGCGGCGGCGGTGAGGGCGGGGCGATCGAGGACGGTGGCCATCTCACCCCTATCCCACACTTGTCATCCCCGCGAAAGCGGGGACCCAGAGCCCCTGGGTTCCCGCGTTCGCGGGAATGACAACGTAGCGATAAGCGAATCCGCTAGTCCGTCTCCACCAGGTGGACCGCGTAGCCCTTGTCGTGGAGGCTCTCGACGAGGGCCTCGAGCTGCTCCTTGTCGCGCGCCTCGCATTCGATGTCGGTGATCAAGCCCTTGGCCGGCAG
>JAIVIY010000125.1 GCA_020200285.1 Novosphingobium sp. | reverse complement strand
GCTATAGCCAGCGTCCGCGTGAACGCCAAGTGAAGTGTCGCGGGGCCGGTTCAGTGGAAATCGCGCGACGGTGGAAGCACTCGGGGAATCACCCGAACGTCGCGCGGGTGGCGGTGGGTGAAGCCGCCGTCGCGCCCCGAAGCGTCCGAAGCGAAGCCTCCGCCATGATCGGCGGGCGAACGCGGCGCGGCGAGAAGATTCTCGGACAGCGCCAGCAACGAGGGCGTCGCGTCGGTCAGCCGCGCGGCGATCACGTGGATCACGTCCTCGTCGTATTCCACCCGTCCGCGCACCTCGATCAGCCGCGAACCCATGACCACCTTGCGGTAGCGCTCGAACGTATCGGGCCAGACGACCAGGTTGGCGATCCCGGTTTCGTCCTCGAGCGTGATGAAGCACACCCCCTTGGCGCTGCCCGGGCGCTGGCGGATCAGCACCACCCCGGCGATGTCGACCAGCGCGCGGTGCTTGCGAGCGCGCAAGTCGCAGGCGCGGACGAACCCGCGCCCGGTCAGGCTGTCGCGCAAGAAGCTCAGCGGGTGGGCCTTCAGGCTCAGCCGCTGGGTCTGGTAATCGGCGACGACTTCCTCCGAGAGCGGCATCGCCGGCAACGCGGTGCGGCGCGCCTCGGCGCCTTCGTCGCGCGCGGCGGCGTGCGCGAACAGCGGCAGCTCGGACCCGCCGACGACCGTGCGCGCGTCCCACAGCGCCTGGCGGCGCGGCAGCGCGAGCGAGGGGAAAGCGTCGGCCGCGGCCAGCCGCTCGATCTGCGAGGGCGACAGCCTGGCCCGGTCGCGCAAGCTGGCCACGTCGCGGAAAGGCCCGCCCTCCTCGCGCGCGTTGACGAGCCGCGCGGCGACCGCCTCGGGCAGTCCGTCGATCTGGCGCAAGCCCAGGCGCAACGCGCAGCCCTTGTCGAGCCGCCACCGATCGTCGGGTTCACGCGGAGGCGCGGAGGCGCGGAGAAGAGAAAGGTTTCGCGCAGAGACCGCAGAGGACGCAGAGATGCCGTTCTTGCGGCGAAGCCGCGCGCCATTCAATTGAGACTGGTCATTCGGATTTGAGACGCCTGCGGCGCTACCAACATCTCTGCGCTCTTTGCGTCTCTGCGCGAAAAATTCCTTTCTTCTCTGGGCCTCCGCGCCTCCGCGTGAACCCACAAATTCCAGCGTGCAGTCCCAATCGCTGTGATTCACGTCCACGGGCAGCACCATCACCCCGTGCTCTTGCGCGTCGCGGACGATCTGCGCGGGCGCGTAGAAGCCCATCGGCTGCGAATTGAGCAGCGCGGCGGCGAATGCCGCGGGATAGTGGCACTTCATCCAGCTCGAGACATAGACCAGGTGGGCGAAGCTGGCGGCGTGGCTTTCGGGAAAGCCGTACTCTCCGAAACCCTTGATCTGATTGAAGCAGCGCTCGGCGAATTCGGGATCGTAGCCGCGCGCGATCATCCCGCCGACCATCTTCTCCTGATGCTCGTGAACCATCCCGCGCGAGCGGAAAGTGGCCATCGCCTTGCGCAGCCGGTTGGCCTCGGCCGCGGTGAACTTGGCGGCGTCCAGGGCGATCTTCATCGCCTGCTCCTGGAAGATCGGCACGCCATAGGTCCGCCCGAGAATCGAGGACAATTCGTCGGGCGGCCCGTGCTCGGGCGACGGGCCGGGCAGGCGAAAGTGGGTCTTGCCCTCGCGCTGCGCCTTGCGTTGCTTGAGATAGGGATGGACCATGTCGCCCTGGATCGGCCCCGGACGAACGATCGCCACTTCGACCACCAGATCGTAGAACTCGCGCGGCCGCAGCCGCGGCAGCATGTTCATCTGCGCGCGGCTCTCGACCTGGAACACCCCGATCGAATCGCCTGCACACAGCATGTCGTAGACGAGCGGGTCCTCCCGCGGCACGGTCGCCAAAGTCAGCGGGCGACCGTGATGCTTTTCAATGAGATCGAGCCCTTTCCTGAGGCAAGTCAGCATCCCCAGCGCGAGCACGTCGACCTTGAAGATGCCGAGGTCGTCGATGTCGTCCTTGTCCCACTCGATGAAGCTGCGTTCGGGCATCGCCCCGTTGCCGATCGGCACGGTCTCGGTCAGGAGCCGGTCGGTGAGGATGAAGCCGCCGACGTGCTGGCTGAGATGGCGGGGCATATCGATCATCTGCTCGGTCAGCTTCAGAACCCGTCTCAAGTGCGGATCGAACAAGTCGAGGCCGGTTTCGTTGCGGACGTGCTCGGGGTCGATCTCGCGGCCGTGCCCGCCCCAGACGGTGCGGGCGAGCACCGAGGTCACGTCTTCGGACAACCCCATCGCTTTGCCGACTTCGCGGATCGCCATCCGCGGGCGGTAGTGGATCACCGTGGCGCACAGGCCCGCCCGGTCGCGGCCGTATTGCTCGTAGATGTGCTGGATCACCTCCTCGCGGCGCTCGTGCTCGAAATCGACGTCGATGTCGGGCGGCTCGCTTCGTTCCTCGGAAAGGAAGCGGTCGAACAACAACTGGTGCTCGGCCGGGTCGACCTCCGTGATACCCAGGCAGAAGCAGACCGCCGAATTGGCTGCCGAGCCGCGTCCCTGGCACAGGATCGGCGGATCCTGGCCCCGCGCGAAATCGACGATTTCCTTGATGGTGAGGAAATAGGCCGCGATGTCGAGCTTGCTGATCAGCGTCAGCTCCTTCTCCAGGGTTCTCTCGATATCGTGATGCAACCCCTCGGGATAACGCCATTTCGCGCCCCGCCAAGTCAGCTGAGCAAGGTATTCCTGCGACGTCATGCCGCCGGGCCAGGCCTTCTGCGGGTACTCGTACCTGAGTTCGGCCAGGCTGAAGCCGCAGCCGTCGGCGACCTCGCGGGTCGCCGCGATCGCATGCGGCCAGCGCGCGAACAGCGCCTCCATCTCGGCCGGGCTCTTGAGGTGCCGCTCGGCGTTGGCGTGAAGCGCGAGCCCGGCCTCGGCGACCGTGGTCTTGAGCCGGATCGCGGTCATCACGTCCTGCAGCGGCCGCCGCTCGGGGGCATGGTAATGGACGTCGTTGGTCGCCAGCAGCGTGAGCCCGTGCGCCTTGGCCAGCGCATCGAGCCGCTCGATCCGCGCGATGTCGCCGCCGGTGTAGAGATGAGACGCGGCGATGTGGCGCAAGGTGCGAAGTTGCGCGACGAGACGGGGAAGAAGGTCCGGGAACGGGGCAGTAAAAGGAATGGATTCGCGCGGAGGCGCGGAGGCGCGGAGAAGAGAAGATTTCTCTCGCGAAGGCGCAAAGGCGCAAAGGGCTCCTGCCTGCGGCGAAGCCGCTTTCCCAAATGAGATCGCGTCAGACTCAGCGGCCGAATTGAAGAAAGTCGCCTGCGGCGCGGGCCGTCCTCTTTGCGCCTTTGCGCCTTTGCGAGAGCCAAATTCTTTTTCTTCTCTCCGCGCCTCCGCGCCTCCGCGTGAATCAAAGGGAACGACGTTGCTCTCGACCGCAATCGTGAACTCCGCACCCAGATCCCGCGGCGGCAACAGGATCAGCTGGACGTCCTCGGCGTGCGCGGCGAGCAGCGCCAGGTCGATCTCGCACACCCCCTTGTCCTGCCATTTGCCGGTAAGTGTCCGCATCCGCCCCGCCGAGATCAGCCGGCACAGCCGTCCGTAAGCCGCGCGATCGCGGGGATAAGCGAGGAACGCCAGCCCCTCGACGGTCTCGATCCGGCAGCCGATCACCGGCTTGAGCTTGAGCTCGTTGGCGGTGGTGTGGACCCGCACCACCCCGGCCATCGAGTTGGCGTCGGCGACGCCGATCGCATCGTAGCCGAGCGCCCAGGCGGTCTGGACGAGGTCGATCGGCTGCGACGCGCCGCGCAGGAACGAGAAGCAGCTGGTGACGCCGAGCTCGACGAACCGCGTGCGCGCTGGCGTCGCTATCGTCCCGGGGTCGATCTCGAGCCGGCGCTTGCCGGGGGTGAGCGAAGGATCGGGCATCGCACCTCAGGCGCCCGGCAGCTCGCCGAGCTGAGGGATCAGCGCCGCCTCGGGCAGGTTCTTCCAGTACTTGCGGGGCATCTCCTTGAGCATCGCCCCGACCTTCAAACGCGCGGGATTGAGGATCGACGCATAACAGGTGCGCGAGGATTTCGAGTCTTCGGCGAGCGATGCTGAGCGCATATATGTTCCTTATATGTTCCAGACAGGAAACAGGCGAGTCCTTTTGCGATCAACGGGGCAGGACGACGGGTTTGCCCGCCGTCCTGCGGAAACGCGCGCGCCGCTCGATGGTTGTAGCACCACGGCGGGCGGTGACGGAGGCTCCCATGCACACGATCGAAGCGCGCGACGGCACCCATCTCTATTCCAAATGCTGGGGCGAAGGGCGGCCGGTGGTGCTGATCCACGGCTGGCCGCTGTCGGCCGACAGCTGGGACCCGATCACCCATGCCCTGGCCGACGCCGGCTACAAGGCGATCGCCTACGACCGGCGCGGCTTCGGCCGCTCGATGCAGCCGTCGGGCGGCTATGACTACGACACTTTCGCCGACGATCTCGCCGCGGTGATCGAGCACTACGGCGCGCGCGACGACATCGCGCTGGTCGGGTTCTCGATGGGCGGCGGCGAGGTTGCCCGCTATCTGTCGCGCCACGCCGGCAAAGGGGTCAGCCAGGTCGCGCTCATCGCCTCCGTCGTCCCGTACATGCTCCGGATCGACGACAATCCCGACGGCGTGCCGCAAGCGACCTTCGACCAGATGACCGAAGGGATGCTCGCCGACCGGGCGAAGTTCTTCACCGGCTTCTTCAAGGACTTCTACGGCGTCGGCTGGGGCAGCCAGCCGGTCAGCGACGAGCTGCTGCATCTGTCGTGGGTCACCGCGATGCAGGCCGGGCTGCGTCCGACGCTGGCCGCGGCCAAGGCTTTCGCCAGCACCGACTTCCGCCCCGATCTCGCCCACTTCAAGGTCCCGACACTGGTCATCCACGGCACCGCGGACAAGACCGTGCCGATCGACGCCACCGCGCGCGCGGTGGCCAAGGCGGTGCCTCACGCGCAACTGATCGAGTACGGCGGCGAGGCGCACGGGCTCTTCGCGACCCAGACCGAGCGGCTCAAGAGCGACCTGCTGGATTTCCTCGGTGGCAGCCGCAGCGCGTTCGCCGGTCTCGATCAGGCCTCGCCCGAGGCGCGGCAGGAGATCATCGACGAGACCACCCGGCAGAGCCTGGTGACGCCGATGGTGTGAGCGTCACGCCGACAGGCCTTGCAGAAACCATTCGGGCGGTCCCCCGCGCCCATCGCCCGCGATCCCCGCGCGATAAACCCAGTAGCGCCGCCCGGCGTCGTCCTCCATCCGGTAATAATCGCGCAGCCGCGTGCTGCCGCGCTCGCGCCACCATTCGGGCGCGATTCGCTCGGGCCCTTCGGCGCGCGCGACCTCGTGCAGGCCGCCGCGCCAGCGGAAGCGGCGGGGCAGGCCGTCGGGGGTCTCATAGATCACCGCGATTGGCTCGGGCCGGTCGAGCAGCTTCAACGGGCGGTGGTGGAAGGCCAGCTCGCCTTGCGAAGCCGGCGGCGGCGCGAGCGGCGGCTGCCAGCGCTGGGCGCGCTCGGGGATGTGGCTGGGGTAAGCCACGGGGCGGCGAACCGCGTGCTCGCCCAGGCGCACCGCGATCCGGTCGATGCACGCGGCGAGAGTGGTGCCACGGTCTTCCGCCGCCGATTGGAAATCGCGCTGGCCCGGATCAAGCGGCTGCGTCCACGGGCTGCGCAGGCGCACCAGCTCGATCCCGAAACCGGCGTCGAGATCGTCGAGCTTGGCGGCGAACAGGCGCGTGATGTGCGCCGGATCGCGGCTTGCCGCGGCCATCTCGAGCCGGCGGACGAGCACTTCGCCATCGACCCGCCACATCCCCAGCTCGAGCCGTCGCGCCCCCTCGCTGCGCGCCTCGAGGACTTGGGCGATATCGTCGGCAAGGTCCGCGACGGCCCGATCGAGCAGCTCGCGGTGGCGGATCGGCTCGATCAGCCGGCGCTGGACCAGCGGCATCTCGGCGGCGATCACCGGGAGCAGCGGCTCGGGCGCCTTGCCGAGCAGCTGGTCGAGCCGGATCAACGGGTTGGCCGCGGCCGAACGGCGGTTGCGGAAGCGCCGCGCCAGCGCCGAGCGGGCGATGCCCGCAAGATCCCCGATCCGCTTGAGCCCGAGCCGCCTGAGCAGCAGCAGAACGTCGTCGTCGAGCCGCAGCGCGGCGACGGGCAGCTCGCCCAGCCCGGTTGCGCCGTCCTCGTCCGATGAGAGGATCGCGCGGGGCGGCCCACAATGCGCGAGCGCCCAGGCCGCGCCCGCGGTCGGGGCGATCGCCAACCGCACCGCCAGCTTGCGCCGGGCGAAGGCGTGCGCGGCGTCGGCGAGCAGCGCGCCCTCGCCGCCGAACAAGTGCGCTGCGCCGGTGACGTCGACCACCAGCCCGTCGGGCGGGTCGAGCGCGCTCCACGGTCCCCAGCGCTGGGCCCAGAGCGCGAGCTGCTCGAGAAAGGCGAGGTCGCCCGCCGGGTCCGAGGCGCGCACCGCGATTTCGGGGCACAAGGCGCGGGCATCGGCGAGGCGCATGCCGGGGTGCGCGCCCGCCTCTTGAGCGGCGCGGTTGGCTGCCTCGATCCGCGGCCCGTGGGCGGTCTCGGCGACGAGGACGAGCGGAACGGCGTCGGCGCCCTGCCCTTCCCCGCAGCCCTCAAGCGCCGGTTCGTTCAGGCGCCAGCGATCAAGCGCCAGCCGCACGCACCAAATCGCCAGGATGCGGCGGGGAGCTGATTGGGGCATGGGATGCGCGTGGCCTTCGACAAGCTCAGGCTGAGCGGGCTTGGGTTTCTGGTTCAAGGTCCGCTCGTGCTGAGCTTGTCGAAGCACACGCGGTGAGCCCAGTCCCACTCTCTTCCAACCTCCACCTTCCGGGTTGATAGGTGTGGGAACGGAACAGCTCGGCGCTCCAGGCAGCGGTCCCGGGAGCGTGCGCGTTCCACCGCGCTCAGCCGGCGCGAGGCGGTGAGATTGAGCGCCCTGGGGTTGCCGGCGATCTCGCCGATCACGAACCCGAGCTCGCGGCAGCGCAGGCCCTCCTCGAGCGCGAACAACGCGTCCTCGGGGCTGTCGGCGGCGACGTGGATCAGGCGGTGGCGCAACGGTACAGGCAGCCCGGCGCGACACGGCCGTCCCCCGAGCCGCCGCGCCGCCTTGTCCTGAACCCACAGCCAGGGCGGTTCCGCTTCGGCCGTGTCGGCCTGATCGAGCGCCAGCGCCAGCGCCAGTCCGGCACCGCTCGCCTCATCGCCGGAAGCGAAGATTTCGCTGTGACGCACGACGGCGGGCAGGCCCGGCCGCCAGCGCGCAATTCGGGCGTCGAGACACGCGGCGGAACTGCGCGGCAATGGCGCATTGGACGGAGCGATCGAGGTGGCCATGGCGATTCGGTGTTCCCATTATGTTCTCATACGCGCTCCACCGCAACGGGTTCCTGACCCGGAACCAACCCTCGCCGCTGCCGTTCGACCACCAAGCCCGAAAGGACTCCCCGATGCACTACGCAGAAGGCCGCGCCGACGAGCTAAGGCAGAAATTCTGGCGCGAGTTCGCCGGTTCCGCCTTCGTCATGCTCCAGCTCGACGCCGACCCCGATTCGGCCGCGCCGATGACCGCCAGCCTCGATCCCGACGCCGACCACGCGATCTGGTTCTTCGCCGCGCGCGACAGCCGCTGGGCGGCGCTCGGCCCGGCGACCGCAACTTACGCGAGCAAGGGCCACGACTTGTTCGCGCGATTTTCCGGAACGCTCAGCGAGGAAACCGACCGCGCCCGGCTCGACCGGCAATGGTCGAGCTTCGTCGAGGCCTGGTTCCCCGGGGGCAAGGACGATCCCAACCTGCTGTTCATGCGGATGGACCTCGGCGACGCCTCGATCTGGTCGGGCGAGCTGGGGATGCTGGCGACCGCCAAAATGGCGCTGGGCATCAGCGTGCGCGACGAGGTCGCGGGCAAGCATGTCGAGACCGCCCTCTGACGGCATGCCGCTCGTGACTCGCGAAAGGGCCGCCCCGACGAGGGAGCGGCCCTTTCTACATAGGCGTAGAGCGTGCCGGCGTTGGAGATGTCGGCCAGCTGCCCGACCGGGAAGAACGCCGCCGCGATCGCCACGGCGAGGCCGGTGATCATGGTGACGATGTGCGGCGTGCGGAATTTCGCATGCACCTTGCTCAACACCTCGGGCAGCAGTCCGTCGCGGCTCATCACGAAGAAGATCCGCGTCTGGCCGAAGATCAGCACCAGGATGACCGAGGGCAGCGCCAGGAACGCGGCGATGCCGAGCATGTTGCCGACTCCCGAGAAGCCGATCGTCCGCAGCACGTGGGCGAGCGCCTCGTTCGAGCAGACCAGCGCCTCGGCATATTCGGGCATCGCGCATTGCCGCGCCAGCTCGGGCGAGCCCGCCTCGAGCGGAACGCCCGCCGCGCCCATGATCGGCTGGCCGCCGAGCGTGCCGATCGCGCCGGCCGCGACGAGGATGTAGAACACGGTGCAAAACAGCAGCGAGCCGACCAGCCCGATCGGCACGTTGCGCTGCGGATTCTTGGTTTCCTCGGCCGCGGTCGAGACCGCGTCGAAGCCGACGTAGGCGAAGAACATCGTCGCCGCCGCGCCGACCGCGCCGAGGCCGGTGCCGAAGCCGCCGAACACGCCGGCGGGCAGGAACGGATTGAACTTGTCGGCGTCCCATTCGGCGCTGGAGAACGTCAGAATGATGAAGGCGGTCAGCGCCGTCACCTTGATCGCCACCAGCACGGCGTTGAACTTGGCGCTTTCGCTGGTGCCGATGACCAGCAGGCCGGTCACGAGTAGGGCGATCAAGAGCGCCGGCAGGTTGATCAGCCCGCCCTCGGCGCCGCCCAACGCGAGCGGTCCGGCGCTCAGCCACGCTGGCAGTTGTATTCCGAGGAACTCGTTGAGTATCGTGCCGCTGAAGTATCCCGACCAGCCGACCGAAACCGCCGAGGCGGCGATTGCGTATTCCATGATCAGCGCCCAGCCGACCGTCCAGGCGAAGAACTCGCCGATCGTCGCGTAACTGTAAGTATAGGCGCTGCCGGCGACGGGGATCATCGAGGCGATCTCGGCGTAGCACAGCGCGGCGACGATGCAGACCGCGCCGGCGATGGCGAAGGCCAGCATCAGGCCAGGCCCGGCCTTCTGCGCGCCGACGGCGGTGAGCACGAAGATGCCCGTGCCGATTACGCAGCCGATGCCGAGCAAGGTCAGCTGAAACCAGCCCAACGAGCGGTGAAGCGATTTCTTCTGGGCGGTCGCCAGGATGGCGTCGAGCGGCTTTACGCGACCAAGCATGCAAATCCCCTATGGCAGGACGGCTTCTTGCGGCCGCCGTGCGGATGTCGGAATGGCCGCGAAGCTAGCGGCAAGCCGTTCAAGCGCAAGCCCGTTTTCCCCGTGATTCCCCTCCCGCTTGCGGGAGGGGCCGGGGGTGGGCCATATGCAGCGTCGACTTGCCCACCCCTAGCCCCTCCCGCAAGCGGGAGGGGGATCGGAGCGAAGATGTCCACTCACCGCCTATACCGCCCGCCAGGCGCAGCTGCTCGACGCGCATTGCGACCTGCTGCTGGTCGGGGATTCGCTCGGCCAGGTGATCTACGGCCTCGATTCGAGCGTGCCGGTGACGCTCGCGATGATGATCGCCCACGGCGCGGCGGTGGTGCGCGGCAGCTATCACGCGGTGGTCGTGGTCGACATGCCGTTCGGCGCCTACGAGACCTCGCCCGAAGCGGCTTTCGTCAGCGCCTCGCGCATCCTCAAGGACACCGGCTGCGCGGCGGTCAAGCTCGAGGGCGGCGAGGCGATGGCCGAGACGGTGGCGTTTCTGGTGCGGCGCGGCATCCCGGTGATGGGCCACGTCGGGCTGACCCCGCAGGCGGTCAACGTGCTCGGCGGCTACAACGCGCGCGGGCGCAGCGAAGCCGAGGCGGAGAAGATCGTCAGCGACGCCCGCGCGCTGGCCGAGGCGGGCGCGTTCGCGATCGTGGTCGAAGGCGTGGTCGAGCCGATCGCGGTCGAAGTGACCGCCGCGGTCCCCTGCCCGGTGATCGGGATCGGCGCTTCGGCGCGGTGCGACGGGCAAGTGCTGGTCACCGAGGACATGCTCGGGATGTTCGAGCGGGTGCCGCGGTTCGTGAAGCGCTACGAGGAAATCGCCGAGGCGATCGCCAAGGCCGCCGAACGCTACGCCGGCGAAGTCCGCGCACGGACTTTTCCGGGCCACGAGCAAACCTACCAGCCTAAATAGGCGCGCTCCGGCGCAAGCGTGCCGCGATCGGCGCGGCGACCATCAGCGTGGCGAGGTGATAGGCCAGCGTCGGCAGCAGCAGCAAGCCGGCGGCCGCGGGCGCGAACAGCACCGTCGCCAGCGGCGCGCCCATCGCCACGCTCTTCTGCGCGCCGGCGTAAGCCATCGCTATGCGGTCGCCGCGCGCGAGCTGGAGCGCGCCGGAGAGAAGCCAGGCGCCACCGTAACCGACCGCCAGCAGCACCGCGCAGCCCGCGACCAGCCCGAGCCAGCCCGGCGCGTCGATCCGGCTCCAAATCCCTTGCCGGACCGCCGCGGAAAACGCGACGTAGACCGCGACCGCGATCGACAGCCGGTCGATCCAGGTGACCAGCGCGCGATGTCCGGCGACCCATCCTCCGAGCCACCCCTGTAGCGCTTGCCCCAGCGCGAACGGCAGCAGCAGGATGACGATCACCTTG
>JAIVIY010000026.1 GCA_020200285.1 Novosphingobium sp. | reverse complement strand
GGTGCTGACCGCGCTGCTGCTCGCGGGCACGGGCGAGCTGCTCACCAACCTGATGGCGCTGCCGCTGCTGATCGGCGGCGTCTGCATCGTCACCTCGATCATCGGCACCTACTTCGTCCGCCTGGGCAAGTCGAACAACGTCATGGGCGCGATGTACAAGGGCTTCCTGGTCTCCGCGGTGCTCGCCGTGCCGGCGATCTGGTTCGCGATCGCCTACGCGCTGGGCGGCATGGAAGCCGACATCCCGGGGACCGGGATCAACGGCCGCGATCTGTTCTACTGCTCGCTGCTCGGGCTGGTCATCACCGGTCTGATCATCTGGATCACCGAGTACTACACCGGCACCAACTTCCGCCCGGTCCGCTCGATCGCCAAGTCGTCGGAGACCGGCCACGGCACCAACGTGATCCAGGGGCTGGCGATCAGCATGGAGGCGACCGCGCTGCCGACGCTGGTGATCGTCGCCGGGATCATCATCGCCCACCAGCTGGCGGGCCTGATGGGCATCGCCTACGCCGCCACGGCGATGCTCGCGCTGGCCGGGATGGTCGTCGCGCTCGACGCCTACGGGCCGGTCACCGACAACGCCGGCGGGATCGCCGAGATGGCGGGCCTCGACGACAGCGTCCGCGAGAAGACCGACCTGCTCGACGCGGTCGGCAACACCACCAAGGCGGTGACCAAGGGCTACGCGATCGGCTCGGCCGGGCTCGGCGCGCTGGTCCTGTTCGCCGCCTTCACCACCGACTTGCGCGAGTTCTTCCCCGCGCTGTCCGACGGCAGCGCGGCGAACGGCGAGGTCAGCTTCAGCCTCGAGAACCCGTACGTGATCGTCGGGCTGCTGCTCGGCGCGCTGCTCCCGTACTTGTTCGGCTCGATGGGGATGACCGCGGTCGGCCGCGCCGCGGGCGACGTGGTGATCGACGTCCGCGAGCAGTTCAAGAACAACCCGGGCATCATGACGTACGAGACCAAGCCCGACTACGCCCGGACCGTCGACCTCGTCACCAAGGCGGCGATCAAGGAGATGATCGTGCCGTCGCTGCTGCCGGTGCTGGCGCCGATCGTGGTCTACTTCGCGATCACCGCGATCGCGGGGCAGGACAACGGCTTCGCCGCCTTGGGCGCGTTGCTGCTGGGGGTGATCGTCGGCGGGCTGTTCGTCGCGATTTCGATGACCGCGGGCGGCGGGGCGTGGGACAACGCCAAGAAGTACATCGAGGACGGCCACCACGGCGGCAAGGGCAGCGAGGCGCACAAGGCCGCGGTGACCGGCGACACGGTCGGCGATCCCTACAAGGACACCGCCGGCCCCGCGGTCAACCCGATGATCAAGATCACCAACATCGTCGCCCTGCTGCTGCTCGCGGCGCTGGCGGCGGGCGGCGCGGGGTGACGTTCCAATTCCTTCTCCCTTGATGGGGGAAGGATATGGAGCCTTGTGAGCGCAGCGATTGACGGCCCGCACCCGGCCCGCCAAGGCCGCGCCGATGGCGACCGAACCGACCCCGCAGGAGCTCGTCCGCTGGCTGCTCAAGCTGCTCGAGGTCAAGGAGCTCGGCGAGGATCGCTTCGCCGGCCGCCGCCGGCGCGGCGGGGTCGGGCGGGTGTTCGGCGGGCAGGTCATCGCCCAGGCGCTGGCCGCCGCCGAGCGGACGATCGCCGCGGATCGCGAGGCGCATTCGCTCCACGCCTATTTCCTGCGCGGCGGCAGCGAGGACCACGAGATCGAGTTCGCCATCGCGCGCGACCTCGACGGCGGCAACTTCTCCAACCGCCGGGTGGTGGCGAGCCAGCAGGGCCGGCCGATCCTCAACCTCGTCGCCTCGTTCCACAAGCGCGAGCAAGGGGTGCACCATCAGGATGCGATCCCCGACGTCCCACCGCCGGAGGAGCTGCCGAGCGAACGCGAGCTGCGCGCGCAGCACGCAAGCGAGATCGCCGACCCGGTGCGCCGCGCCCAGATGCTCACCGCGCGCCCGATCGAGCTGCGCCCGGTCGAGAAGCGCCACTGGATGGGCGGCGAGCCGGGCGAGCCGCGCTCGCACACCTGGTTCCGCGCGGTCGCGCCGCTGCCCGACGACCCCAAGATCCATCGCGCGGTGCTCGCCTATGCCAGCGACATGACGCTGCTCGGCACTTGCGCGCTGCCGCACGGGCTGTCGTGGACCAAGGGCAACGCGATGTCGGTCAGCCTCGATCACGCGGTCTGGTTTTACGAGGATTTCCGCGCCGACGACTGGCTGCTTTACGCGACCGACAGCCCGTGGGCGGGCAATGCCCGGGGGATGAACCGCGGCCGGATCTTCGCGCGCGACGGGCGCCTGGTGGCCAGCGTCGCACAGGAAGGCCTCATCCGCGCGCTTGCTCCTCGGGGCTGACGCCGCGCATCCGGCGGCGCTCCGCCCGCGCGCGCAAGGTCGCGGCGAACGGCAGGCCGAGCGCCTCGATTCGTTCGAGCCAGCCGCCGTGGAAGCTGACCCATTCCCATATCGCGACGATCACGAAGATCGCGGTCGAGGCGGTGAACAGCGCCAGCGCGGAGGGATGGCCGAGCAGGCCCCACAGCGCAAGCGGCGCGACCAGCGCCAGCCCGACCCCGTGCGAGAACGGCAGCTTCCCGCGCCGGCTCGAGATTCGCTTGAAGCCCATCATCCCGCCGAGGAACAGCACCATGCCGATGCCGATGACCGTGACGAAATCTCCGTGCGCCGGCTCGAGCGGGTGGGCGAGGACCTTCTCGTCGGCGACCGCGAGCACGACGATCCCGGCGACGATCGGGATGTGCCAGTAAGTGAACGCCTGCCGCCCGATCAGCCCGGGCAGGCGGTGGTGCTCGATGTACCAGGCGGCGCGCCGCGCCCCGACGTCGAAATAGAGCCACCACATCGCGAACGAGCCGACCAGGACGTTGACCAGCGCAAGGTTGAGCCCGGGCTGTCCGGTCGCCGCGACGTACTCGGCGCCCGAGATCAGCAGCCCCTCGCCGAGCGCGATGATGATGAACAGGCCGCAGCGCTCGGCCATGTGGCTGCCCGAGATCACCCATTCGCGGACGCTCGAGCGGCCGAGCCCGGGCACCCGGAACAGCGCCAGCGGGCCGGAGTAGTCGATCGCCAGGGCCGCTAGCCACAGCCCGAGCCGCGCGCTGTCGTCTTGCGCCAGCCCGCCGGCCAGCCACAGCGGGGCCGAGGCGATGAACCAGATCGCCGCGCGCAGCATGTTGCGACCCGCGCCGCGCTCGCCGCGCTCCATCGCCCACGACACGTAAAGGCAGCGGCCGACCTGGATCGCGACGTAAGCCGCGGCGAACCGCAGCCCGCCGTCGCCGAAAGCCTCGCCGATCGCGGTCGACATCACCAGGCTGACCAGCATCACCGCGCCGAGCAGGAAGCGGTTGGGCGCGCGCTCGGGGTCGATCCAGTTGGTCGCCCAGGTGGTGTACATCCACGCCCACCACACCGCCCCGAACAGCACCGCGGTCTGGAGCGCGCCGAGCAGCGTCAGATGCTCGAGCAGATAATGCGACAGCTGGGTGATCGCGAAGACGTAAACCAGGTCGAAGAACAGCTCGAGCGGGCTGACCGGGGCGGGGCCGCCGGCGTGGTTGCGGAGCAGCGAGATCCGGCGTTCCTCCGCCGCCGCGGCGAGCGCCGCGCCGACGCAGGGGCGCGAAGCTTCAGCCGGCGGTGCGGGCAAGGAAGGCGTCCATCGCCGCGGTGACCTTGTCGGGCGCCTCCCACGGCACGAAGTGGCCGCAGCCCGGCACCTTTTCGACCGTCAGGTCGGCGACATGCTCGTGCAGCCCATCGAGGTTGACCGGCGGCAGCGCGAGATCGTCCATCGCCCAGATCACCAGCGTCGGAATGGTCAGCCTGGGCACCTTGAGCGCCTGGCCCTCGGGCATCGCCAACGGCGCGTCGGGCGCGGGCACCTCCATCGGGCTCGCGCGGTACCAGTTGAGCATCCCGAAAGCGGCGTCGCGGTCCTGCCAGTCGGAGAGCAGCGCGTTGCGCTCGTCCTCTTCCATGGTCATCGCCCGCTCGCCGCCGAACGCCTTGAGCAGCATCCCCGCAAGCCCGTGCTCGCGGACCAGCTCGTCGTTGTCGGCGTCGCGGAAGGCGCGCATGTACTGGCTCGCAGCGCGCTGCGCGGGGCTGGTCCACAGCAGCTTCTGGAACACCGCCGGATGCGGCGCGTTGGCGATCACCGCGCGGCTCACGCGCGTGCCTTGTCCCGCCAGCGCCACCCCCCAGGCGATCGCCCCGCCCCAGTCGTGCCCGACGATCGTGAAGCGCCCGACGCCGAGCGCATCGGCGAGCTGGAACACGTCGCCGATCAGCTTGTCCGGGGTGTAGGCTGAGACCTCCTGCGGCTTCGACGAGCCGCGATAACCGCGCTGGTCGGGCGCGATGCAGCGAAAAGCGTCGGAGAAATGCGCGATCTGGTGCCGCCAGGTGCGGTGCGATTCGGGGAAGCCGTGGAGGAAGATCAGCGCCGGGCCGTCACGCGGGCCGAGGTCGACCGTATCGAGCTCGATCCCGCCGGCGAGGGTGACGCGGCGCCGCTCCATCTCAATGGCTCTCCGCTTCGGACTTCATCCGCTCGGCGTAGCCCGCGGCCATCATCGCCGCGATCCGGTCGAACAGCGCCTCCGGCGTGCGCCGCGCCTCGCCGAGCTCGGTCTCGAACCCGCGCGCGACGATGATCTCGCGCTCGCCGGCGAGCATCCGGGCGAGCATGTCGGACGCCGCCTCGTCGGGGTCGATGCCGTTGTCGATCGCCGAATCGCTCGCCCCGCGGCGCGTGCCGTCGGCGGTCAGCGCGTTGCGCGAGACGTCGGTGCGGATCGAGCCGGGGTAGATCGCATGGACCTGGATACCCAGGTGCCCGGTCTCGGCGCGGACCGAATCGGCATACCCGGCCAGCCCGAACTTGGCCGCGCAGTAAGCCGAGCGCAGCGGCACCCCGACTTTGCCGGCGATGCTCGAGATGAACGCGAGCCGCCCGCTGCCGCGCGCCGCCATCCGCGGCAGCACCGCCTGGGTCAGCGCGATCGGCGCGAGCAGGTCGACCCCGATGATCCGCTCGTAGACGCCGAACTCGGTGTCGACCGCGAGCGAGCGCTGCGAGATGCCGGCGTTGTTGACGAGGAAGTCGATCCCGTCGCGCCAGCCCCACGCCCGCTCGGCGAGCGCGGGCAGCGCGGCGTAGTCGGTCGCCTCGAACGGCAGGACCAGCGCCTCGCCGCATGCGCCGGCGACCCGCTCGAGCTCGCCGGTGTTGCGCCCCGAGAGGACCACCCGCGCGCCCTGGCCCGCGAGCGCCTTGGCCAGCGCTTCGCCGATCCCCGAGGAGGCGCCCGTAATCCACGCGGTCTGTCCGGCAAATGTCATCGTTCTCGCCCTCGTCGCTGCGCCGGTCTTGGCGCGGCGCGGGCGCGAGGGCAAGCGCTCGCGGCTGCCGGCTAGGCTTCCGAGGCCGGCGGCTTGCGCTCGCGCAACGCCCGGCGCAGCCAGCGTACCGGCCGCGAGCGCCACGCGAGCAGCAGCAGCGCCGCCAGCACGACCCACGGCAGCGCCGCGCCGATCACCAGCAGCACCAGCGAGACCATCGTGGTGAAGCTGGCCCAGGCGGTGTCGACCGCGTTGCCGAACGGCGCGTTGCCGAAGCGGAAGCCTTCGTCGCCGGCGTAGTCGCCCCGCGGTCATCGGGTTGACTTGGCCGGGACGGATCGTCGCGCAAGTGCCGAGGCTGTCGCGATGGTCGATCGCGCCCTCGAACAGCCAGGTGACGGTGGCGAGGTTGATGTGCGGGTGCGGGCGCACGTCCATCGCCTGCCCGGGCGCAAGCCTGGCCGGGCCGAACTCGTCGACGAAGATGAACGGCCCGACCATCGTCCGCTGCGGGCCCGGCAGCGCGCGGCGGACCCTGAAGCCGCCGAGGTCGTGGGTGACCGGGGTGACGGTCTGGGCCACGGGTTCGTTCATGGCGGGGCCTCGCGGTCCATCAGCTCGGCGATCTCGGGCGGGAAGATCGGCTCGGGCCAGTCGCCGAGCTCGGTGCGGGTGAACCAGCGATGCTCGCGCATGATCTCGCGCTCGAGCTCGGTGTGGCCGTGGGTGGCGATCTCGCACTCGGGCACGCGGATGCGGAAAAAGCGCTCGTCGGCGGTGACCGGCTCGCCGGAGGCTGTGACGAAGTCGTTGCCGCGCGTCGCGATCGCCGGGCCGGGATCGCAAGCCAGTCCGGTTTCCTCGAGCAGCTCTCGCCGCGCGGCCTCCGCGAAGCTCTCGCCCGGATCGCATTCGCCGCCGGCCGTCGCCCAGAACGGCGGGCGCTCGCCGAAAGTGAAGCGGAACAGCAGCAGCCGGTCGTGCTCGTCGAGCACCAGCAACCGCGCGGCGCGGCGGATGCGCAAGCGGGCTTGAGGGGCAGGGCGCGCGCCGGCGCTCATTCGCCCGGCGCCCGGGCCTTGATCGCCAGCGCGTGGACCCGCTGGCCGGGCAGGTCGCCGAGCGTGCGGTTGACCATCCGCTGGCGCTCGAGCCGCGACTTGCCGGCGAACGCCGCGCTCTCGATCTCGACGGTGAAGTGCGATTCGCCGCTGCCGTCGTCGCCGGCGTGGCCGTGGTGGCGCGCGCTGTCGTTGATCACCGCGAGCCGGACAGGCGCGAACGCGGCTTCGAGCAGGCGTTCGATCTCGCGGGCGACCGGTCCGGGCATCGTCCCTCCTTGCGCCTCCCTTCTAGCGCCTGCGCGGCGAGGGGGAAGCCTCTCGGCCCGGCTGGACTATCCGCCGGCGCGGCCGTAAGGTCGTCCCATCCCCGGGGAGCCAGCTTGGCTGAGAGGGACGCGTCGCGGCGTCCGACCCGTCGAACCTGAACCCGTTAGCACGGGCGGAGGGAGGGCGGTCCGCGCTCCAATTCCGCCTTCGAGGAGCGCGCATGGCCGACATCAACTCCAAGTTCGACATCGGCGTCACCACCGGGCCGATCCGGGGTTCCCGCAAGGTCCACGTCGGACCCTTGCGCGTGGCGATGCGCGCGATCGACCTCGAGCCGAGCTCGGGCGAGCCGCCGCTCAACGTCTACGACACTTCCGGCCCCTACACCGATCCCGCGGTCTCGATCGACATCGCCGCCGGCCTGCCGCCGCTGCGCCGCGAGTGGCAGCTCGCCCGCGGCGACGTCGAGGAATACGCGCCGCGCGAGCTCCGGCCCGAGGACAACGGCCAGCTCGGCCCGGATCGCTCAGGCGGCGTGCCCCCGTTCCCGAC
>JAIVIY010000124.1 GCA_020200285.1 Novosphingobium sp. | reverse complement strand
GGTGCGCAGGCGCTCGTAGGCGGCGGTGGCCCGGGCAATCCGCTCGGCATCGCTCAGCGCGGGAAGCGGCGGATAGGGCAACCTGGGATAGTCGCTCACCGCAATTCCTTGCGGATCACCAGCTTGAGCCCCGACCAGGTTTCGTCGATCGCGCAGACTTTGGTGTCGACGAACCCCTGCGGCAGGGCGACCTCGCGGATCGTGTCCTCGGTGATGTCGGTCGGCGCCTTTGATGCTTTCTTGGGCCAGCTCACCCACACCTGACCGTCGCCCGCGACCTGCTCACGTAGGGCGACCAGTTTTTCCTCCAGCTCGGCCCGCTCGGTGACGAAGATATGCGCTGCGTCCACACCGCCGGCCGGATCGGCGACGAAAGTCAGCTCGAGCGCGTATTCGTCGATCTCGTCGCGGACTGTTTCGGGCATGGCGGAGAACCACACCCGCTGCCCGTCGCGCAGGCTCAGCTTCTTCGCCAGCGGCGTGCCCGAGTAGCCTGAAGTCATCGCCCGAGCCGCTTGATCAGTGCTTGCGCCGCGGAGGGATTGCACACCTTCGCGCCCGAGATGAAGAACACGAACACGTCGCGCCCGCCCTTGGCCCAGCTGCCCGCCTTGGCCGCCCAATGGTCGAGCGCCGCCGCATGGTAACCTGTCGGCAGCTCCTCGACGCTGCGTTGCAGCCGGGCGTAACTGAAGTCGGCGGTGGCTTCGTCGATGCACGGGAACCCGTCGCTATCAGCCAAGACGATCGCCATGTTGCGCGCCCGCGCGAGATCGACGAACGCTGAAACGCGGAAGCTCTCATGCCGCGGCTCGAGCGCGTGGCGCAGCGCTACGCCGTCCTGCGTGTCGGGGATCAGGTCGAGGAACCGCGCGAAATCGTCGTGCTCGAACGTCTTGTTCGCGCGGAACTGCCAATTGATCGGCCCGAGCCGGTCGCCGAGCGCGGTGAACCCCTGCTCGAGGAAATTGCGGACCGACTCCCCGCTGTCGGCGAGCACCTTGCGCGCAGTTGCGTACTGCGACGCCTTGAGGCTGAACTTGAACCCGTCAGGCGCGGCCTCGGCCCATTTTGCGAAGCTCGCCGGCTTCTGCCGCCCATAAAAGGTGGCGTTGATCTCGATCGCGGTAAGATGTTGCGCGGCGTATTCGAGCTCGCGTTTTTGCGGCAAGCCTGCCGGATAGAACATCCCGCGCCACGGCGCGTACGTCCACCCCCCGACGCCGACGCGGATGGTCACGGGCGATAGGCCACTTCGAGACGTTCGGCTTGGGCGCGCAGCCGCCTGTCAGAGGTCAAGAGCGTGCCGTTGGGAACCAGTTTCGCCGAAATCAAAAGATGCGTATCGACGTATCCTACGCCTGTTCCTGCAAGTTCGGCCCAGGAAATGAACGCTGCCGTCTCGGCCGCAGAGGCAAGGGGTGGTTTTCTGAGGGTCTCGAGTTGACGCGTAGCTTCGCTGCGGGCCGGCAAGCCGCCAAGAAGCAATTCGCCGAGCACGTAGGGATGCAAGCCCACCTTGCTCTTGGCGATCAAGCTCGCAATCGCCGGATCGCACCGGCGGAAGTGATCAACCCAAACGGAGGTGTCGACTATGATCAATCCGGGTTCACGAACCGCGGGGGCCGTCGCCGTGGCGGGGCAACGAGATCGGGCATCGTGCCGCCCAGCGCGGCCAACCGCTCCGCCGCGATACGCTGACGCATTTCGATCAAGGCCTGACGAACCAGCGAGCTCGTTTCGCGAACGCCGGTCGCTTCCCGCAAGTCTTCGACGATGTCGTCATCAAGGGTGATTGTGGTGCGCACGCACCGCGAATAGCATCAGGTGATGCTCAATTCAATGCGCGTCATACTTCCACCCACTCGCGGAAGAAGCGCTCGTTGGCGGCGCGGAGATCGGCGAGGAGGAGCGCCGCGCCGTTGACGCGCAGCGCGTCGCCGCCGGTCGTGCCGATCTTTTCGAACGGCACTTCGGCCCGGTCGAGCGGGGCGTCGGCGGGGTAGGTGACGAGGTAGCGCGCCTGGGTCTCGTTGAAGGCGAAGGCGGTGTCCATCGCGTCGAGTTGGGCACCGATGTCGCCCGCCAGCGCCATTTCGGCGACGGCGACCAGCAGGCCGCCGTCGCCGATGTCGTGGACCGCGGTGACCTTGCCCTCGGCGATCAGGCGGCGGACGATCTCGCCGTTGAGCTTCTCGTCGGCCAGGTTGACGCGCGGCGGCGCTCCCTCCTCGCGCCCGTGGACCTCGCGAAGCCATAGCGACTGGCCGAGCTCAGCGTAGCTGGGGCCGATCACGGCGATCCATTCGCCCTCGGCCTTGAACCCGATCGTCGCCATGTTGCGGTAATCGTCGATGATCCCCACCCCGCCGATCGCCGGCGTCGGCAGGATCGCGCTGCTGCCGCCGCCAGATTCCTTTGGGGCCTTGCTCTCGTTGTAGAGGCTGACGTTTCCGCTCACGATCGGGAAATCGAGCGCGCGGCAGGCCTGGCCCATGCCGTCGAGGCAGCCGACGATCTGGGCCATGATCTCGGGCCGCTGCGGCGAGCCGAAGTTGAGGCAGTTGGTGACGGCCAGCGGCTTGGCGCCGACCGCGCACAAGTTGCGCCAGGCCTCGGAGATCGCCTGCTTGCCGCCCTCGACCGGGTCGGCGTAGCAGTAACGCGGGGTGCAGTCGGTGGTCATCGCCAGCGCCTTGCGGGTGCCGTGGACGCGCACCACCGCGGCGTCGCTGCCGGGTTTCTGCAAGGTGTCGGCGCCGACCTGGCTGTCGTATTGCTCCCAGATCCAGCGGCGGCTGGCGAGGTCGGGGCAGGCCATCAGCTTGAGCAGGTCGGCGGCGATGTCGGTGCTCTCGGGCACCTCGCCAAGCGGCCTCACTTGCGCCCAGGCCTTGTATTCGGCCTGGCTGAGGTGCGGGCGGTCGTAGAGCGGCGCGTCGTCCGCCAAGGGCCCGAGCGGGATGTCGGCGACCACTTCGCCGTTCCACTCGAGCACCATGTGGCCCCCATCCTCACCGGCTTCCGTCACCTCGCCGATCACCGCGAAATCGAGTTCCCACTTGCGGAAGATCGCCTCGGCCTCCGCCTCGCGGCCGGGCTTGAGCACCATCAGCATCCGCTCCTGGCTTTCGGACAGCATCATCTCGTACGGCGTCATCCCCTCCTCGCGGCAAGGGACGGCGTTCATGTTCAGGCGAATGCCGGCGCCCCCCTTGCTCGCCATCTCGACGCTCGAGCTGGTCAGCCCGGCCGCGCCCATGTCCTGGATCGCGACGATCGCGTCGGTCGCCATCAGCTCGAGGCAGGCCTCGATCAGCAGCTTCTCGGTGAACGGGTCGCCGACCTGGACGGTCGGGCGCTTGGCGTCGGCGTCCTCGTCGAACTCCGCCGAGGCCATCGTCGCGCCGTGGATGCCGTCGCGGCCCGTCTTGGAGCCGACGTAGACGATCGGATTGCCCACCCCGGTGGCGGCCGAGTAAAAAATCTTGTCGGCGTCGGCGACGCCCACGGTCATCGCGTTGACCAGGATATTGCCGTCGTAGCTGGGGTGGAAGTTGGTCTCGCCGCCGACCGTCGGCACCCCGACGCAGTTGCCGTAGCCGCCGATGCCCGCGACCACGCCCTGGACCAGGTGCTTCATCTTGGGGTGGTCGGGCCGGCCGAAGCGCAGCGCGTTGAGGTTGGCGACCGGCCGCGCGCCCATCGTGAACACGTCGCGCAGGATCCCGCCGACCCCGGTCGCCGCGCCCTGGTAGGGCTCGATGTAGCTCGGGTGGTTGTGGCTCTCCATCTTGAAGATGCAGGCGAGCCCGGTGCCGTTTGGGCCATCGCCGATGTCGATCACCCCGGCGTTCTCGCCCGGCCCGCAGATCACCCACGGCGCCTCGGTCGGCAGCTTCTTGAGGTGCAGCCGGCTCGACTTGTACGAGCAATGCTCGGACCACATCACCGAGAAGATGCCGAGCTCGACCAGGTTCGGCTCGCGCCCGAGCGCGTGGAGCACGTGGGCGTATTCCTCCTCGCTGAGGCCGTGCGCGGCGACGATTTCGGGGGTAATGGCCGGGGCGGTGTCGAGCATGGCGCGCCTCGTAGCGGCGGGCGCACGGTTTGTCTAAGTCGCCTTGCGTTCACTCTATGTTCTGTTTAGGCGGGTCGTGAGTCGCAGGCAACCGCAGGAGGCCAAAATGACCGCCAAGACCCCGCCCGAAGGCTATCACAGCGTTACCCCCTATCTGACCGTCGACGACGCGCGCGCCGCGCTCGATTTCTACGCCCGCGCGTTCGGCGCGACCGAGATCATGCGGATGGAGATGGGCGACAAGATCGGCCACGCCGAGATCAGGATCGGCGACTCGGTGGTCATGTTGTCGGACGAGTGGCCCGACATGGACAAGCTCAGCCCAAGGAACCGCGGCGGCTCGACCGCCGGGCTGATGGTCTATCTGCCCGACGTCGACGCCGCCTTCGCGCGCGCGATCGAAGCCGGCGCGACCGAGGAACGCGCGGTCGAGGACCAGTTCTACGGCGACCGCTCAGGTTCGGTGAAGGACCCGTTCGGGCATAGCTGGATGCTGTCGACCCATGTCGAGGACGTGCCCGAGGACGAGATGAAGCGGCGGATGGAGAAGATGGCCGAGGAAATGGCCTGACGGCTTCGGCTCAGCCGACCGGGGCTGTCCCCGAGCGAAGCCGAGCGAGCGAGTACTCTCGCGCGACAAATCCAACTCCGATCGTGCTGAGCTTGTCGAAGCACCGCGCTTCGCTTCTGCAACGGCGCGGAAAAGTACCGGTCCTTCGACAGGCTCAGGACGAACGGACGTTTGGATGGGTCTTGTCGGAACTGTCCCCCTCGCAACTTGACCGTCCGCCCCCGCACCGTCAATGCTCGCGCCCGCATGGCCGAGCATCCCGACATCGCCAGCATGAGCTTCGAGGACGCGCTCAAGGCGCTCGAGGACGTGGTCCGCCGGCTCGAGAGCGGCGAGACCCCGCTCGAGCAATCGATCGACCTCTATGCCCGCGGCGACGCCTTGCGCGCGCATTGCCAGGCCCGGCTCGACGCGGCGCAGGCGCGGATCGAGGCGATCGTCGCCGGCCCCGACGGCAAGGCGGTGGGCCTGCGCCCGTTCGACGAGCCGGACGCCCCGTGAACCTGGCGCCGCGCGACATTGCGCGCGCCGACGCCCTGCGCGAGCCGCTGGCGCGGATCGCGGCCGAGATCGATTCGAGCTTCGACGCGCTGCTCTCGGTCCCCGACGACCCGCGCCGCCGCCTGTTCGAGGCGATGCGCCATGCCGCGATCGGCGGAGGCAAGCGGCTCCGGCCGCTGCTGCTGGTGGCCACCGCCGAGATGCACGCGGTCGGGCGCGGCGCGGCGATCCGCGCGGCGACCGCGGTCGAGGCGATCCACGTCTATTCGCTGGTCCACGACGACCTGCCGTGCATGGACGACGACGCGCTGCGTCACGGCAAGCCGACCGTCCACCGCGCGTTCGATGAGGCGACCGCGGTGCTCGCGGGCGATTCGCTCCACGCGCTGGCGTTCGAAATCCTCGCCGACCCCGCGACCAGCGGCGACCCGTTCGTCCGCGCCGAGCTGGTTTACGCGCTCGCCATGGCGAGCGGCCTCGGCGGAATGGCCGGCGGGCAGATGATGGACATCGTCGCGCAAGCCGAGACATTCGACCTGCCCACCGTCACCCGCCTCCAGCAATTGAAGACCGGCGCGCTGCTCGGGGCGGCGGTCGAGATGGGCGCGATCCTCGGCCGCATCCCCGCCGAAGGCCGCCACCACTTGCGCGGCTACGCCCGGGACCTCGGGCTCGCCTTCCAGATCGCCGACGACCTGCTCGACGCCGAGGGCGACGAGGCGCTCGCCGGCAAGGCGCTGCGCAAGGACGCGGACAAGGGCAAGCAGACGTTTCTGAGCCTGCTCGGCCCCGATCGCGCACGCGCGCAGGCGGCGATGCTGGTCGAGCAAGCGATCGAGCAACTTTCGGGCTATGGCGAGGAGGCCGACGTCCTGCGCGCGATCGCCCGTTACGTCGTCGAAAGGGATCACTGATGAGCGCCAGCCCTGCCCCGCAACGCGTGGGCGTCTATCCGGGCACCTTCGACCCGATGACGCTCGGCCACATGGACATCATCGAGCGCGGCGCCAAGCTGGTCGACAAGCTGATCGTCGGGGTCACCACCAACATCGCCAAGTCGCCGATGTTCTCCGACGACGAGCGCATCGCCATCGTCGAGCGCGAAGTGGCGGGGCTGGCGGGGCTGGCCGACAACATCGAAGTCGTCGGCTTCAACTCGCTGCTGATGGACTTCGCGGAAAGCCAGGGCGCCTCGGTCGTCATCCGCGGCATCCGCGGGGTCACCGACTTCGAGTACGAGTACCAGCTCACCGGAATGAACCGGCAGTTGAACGACCGGATCGAGACGATCTTCCTGATGGCCGACGTCGCGCTCCAGCCGATCGCCAGCCGGCTGGTCAAGGAGATCGCGCTCTACGGCGGCGACATCTCGAAGTTCGTCACCCCGGCTGTGAGGGACGAGGTGATGGCGCGGGCAAGGAAGTAGGGCGTAGGGTCCTCGCCCCTTCAGGGGAGAGGATAGCGAAGCTTGCGAGCGCAGCGATCTAGCGAAGCTTGGAGAGGGGTGCTCCACGTCCGAGCGGCGTACACCCCTCTTCAACTGCGGCTAGGCAGACAAGCTGCCAAGCCTTCGTATCCTCTCCCCTGAAGGGGCGAGGAAAGTATCACCCATTCGGCACGACCAAATACTTCTCGCCCGTGCGCCGGGCGTTGTATTCGCTGACCGCCTCGCGGGTGAGCATCTGCTCGAGCCCGACCTTGGCCTTGTAGTGGCTGGCGAACGTGGTGGTCAGGTTCTTCATCACCCGCGCCCGCATCTTGCCGACGATCTCGGGCCCGAACTTGGCCATGAACGGGGTCAGCAGCCAGCCGGACAAGTCCCAGGTCAGCCCGAAGGCGCGGTTGAGGATCGTCGGGCCGAGATCGAGCGCGCCGTAGATGTAGACCTTCTTGGGCTCGGACGAGCCGTAGCGGCTGAACGCCGCGCCGCGGCTGGCGGCGGCCTCCATGATCGCGCAGGATTTGCGCCTGGGCTTCGCTGCGGACGATGTTGACCAAGGGCACGCCATCCTCCTGACAGATCTTGACCAGCATCTGTCCGAGGTTGGAGGCGGCCGCAGCGTGGACCAGCCCGGTGAAGCCTTCCAATTTCATCGTCTCGACGAACCCGAGCGCGGTCATCGGGTTGACGAAGCTCGACGCGCCCTGCTCGGCGGTGACGCCATCGGCGAGCGGCATCGCCATCCGCGCGTCGGCGATCGCGTAAGTGGCGTAGGCGGTGCCGGGCACGCAGGCGACGCGCTTGCCGAGCAGCGCCTGCGCCTCGGGCGCCTCACCGGCAGCGACGACCGTACCGGCGCACTCGTTGCCCGCGGGCATCGCCATGCCGTGGCGCGCCTTCATCGCCCGGGTCGCATTCTCGGGCATTCTCGCGACGACCTTGCCGGGCGAGTACTGCGCGCCGGCGGTGTCGGCCGAGGCGAACAGCAGCCCGAGGTCGCTCGGGTTGATCGGCGTCGCCTCGACCTCGACCAGGATCTGGCTGCCGGTGGGATCGTCGAAGCTCTTGTCGGCGATCTCGACCGTCAGCGTGCCGTCGGCTTCGAGCGTGGTCAGCAGTTGCTTGCCGGCAAACGTCATGATTCCTCTCCCGGATAGATCGCTTTCACGAAGTAAAGCCCATCGGGTGGCGCATTGAAACCTAATTCTTCGCGGTTTCGCGCGGCGAGCGCTTGGCCGAGGTCGGCCGCGCTCCACTTGCCCTCGCCGACCAGCGCGAGGCAGCCGACCATCGAGCGGACCTGGTGATGGAGGAAGCTGCGTGCCGCGGCCTCGATCCGCACTTGCTCGCCCTCGCAGCGCACCGCCAGCCGGTCGAGCGTCTTGACCGGGCTCTCGGCCTGGCACTGGACCGAGCGGAAAGTGGTGAAGTCGTGCCGCCCGACAAGGACTTGCGCAGCGTCGTGCATGGCGGCGGCATCGAGCGGGCGAGCGACCTGCCAGGCGCGGCCCTTGTCGAGCGTGAGCGGCGCGCGGCGGTTGACGATCCGGTAAAGATACTCGCGGCCGATGCACGAGAACCGCGCGTGCCAGTCGTCGGGGACGACCGCACACGCTAGCACCGCGATCGGGTTCGGCCGAAGCCGCGCGTTGAGCGCCTCCATCAGCCGGAACGGGGCGATCGGCTTGTCGATGTCGAGGTGCGCGCGCATCGCCAGCGCGTGGACCCCGGTGTCGGTGCGCCCGGCGGCGTGGAG
>JAIVIY010000123.1 GCA_020200285.1 Novosphingobium sp. | reverse complement strand
CCGCCGACGAAGCCCAGCGCTTCGACCAGCATCAGCAGCACCAGGATTATGACGTAACCCGGGAACGCCGCGAACCGGAACAGCTCGGGCCGCATCCGCGCGATCACCAGCGCCATCGCCAGGAACACGCCGAAGCGCACGACATGGGTCACCGCCCACGGCTGCAGGCTGCCGCCCGCGGCGGAATAGAGCACCATCCCGCCGAACAGCACCAGCCCGAGCAGCGGCAGCACCACCCCCCACGGCTGGCGGGCGATCAGCGCGGGGATGTAAGCGCGCTGCATCGGCTACTCGATCCGCAGCTCGGGAAGCGTTGGCGGCGCGGTTCGCGGCGCGACCAGCGGGGGCGCGCTGCCGGCGACCGGCTCGGGCGCGGGCGAGGCGGCGGCGGTCTGCGGCGCGGTCGGGGTCGGCGCGGGGCGCTCGACCGCCTCGACCGCGCGTTCGACTTGCGCCTCGGTGACCGGCTTGGGCGCGCTGTCGCCGTACTGGCGCTCGGCCGCGGCGTACTTCGCCGCCATCCGCTCGATCGCGGTGCCGCCCCACTCGGCCTCCAGCTCGTTCAGCGCCTCCATCCCCTTGGCCGGATCGAACATGAAGGTCATCACGTCGCGCGCGATTGGATAGGCCGCGCCCGACCCGCCGCCGTGCTCGATCACCACCGCCCCGGCATAGCGCGGGTTGTCGAACGGCGCGAAGAAGATGAACAGGCCGTGGTCGCGGTATTTCCACGCCCCGCCCTTGCCCGACGAGATGTTGAGCCCGACGACTTGCGCGGTGCCGGTCTTGCCCGCCATCAGCACGTTGTCGAGCGGCAGCTTGGCCCGGCCGGCGGTGCCGGGGCCGTTGACCACGTCGCTCATCGCCTGGCGGACGTAGCGGATGTGCTCGGCGTCGAAATTGAGCGAAGCCGGCTGCGGCCGTGAACGGTCGAGCAGCAGCCGCGGCATCAGCTTGTTGCCCGTCGCCAGCCGTCCCGCCATCACCGCCAGCTGGAGCGGGTTGGCGAGCATGTAGCCTTGGCCGATGGTGGCGTTGACCGTGTCGTAATCGGCCCACGGCTGGTCGTACTTCCTGAGCTTCCACGCCGGCGAGGGCACCGTGCCGAAGCTCTGGCTGACCACGGGCAGCGGGAACTTCTCCTGCATTCCCAGCCGCTTCGCCATCGCCGCGATCGGGTCCATGCCAACCTTCTGGGCGAAGTGATAGAAATAGACGTCGCACGACTGGTAGACGCCCTTGGCCATGTCGACGGTGCCGTGGCCGCGGCGCTGCCAGCAGTGGAACACGCGGTTGCCGACGCGCAGCCCGCCGCCGCAGCCGACGCTCGCCGCGGGATCGAGCCCGGCATCGAGGAAGGCCATCGCGACCATCGGCTTGACCGTCGAGCCCGGCGGGTAGAGCCCCTTCAAGACCTTGTTGCGCAGCGGCACGTGGTCGTCGCTCGACAGCATCTTCCACTCGACCCGGCCGATCCCGTCGGAGAAGCTGTTGGGGTCGAAGCTCGGCATCGAGGCCATGCACAAGAGGTCGCCGGTCAGGCAGTCGATCACCACCACCGAGCCGGATTCAAGGCCCAGGCGGCGCGCGGCGTAGTCCTGTAGCGGGCCGTCGATGGTCAGCTGGATCGGCTTGCCGGGCACGTCCTCGCGCGTTTCGAGATCGCGCACCACGCGCCCGCCGGCGGTCACCTCGGTCCGGCGCGCGCCGGGGACGCCGCGCAAGCGCTGTTCGTACTGCTTCTCCAGCCCGTCCTTGCCGATCTTGAAGCCGGGCGTGATCAGCAGCGGGTTCTTCTCTTCCTCGTACTCCTCGGCCGAGGTGGTGCCGACGTAGCCGATCAGGTGGCCGACCGCCGGGCCGGTCGGGTAGTAGCGGCTGAACCCGCGCTGGGGGACGACGCCGGGCATGTCGGGCAGGCGCACGCTGATCGCGGCGAACTTGTCCCAGTCGACCCGGCTGGCGACCTCGACCGGCGCGAACCCGCGCGTCTTGTCGAGCTTGTCCCGGAGGTCGCGGAGCTGGACCGGGGTGAGCTCGAGAATCTCGCCGAGCTCGCGCAAGGTGCGCTTGGGGTTGACCATCCGCTCGGGGATCAGGTCGACGCGGAACGCCGCGCGGTTCGAGGCGAGCGCGGCGCCGTGGCGGTCGAGGATCCAGCCGCGCCGCGGCGGCATCAGCGACAGGTTGACCCGGTTGCTCTCCGAGGCGAGCCGGTACTTCTCGTTCTCGGCCACCGCGAGGTAGCCCATCCGCACCGCCAGCAGGATGCCCACGCCGCCCTGGATCGCGCCGAGGAAGAAGCTGCGGCGGTTGAACGTGTGGGTCAGCCCGATCGAGCTGATCGCCGCTCGGGGCCGCGCGCGCGCGCGGTTGCCGGGCAGGCCGAACTTCATCGCGTCACCCGGCTCACCGGGATCAATCGCAGGCGGTCGAGCCCCGCGATCGCCCGGGTGATCAGCGGGTGGAGCACGAGCGAAAGCGCGAACTGGGGCAACAGCGCGCGCAGCGGCGTCGCTCCGCCGGTCAGGTTGGCGAGGATTGCGGCGAGCGCGAGATAGCCGGCGATCAGCGCCGCTGCGAGCGCCCAGTCCTGCAGGAACCCGCGCCAGCGCAAGCGCACGTCGACGATGTCCATCACCAGCATCGCCGCCGACCATAGCAGGATTGCGCTGCCGAAGGGTTGCCCGCTGTACAGATCGTCGAACGCGCCCAGTGGCGCGCCGGCCCAGACGGGCAGCATTCCCGGCCGCAGCATCCGCCACGCGAGCAGCGCCATGAACGCGAACGGCGGCATCACCGGGGCCGAGGCGATGATCGGCGCGAACGGCGTCAGGCTGAGGAACAGCACGCTGAGCCAGGGAATCGCGCGCGAGATCAGCGGCGACGGCGCGCGGTTGATCCGGCTGCGGAGGCGCTCGTCGAGCGCCTTCCGCGGATTGCGCAGCTTGACCAGCGGCTGGCGCCCGCCGAGCCCGCGCGGCTTGCGGACGATCGCCATCACGGCGCGGCCGAGCCGGCCGGCGCGGGCGTCGCCGCGGGATCGGGCAGCTCCTGAAACACCCGGTCGACGATCACGAACTCCGAGGCGGCGGGATCGCTGAGAATGCGGGCGATCGCCCCGTCGGGGGTCAGCGACTCGACTTGGGCGACCGGGATGCCGGGCTGGTAAATTCCGCCCGAGCCCGAGGTCACGAACACGTCGCCGCGCTTCAAGGGATTGACTCCGACGTCGATCAGCCGCAGCCGCAGCCGCCCGTCGGCGAGCCCTTCGGAGAACGCCGCGATCCCGTCGCGCGCGCGGCGCAGCGGCACGACGTTCTCGCCGTCGGTGACCAGCAACACGCGCGCGGTGTTGGGTCCGACCTCGAGCACGCGCCCGACCAGCCCGAGCGCGGTCCGCACCGGCATCCGCACCGCGACCCCCTGGTTCGCGCCCGCGCCGATCACCGCGAAGCGCCGCGTGCTCGCCGAGGTCGAGGCGACCAGCCGGGTGGTCGCGACCGGCGGGCTGGCGCGGTCGACCACCCCGAGCAGGGTCTTGAGGCGCCGGTTTTCCGCCGCCAGCGCGCGCATCCGGATCTGCTGGACCCGGGCGATTTGGACCTCGCGGCGCAGTGCGGCGTTCTTGTCGGCGGCGTCGAAGTAGTCGCCGATCCGCTGGAAGAAGCTGCGCGATCCGGTCCGCGCCACCGTGCCGGCCGCGCCGACCGGCGCCATCGCCTCGGCGGCGCCGCGGCGCAGGAACGCGAAGCTGCCGTTGTCGAGAATCGCCAGGACGATCAGCACCACCCCGGCCAGCGCGCCGAGGATCGCCGCAACATAGCCGGTGAAGATGCCGAGCTGCGCTTTGCGCGAAAAGCCCGGACGCCGGTCGTTCGGCGGCGGCATCTTCGCTACTCCCCTAGCGGCGTCACGCCGTCATCAGCACGCCGCGGTAGATCGGGTCCTCCATCGCCCGGCCGGTGCCGAGCGCGACGCAAGAGAGAGGGTCCTCGGCGACGGTCACGGGGAGCCCGGTCTCCTCGCGCAAGTATTCGTCGAGCCCGTGGATCAGCGCACCGCCGCCGGTCAGGACGATCCCCTGGTCGACGATGTCGGCGGCGAGCTCGGGCGCGGTGTTCTCGAGCGCGATCCGCACGCCCTCGACGATCGCGCCGATCGGCTCGCTGAGCGCTTCGGCGACGTTGGCCTGGGTGATGGTGATCTCCTTGGGCACGCCGTTGACCAGGTCGCGGCCCTTGATGTGGATGATCGCGCCGGTGCCGTCCGCCGGGACGATCGCGGTGCCGTAGTCCTTCTTGATCCGCTCGGCGGTGGCCTCGCCGATCAGCAGGTTGTGGTGGCGGCGCACGTAGCTGACGATCGCCTCGTCCATCTTGTCGCCGCCGACGCGCACGGAGGTGGTGTAGGCGAGCCCGCGCAAGCTGAGCACCGCGACCTCGGTGGTGCCCCCGCCGATGTCGACGACCATGCTGCCGACCGGCTCGGTCACCGGCATGTCGGCGCCGATCGCCGCGGCCATCGGCTCGAGGATCAGGTAGACCTGGCTCGCCCCGGCGTTCGAGGCGGCGTCGCGGATCGCGCGGCGCTCGACGCTGGTCGAGCCCGACGGCACGCAGATCACGATCTCGGGATAGCGCAGCAGGCTCTTCGATCCGTGCACCTTCTTGATGAAGTGCTTGATCATCTCCTCGGCGACCTCGATGTCGGCGATCACCCCGTCGCGCAACGGGCGGATCGCCTCGATATTGTCGGGGGTCTTGCCCATCATCATCTTGGCGTCGTCGCCGACCGCCTTGACCTTCTTGATCCCGTTGATCGTCTCGATCGCGACCACCGACGGCTCGTTGAGCACGATCCCGCGGTCCTGGACATAGACCAGGGTGTTGGCCGTCCCGAGGTCGATGGCCATGTTCTGGGAACCGAACTTGAAGAAACGCGAGAACATCGACGCCATTCGTAATTCCGTAGTCTGTCCGGCCGCTTACCGCATATGGTTGCGGGCCAAGCTGCGCCGGGTAAGGCGGGGGAAGGCGGCTCTTAACCGAAAAGCCGCGGTGAAGGCCAAGATTTTGTCGTCGGAGCGTGAGTTATCCCCACTCCTCGTCTCGAAAATCCGTTAACTCGTCGCTAGGCTGGGAACAACCGATGAGCCGCATCCGCCGCCTGCCCGAGACCCTGGTCAACCGCATCGCCGCGGGCGAAGTGGTCGAGCGGCCGGCGAGCGCGCTCAAGGAGCTGGTCGAGAACGCGATCGACGCGGGCGCGACGAGCGTCGCCATCCGGCTGAGCGAAGGCGGGCTGACGCTGATCGAGGTCGCCGACGACGGCTGCGGGATGACGCGCGACGAGATCGCGCTCGCGCTCGAACGCCACGCCACCTCGAAGCTGCCGGGCGAGGACATCGAAACCGTGTCCACGCTGGGCTTCCGCGGCGAGGCGCTGCCCTCGATCGCCTCGGTCGCCCGGCTGACGGTCGAGAGCCGCGCTCGTGGGGCCGCGGAGGGCTGGCGCCGCGTCGTCGACAACGGCGCGCTGGTCGAAGAAGGACCCGCCGCGCTGCCGCCCGGCACGCGCATCCGGGTCGAACAAATCTTCGCCCGCGTGCCGGCGCGGCGCAAGTTCATGCGCACTCCGCGCAGCGAGTGGGCGGCGTGCCTCGACGTCGTCCGCCGCCTGGCGCTGGCCCGCCCCGAGGTCGGCTTCACGCTCGAGCACGACGGACGGCGCGCGGTGGCGGTGCAGCCCGGGGCGGGCGTCGCGGCGCGCGCCGCCGAGCTGATCGACCGCGCGCTCGCCGACAATTCCGTGGCGATCGATTTCGTCCGCGGCGAAGTGCGCGTGACCGGGATCGCCGGGCTGCCGACCTACAACCGCGGGGTCGCCGACCACCAGTACCTGTTCGTCAACGGCCGGCCGGTGAAAGACCGGCTGCTGGCCGGGGCGGTGCGCGGGGCTTACGCCGACATGCTCGCGCGCGACCGCCACGCGGTGCTCGCGCTGTTCGTCGAGGTCCCGTGCGCCGAGGTCGACGTCAACGTCCACCCGGCCAAGACCGAGGTCCGCTTCCGCGACGCCGCCGGGGTGCGCGGGGCGATCGTCTCGGGTCTGCGCCAGGCGCTCAGCAGCGGCGACAAGCGCAGCGTCCAGGCCCGGGCCGAGGACGCGATGCGCGCCTGGCAGACCGAACCTCTCCACCCCGACCAGCGCAGCCACTCGATCTTCGGCGGACGCGGCTGGAGCGCGGCCCGCACGGAACCGCGCGTGGCCGAGGCGCAAACCTTGTGGCGCGGCTACGAGGCGGCGGTGATGGACGCGCCCGCCGGACGCGCCGAAGTCGCCGAGGCGCCGCCTTCAGAAACCGCCGAACACCCCTTGGGGATAGCGCGCGGCCAGATCGCCAACACCTACATCGTCGCCGAGGCGGAGGACGGACTGGTCATCGTCGACCAGCACGCCGCGCACGAACGGCTGGTGCTCGAACGCCTTCGCGCCGCGGGGGAGCGCGGCGAAGGTTCGAGCCAGGCGCTGCTGCTGCCCGAAGTAGTCGAGCTCGACGAGGCCGACTGCGACCGGATCGAGAGCGCAGCCGAGGCGCTGGCGCGGCACGGGCTGGCGGTCGAACGCTTCGGCCCAGGCGCGATGCTGGTTCGCGCCGTACCCGCGGCGCTCGCCAAAGGCGACGCCCACGCGCTGCTCCGCGACGTTGCCGACGATCTCGCGCAGAACGGCCCAGACGACGAAAAGGGGGCCCTGCTTCTCGGCGAACGGCTCGATCACGTGCTGGCGACGATGGCCTGCCACGGCTCGGTCCGCGCCGGGCGGGTGCTGTCGGTCGCCGAGATGAACGCGCTGCTCCGCGAAATGGAGCGAACCCCCCGCTCGGGCCAATGCAATCACGGTCGCCCGACTTGGGTCAAACTGGCGATGAGCGATGTCGAAAAGCTATTCGGTCGGAAGTAGCCTGGTCCTAGTCCTGGCGCTCGCCGCCTGCGCCGACGCGCCGACCGCGGCCGAGAAGAAGGCGCGCCGCCTCGCTGACCAGCACCGACGGCGAGGACGGCGAGGCGGTGCGCTTTTCCGGTCATTTGACCATCACCGACCCGTTCGATCAGGTCGTCTACGACGCCGACGGCCTGATCCAGTGCGGTGCCTAAAGCGCCGCTTCCGGTTCCCGCACTCGCACCAGCCCGTTCGAGATCATCGTCATCACCGGCGCGTCATCCTGGTTGAACACGGTGATCCGCGACTTGAAGATTCCCATCTCGCGCCGGCTCGCGCTGCGGCGCTTCTCAATCACTTCGCTCTCGGCGCGCAAGGTGTCGCCGGGATAGACCGGCTTGAGCCAGCGCAGCTCGTCCACACCGGGCGAGCCGAGCCCGGCCTGGGCGCGCTCCTTCATGCTCTCGACCAGCATCGCCATGGTCATCGCGCAAGTGTGCCAGCCGCTCGCCGAGAGCCGCCCGAAGTGCGTCGCCGCGGCCGCCGCGTCGTCGAGGTGGAACGGCTGCGGGTCATAGCGCCGCGCGAACTCCAGCACTTCCTCGCGCGTGACCTCGTAGCAGCCGAAGGCGTGCATCTGACCGACCGGGATGTCTTCGAAATACTGCATCGCCGCGCCTTGGCGGGCGCGTGCGACCTCGTCAATCGTCGAGGCTCAGGTCTTCGGCGCATCCATCTTGTGGTCGCCGTGCCCTTCGTGCTTCATCTTGTCCTTCTCCGGGCAGCAGTCCTTGCCGGTTTCCTTCATCTTCTCGCAGCAGCATTCCTTCGGCTTGGCCGGCGGCTCCGCGGCGAAGGCGATTCCGGGAACAGCGAGGCACGCCGTGATGGTGACCAACAACTTCTTCATGATCTTTCTCCCGTGTTGAAACATTCAGTCGCCCAAGCTTAGCCGCGCAAACACCGTATAGCCCATCGGATTCTTGCCATACGCCGCATCGAGCGCAGCGGGCTTGGCGAAGGCGGCGACCGTCCCGCCGAGCGCGAGGTTGAGCGGGCCGAGCGGCAGGCGGTAGGCGTAGCCCGCCTGGAACTTGCTCACGCGGAACTTGCGGTCGTGCAGCGGATCGCTGTGATCGGGGAAAAGCTCGTCGTTGGCGACGTTCTCGACCCGCCCGAACAGCGTGTGATGCGCGTCGATGTCCCAGTTGACCTCGCCCAGCCAAGCGGTGAGCGTCTCCCCGGGCTGGCGGTTCTTGGCGCTGAACGCGGCCATCGCCGATAGCCCCCGGCCGCTGGCATAGTGCGCGCTGGCGGTGAAGCGGTCCTCGTCCTCGCCGGGATGGAGCACTTCGGGCTCGTCCAGCTGGCCGTAGCTGACTTGGGCCAGCCAGTTCGGCGAGGGCGCATAGCTCGCCCGCACGCTCCACGAATCGAGCCGCGGCTCCTCGATGTTCCAGCGGCGCTCGTCGGGTTCGCGCCCGCGAAACGCGCTGGCTTCGAGCTGGAAGTGCTGGAGCGCTAGACCCGCGGTGACCACGCCGAAGGTGATGTGGGTCGAATCGAACCAGTGATGGGTGATCGGCGCCTCGGGATTATAGCGCGCCGAGCCGCGGTGCATGAACGCGCTCGGCCCCAGCGCCGGCTCGCCGACCGGGCCGCCGTAGAGGAACGCGCGCGCCCCGTCGGCGATGTCGAGGTCGAGCCGCGCGGCCAGCTCCATCACGAAGTCGTGCGGGTGCTGGCGATCGACCAGCGGCTCGCCGCCCGCGGTCTCGCCGCTGGCGAAGAGGTTCGGGTAGCCCTCGTCCTTCATCAGCGGCTCGGCGCTGAGCATCGTCCGCGCGGTGAGCTCGCCGCCGGCGAACGGCCGCTCGTAAGTCAGCATCGCCATCGATTGGGCGTAGAGCTTGTCGTCGCCGCGCGGGCCGGTCTGGTCGGTGTAAACGCCCCAGACGTAGCCGTGCAGCATCAGCGCGCCTCGTCCGACGGGCACGTGGAGGCCGTGGCGCATGAAGTCGGTCATCGGCAGCCGCGCGGTGCCCGAGCCTTGCCCGGCCATGCCCATGTCCATCGCCTCGTGCGTCATCGCGTCGTGCCCGGGGTCGGCGACGTCCATCGTCGAATGGTCCATGGTGGAATGGTCCACGGTCGAATGGTCCATGGTCGAATGGTCCGTCACCGGCGGCGCCGGAGCCGGCGTGGGGGCCGGGGATGGCGTGGGCGTCGGCGCGGGCTTGGGCATCTGGTGGCCGGAATGATCCTGCGCCCAGGCGGGCAACGGGGCGGCGAGCGCGATCGCGGCCGCGCCGCTCAACAAAAAACGCATCGAAAGATCCTCCAGGAAGATCGTCACATCGGCACCAGCAGCATCCACGCCGCCATCCCGACCATCGCCAGGTTTTCGCTGAGCGAGACGAAGCCGAGCGGAACCCGGCTCGAACCGCCGACGCACGCGCATTTCAGCTCGCGCTTGTCGACATAGACCGCCTTGAACACCGAGACCGCGCCGATCGTTCCGATGGTGAGCGCCAGCGGGACCGACAGCCAGTCGAGCGCGCGAGCCGTCATCAGCACCCCGGCGGCAAACTCGGCGAGCGGGTAGAAATAGGCGTAAGGCACCCAGCGCCGCGCCAACAGGTCGTAGTTGAGGAACATCGTCGAGAACGTCTCGACATCCTGTAGCTTGAGCATCGCCAGCAGCACCATGGCGATCGAGACGAAACTCATCGCCACATGAACGAGCGGAAGCGCGCCAAGCGTGGCCCAGCTCGTCGCCAGCGCCAACGCCAGCGCGGCCGCGAACACCGCGATCACGGGCACGTAGCTGACCGCTTGCGCGTCGGCGACCTTCAGCCCGAAGAACCGGCGCAAGTCGTCGTAACCGCCGATCCGTTTGCCATCGACGAAGGTCTGAGGGGTGGTCTTGACCCCGTGCTCGGCCTTGAACGCGTCCTGCTCGGCGCGGGATTTGAGCCAGTGGTCTGCCACCGCGTAGCCTTTGCGCCGCAGCAGCCAGCGCGACTTGATCCCGTAGGGGCAGGTATGCTCGGGCATCACCATGCGGTGCAGCTCGGCGGTTTTCGGGGTGGTGTCGGTCATCGCGAATCGGCTATAGCTTCCGTACCGTGATACGGAGTCAACCTTCATGGCTTTGACCATTTCCGAGCTTGCCCGTTCGGGCGGCGTGGGCGTGGAGACCGTGCGCTTCTACCAGCGCCGCGGCCTGATCGACGATCCGCGGCCGTCGCGCTTCGGCGGCGCCAAGGGCCGGCGCCATTACGGCGACGACGAAGTGCGCCGCCTGCGCTTCGTCCGCGGCGCGCAGCGTGCCGGGTTCACCCTGGACGAGATCGCGCGATTGCTCGAGCTCGACCGAGTCAACGACCGCCCGGCGGCGCGAACGATGGCGCGCGAACGGATCGAAGCGCTCGACCGCAAGATCGCCGTGCTGCAGGCGGCCCGCGCCTCGCTGACCCGGCTGGCCAAAGCTTGCGCCGGCGGGCCGGACGGACCGTGCCCGATCCTCGAATCCTTCACCGACAGCTAGAACTTCGACGCCACCTTGGATTCGGCCGCCATCGCCCCGTCCCTGGCGGCGCCGGCGACATCGACCGCCGGGACGATCCGGTACTTGGCCTGGATCAGGCTGAACACGCCGAACAGGATCAACCCGATGGCGACGAACGTATAGAGCCAGCCGGTCTCGTAGAGCGAGGCGACCGCGCTGCCCATCGCCTTGGCTTGCCCGGGGTCGTCGGTCTCGGCGACGCGGATGAACGACCAGCCGATCACCGCGAAGACGATCCCACGGGTCGCGACCCCGATCTTGCCGATGGTCTTGGTGAACGGCGGCGTATGGGGCTCGAGGTGCTTCATGTGCTTGTCCCTGAACGCCCGGTAGAGCTGCCAGCCCGCCCCGGCGAAAAACGCAAGCGCGACGATCCACAGCCCGGCGTCGCCGAGTTCGAAATCCAGCAGGGTGCGCGTCGCCTCGCGGGTCTGTTCGCCGTCGGCGCTCGCCGGCTCGGGCTCGCCGTCGCCGATGAACTGGGTCGCGGTGTAAGCCAGCGCCAAATGCACCACCCCGCTGAAGAACTGCGCCGCGCGCCCGGCGAGCCCCTTGGGCTCGGTGCCCTTGCCTTCGGTGTCGAGGAACGCGCAAGTCAGGCGGTAGACGCCGTAAGCCAGCAGCCCCAGCGCGGTCAGCGGCAGCAGGATTTCGCCCAGCGGCATTTCGCGGATGGCGTCGAACACGCCTTCCTTGCCTTCCTCGGCGTTGCGCCGCGCCGAAAGCGCGAGCCAGCCGAACAGGATGTAGACGAGCCCACGGGCGACGTACCCGGCCTTGGCGATCCAGTCGAGGCGGGTCATCCGTGCCATCGGTGATTCCTCTTCCCTGTCGTGGTTGCCGAGTGAACCGGCAGGGCAGAGGGAAGTTCCGCGCTGTCTTGTCAGACGTTGAAGCGGAAGTGCAGCACGTCGCCGTCCTTGACGACGTAGTCCTTGCCCTCCTGACGCATCTTGCCCGCCTCCTTGGCAGGGTTCTCGCCGCCGAGCGCGACGTAGTCGGCGTAAGCGATCGTCTCGGCGCGGATGAAGCCGCGCTGCATGTCGGAATGGATCTCGCCCGCGGCCTCGGGAGCCCTGGCCCCCTTATGCACGGTCCAGGCGCGGGCTTCCTTGGGGCCGACGGTGAAGAAGGTGATCAGGTGGAGCAGCTCGTAGCCGGCGCGGATGATCCGGGCGAGCCCGGCTTCCTCCAGGCCCAGTTCGGCGAGGAACTCGCCACGGTCCTCGGGCGGCATCGTCACGATCTCGGATTCGATCGCGGCCGAGACCACCACCGCCTCGGCGCCCTCGGTCCTGGCCTTCCCGAACACTCGCGCCGAGTGCGCATTGCCCTGGGCCGCCGCGCCTTCGTCGACGTTGCAGACGTAGAGCACCGGCTTGGCGGTGAGCAGCTGGGCCTGCGCGAAGACGCGGGCCTCTTCGTCGCCCCTGGGCTCGACCAGCCGCGCCGGCTGGCCGGCGCGCAGCAGCTCGAGCGCCTGGCCGAGCACCGAAGCGGTGATCTTCGCCTCCTTGTCGCCCTGCGCGGCCTTCTTCTGCGCGGCGGGCACGCGTTTCTCGAGGCTTTCGAGGTCGGCGAGCATCAGCTCGGTCTCGACCGTCTCGGCATCGGCGATCGGGTCGACCCGGTTCTCCCCCGAGTCTGTTTTCTCGGTGTGCTGGACGTCGTCGTCCTCGAAGCAGCGCAGCACGTGGACGATCGCATCGACCTCGCGGATGTTGCCGAGGAACTGGTTGCCGAGCCCTTCGCCCTGCGACGCGCCGCGGACCAGCCCCGCGATGTCGACGAAGGCGAGCTGGGTGGGGATGACCTTGGCCGACTTGGCGATCGCCGCGAGCTTGTCCAATCGCGGGTCGGGGACGCCGACCTGGCCGACGTTGGGCTCGATCGTGCAGAACGGATAGTTCGCCGCCTGCGCCGCTTGCGTCTCGGTCAGCGCATTGAACAGCGTCGACTTGCCGACGTTGGGCAAGCCCACGATCCCGCAAAGAAAACCCATCATGCACTCCACGACCCGAACGAAGCGCGGCCCTTAGCGGCAAGCCAACCTGCGGGCTAGTCGTGGACCGCGCGGATCACCGGGCCGAGCGGCGAGGCGCCGAGCCAGGTCTGCTGGACCTCGGCCGAGACCGCGTTGATCGGATCCTGGGGCTTGGGGCCGGGATGGACCGCGCGGCGCAAGGGACGCTTGCCCGCGGCCAACGCCGCGACTTCGGCAATCGCGCGCGGCACGTCGTCGACATCGGCGCTGCGGCCGCCGCCATCCTCGGCGCCCATCCGGGCGATCACCGGCGCGTAGGCCTGGGCGACCTCGGGCGCGATCCGTGCCTTCAATTCCGTGTTGTAGCGGTTGCGATTGACCCAGACCTTGGTCGGGTAGCCGCCGGGCTGGATCACCAGCACGTCGATCCCGTGCGGGACGAGCTCGTAGGCCAGCTGCTCGCTGAGCGCCTCGACCGCGAACTTGGTCGCCGAATAATGCCCGCCGTAGGGCGCGATCACCCGGCCCAATTGCGAGCTGATGTTGACGATCAGGCCGGATTTGCGCGCCCGCATCCCGGGCAGCACCGCGCGGATCATCCGCTGGTAGCCGAACACGTTGGTGTCGAAGGCGAGCCTGGTCGCGGCCATGTCCTGCGCCTCGACCGGGCCGGTGATGCCGATCCCGGCGTTGTTGACCAGCACGTCGAGCGCCCCTCCGGCAAGCTTTTCGGCCTCGGCGACGCCGGTGGCGACTTGCGCGTCGTCGAGCACGTCGATTTCGACGATTTGGACATTGCCTTCGAGCGCCTGCGACGCGTCGAGCAACGCCTTCGTCTCGGGCCGCGGCAGGTTGCGCATCGAGGCGATCACCTTCGCGCCGAGCGAAGCGAAGCGCAGCGCGCTTGCGTAGCCGAAGCCCGACGAAGAGCCGGTGATCAGGATGCGCTTGCCGCGGAGCGCGGACCCGACCCCTCCCTGGGCGGCGGTCGGAGCGGCGCTCATGGCGAGCGCGGCGCCGGTCCCGGCGAGCACATGGCGGCGGCTGAGGGCGGTCATCGGCGGTCTCCCTGGCTGAAGCCAGCCTAATACCCCGGCGCATCGCTGCGAAGCAGCCTTCACCGAAATTTCAGTCCTTGGTGGCATAGCGCGGCGCGATGAAGCACGCTCTCGCCCTTGCGTTCGCGCTGGCGCTCGCCGGCTGCGCCGACAGCCCCGAAGCCCGCCTCGCGCGCGCCGAGGAGTGCGCTGGCGCGCTACGACCAGGCGATCGCCGCCTACCCGAACAACTTCGCGGCGTTGACCGGCAAGGCCGGGGTGCTCGGCGATCTCGGCCGCAAGCAGGAGCTCGCCGCGCTGGTCGAACGGCTCGCCAAGGCCGCGCCGGGCGATCCGCGCGCCGCCTACCTCCACGCCCGCGTCGTCGCCGAGCGCAACGACTGGGGCAAAGTCCGGGACATCCTCCAGCCGCTCGAAGGCGCGCTCGAAGGCCAGGTCGGTGCGCAGGTGCTCTACGCGGAGGCGCTGCTCGAGCTCGGGCAGGAACGCCAGGCGGTGGCGCGGCTCGAGCCGCTGGTCCGGCGCGCGCCGGGCAATGCTCCGGCGACGCTGCTGCTCGCCCGCGCCCAGCTCGCCGCGGGCGACGCCAAGGGGGCGGTCGCCACGCTCGAGCCCCGCGCCGCGCGGCCCGAAGCGCCGCGCGAAGTGCTCGCGGTGATGGCCGAGGCGACGCGCACCGCGGGCGATCCCGCGGCGGCGGACTACGCCGAGCGCGCCCGTTACCCCACCCCGCAGGCGCTTGCGGCCGATCTGGCCCGCGGCGACACCGCGCTCAAGGCGGGCGACTGGCACGCGGCCGCGGAGGCCTATCGCCGGATCCTCGCGCAGACCGACGGCCGCAACGCGCTGGTGCTCAACAACCTCGCCTATGCCGAGCAACGGCTCGGCAACAAACAGCGGGCGCTCGGCTACGCGATGCGCGCGCTCAAGCTCGCCCCCGGCAACGCGTCGGTGATGGACACCGCGGGCTGGCTGCTGGTCGAGACCGGCGGCGACCGCAACCGCGCGCTCGACCTGCTCCGCGCCGCCGCGCGCAAGGCGCCCGGCAACGCGACGATCGCCGCGCACCTGGCGGCGGCCCAGAAGGGCTAGCAATTTGGGCAGGTTCCGCGCGCGGGCTTCGACAAGCTCAGCCCGAGCGGAAGTTATTAGAGTTCAATAAGCTAGAACCCGCTCAGCCTGAGCTTGTCGAAGGCCACGCGCGACCCAGCGGATCAAGCCGGTAGCGGCATCGCCCCCATGCGCAGGCTCGGCGTGCGCCGCCGCGTCGCGAACGCCAGCCCGATCAGGCCGAGGCCGAGCAGGCCGAGCATCCCGGGCTCGGGCACCGGAGTGCCACCGCTGGTCCCGCCGGTCGAGGTCGAGGTGATCGTCCCGCCGCCGACCGCCGAGGTGACGTTGCCCGCGCCGGTGATCGACTGGTAGCGGACGAAGAAGTCCGACAGCGTCAGCGACGACGGGGCGGTCGAGAACGACAGGCTGAGCGTGCCCGAGCCGGTCTGGCCGTCGAGCAGCCCGCCGCTGCCCGAGCACGAGTTCGAGTCGCCCGCCGTGAAGCAGACGTCGACGTCCTTGAACGGGTTGGGCGCCTGGCCGCCGATTACCGCGTTGCCGAAGGTCCCGGTCGAGGAGGCGCCGGTGGCGTTGGGCGAGGTGTTGAAGCCGAAGCTCGAGATCCGCGAATCGACCGGATCGCTGGTGGTGTTGGTCACGCTGTAGTTGAAGTTGTAGCTGGTCCCGGTGATCCCGGTCAGCGTCAGCGTGGTCGTGGCGGTCAGCCCGTCGATCGTCTGGCCGTCCGAGACGCCGTCGAAGTTGAGCGTGAAGCTCTGCCCGACGTCGCCGGAGTCGAGCGTTATCGCATCGGCGAACGCCGGACTGGCGACGGCTAGCGTGGCGATCGCGGTGGCGGCGGCGAGGATCCGGCGGATGGTCATCGAGAGTGCCCCCTCAGGCTTACGAAAACGGTTACCACGCTAACAACGCAAGGGGCGTGCCAGCGGCGGATTCGGGGCGCTGCGATGGTTAACGCGGTTAGCGGCTGTAAAGCGATTCGACGTTACTGGGCCTGCCGCAGCGCGACGTCATTCGTGAACCGCACGTCGTCGCCTTGGGCCAGCCACCCGGCTTCGGCGGCGACCGCGCCGAGCATCGCGGCGAGATCGTCGAACTCGGCCCTGGCGTAGTTGCCGAGCACGTGCCCGGTCACCCGGTCCTTGTGCCCGGGGTGGCCGATGCCCAGCCGCACCCGGCGAAAGCCGGGGCCGAGGTGGCGATCGATCGAGCGCAGCCCGTTGTGCCCGGCGGTGCCGCCGCCGGTCTTGGCCTTGACCTTGAACGGGGCGAGGTCGAGTTCGTCGTGGAAGACGGTCAGCGCGCCGGGCTCGAGCTTGTAGAAGCGGAGCGCCTCGGCGACCGAACGGCCGCTCTCGTTCATCCACGTCGCAGGCTTGAGCAGGAGGATGCGCTGGCCGGCGATGCGGCCGTCCTGGAGCCAGCCGGAGAACTTCTTGGCGACCGGGCCGAAGCCGTGGACCGCGGCGATCGCGTCCGCCGCCATGTAGCCGACGTTGTGCCGGTGCATCGCGTATTGCGGACCGGGATTGCCGAGGCCGACCCAGAGCTGCATCGCTGACTCCCGAGGCCGCGAGTCCCCGCGAAGGCGGGGACCTTGGGCCTTCCATGCAGCCGCCTGAGGTCCCCGCCTTCGCGGGGACTCACTTCTGCTTGCCTACTCGCCTTCGCCCTCGACTTCCGCCTCGCCTTCCGGCTGAGTCTGGGTGTCGCTTTCCTCGGACTTGAGGCCCGACGGCGCGACGATCGTGGCGATGGTGAAGTCGCGGTCGGTGATCGCGCTGACCGAGCCGTCGGGCAGCGTCACCTGGCTGATGTGGATCGAATCGCCGAGGTCGAGCCCGGTCACGTCGATCGCGATGTCGTTGGGAATCTTGTCGGCGTCGCACACCAGCTCGAGCTCATGGCGGACGACGTTGAGCACGCCGCCGCGCTTGAGGCCCGGCGAATCGTCCTCGTTGACGAAGATCACCGGCACCGCGACCTCGACCTTGGCGTCCTTGGCCAGGCGCAGGAAATCGACGTGCAGCGGGCGGTCGGTCACCGGGTCGAAATGGACGTCCTTGGGCAGCGTGCGGACCGACTTGCCGCCGACCTCGACCATCACGATCGAGTTGGTGAAGTGGCCGGTGTCGAGCATGCGGCGCAAGCTGCGCTCCTCGACGTGGATGCCCAGGGGCTGTTCCTTGCCGCCATAGACGACGGCGGGGACGCGGCCTTCGCGGCGCAGTGCGCGGGAGGCTCCCTTGCCGGCCCGCTCGCGCGCCTCGGCCGCCAGGGTGAGAGCTTCGCTCATCTTTCTGACCTTCCGAATTGCTTGTTGTGGTTCCCGCCCGCCGCGCCTCCAGGGATGACCATGGCGTGGGAAGCGGCGCCGTTAGGCGGATTCACGGGTGAAGGCAAGGGTTGGCTGATGCTGAATCATTGCACCCGCCGCAGCTCGAAGCCCTCGGCTTGCAGCAGCGCGGGCAGCCCGTCGATGCCGACCACGTGCGCCGCGCCGACCGCGACGAACGGCCGCCGGCCCGCGCGCAGCATCGCCGCGACCTGGCCGGCCCAGGCGCGGTTGCGCGCCGCCAGCAGCGGCTCGCGCAGCCGCGGGTTGGCCATCATCCCTTCGTGCGCGAGGCGGTCGAGCGCGGTGACGTCGCCGCTCGCCCAGGCCGCGATCAGCCGCCGCGAGGCGTCCTCGTCGCCGCCCTCGGCGACCACAGCCTCGAGCAGCGCGCGTTGCTCGCGCGGGGCCAGCGCGTCGAACAGGCCGAGCTGGCCGGCGAGCGTCTCGAGGCCGGTGACCGGGCGCTCGCCCGCCGCCGCACGCAGCGCGCGGTCGGCGCCGTTGGCGGGCTCGTAGCCATTGTTAGCCTCGAGCGCGAACGACAGGGTCAGCGCGGCGCGCGCGGCGGCCTCGTCGGCGGGATCGACGATCTCCAGCACGAGGCTGTCCGAACGCGCGACCGCCGCATCGATCGCCGGGGTCTTCCACGCCAGCCCGTCGGGCAGGGCATGGACGGTGCCGAAGACGAAGCCGTGGGCGTTCCCGGGGCCAGTGACTTCCCACAGGGCGGGGCGGTTGGCCTTATCCGCGTCGTCACCACACGCCGCCAGCGCTAGCGCAAGCGCCAAGATGAAACGGCAGCGTGTGGGCTTCGACAAGCTCAGCCTGAGCGGACTTTTGGAATGCAACTGTAAAGCCATGCCCCGCTCAGCCTGAGCCTGTCGAAGGCCACGCGCAACCTTCGTCGATCTATTGCAATCGCGTCGACGCCAGCCCGCGCGCCGACAGCTGCTCCTGAACGCTGCCCGGCCCGGCGAGATGGCCCGCGCCGACCGCGACGAACACCGTCCCGGGCTGGTCGAGCCGGGTGTCGATCCATTCGGCCCAGGCCTTGTTGCGGCGGGTGAGCAGCGCTTCGAGGAGACCGGCGTCGGCTTCCTCGGCGTTCATCGCCTGGGCCAAGCCGTCGGCGTCGCCTTCGCCCCACTCGCCGATCAGCGTGTCGACCTGCGCGGTGATCGTGTCGAGCCCGGCGACGACCTGGCGCAAGTAGGCGAGCTGGTTGGCCACGGGCAGCGCGTCGAACAATCCGAGCTGGTAGGCCGCGGTCTCGAGCGCCTCCTGGCTCTTGCCCGCGGCCTTGGCCCGCGCCGCGAGCTGGATCTCGACCCCTTCCTCGAGCTTGAACCCGGCGCGCAGCAGCGGCAGCGTCGACAGCACCACCGCCGCGTACCACGGCTTGAACCGGTCGAGCGCGGCCGGCGGGATCAGCGCCTTGGCCAGCGCCGCGTCGAAGGCGGCGCGGTCGGCCTCGCTCATCATCCCCCGCAGGCTCTTGCGGTCGGAGAGCAGCGCATTGCCGAGCAGTGCCTGCGCGACCTCGAGGCTGCCGACGTCGGCGATCTCGGTCACCAGCGTGCCCGATTCGGCGAAAGCTTGCTCGACCTTGCCGCCGAACCACGGCACCCCCGGGCGCAGCGCGTGGATCGTGCCGAACAGGTAGATCGTCGTGTCGTCGTCCTTGATCAGCCACAGCGCTGGGCTGAGCGGTTGCGGCGCGATTTCCCGCAGCGTCGGCGCGATTGGCGTAGGCAGCGATTGCGGATCGGCGAGCGCCGGCTGCCCAAGGAGAAGCGCGGCAAGAACGGCGATCAGCCGGCGGATGCGGTCGCGAAGTCTCATGGCGGGTCCCATGCCACGCGGCGATGAACGAAGGCTTGCGGGCGCGCAAGCCATCCGCCATGGGCCGCGCCCATGAGCGAGGCGCGCCCGACCAGCTTCCAGGACATGATCCTCGCGCTCCATCGCTTTTGGGCCGAGCAGGGCTGCGTGATTCTCCAGCCTTACGACATGCGGATGGGCGCGGGCACGTTCCACACCGCGACGACATTGCGCGCGCTCGGCCCCGAGCCGTGGAACGCCGCGTTCGTCCAGCCCTGCCGCCGGCCGACCGACGGCCGCTATGGCGAGAACCCCAACCGGCTCCAGCACTATTACCAGTACCAGGTGATCCTCAAGCCGAGCCCGCCCGACTTGCAGGAGCTCTACCTCAAGAGCCTCTACGCGATCGGCATCGACCCGCTGCGCCACGACATCCGCTTCGTCGAGGACGATTGGGAATCGCCCACGCTCGGCGCCTGGGGGCTGGGCTGGGAGGTGTGGTGCGACGGGATGGAGATCACCCAGTTCACCTATTTCCAGCAGATGGGCGGGTTCGACTGCAAGCCGGTCGCGGGCGAGCTGACGTACGGCCTCGAACGCCTGGCGATGTACATCCAGGGCGTCGACAGCGTCTTCGAGCTCGATTTCAACGGCCGAGGCGTGACTTACGGCGATGTCTTCATGGAAAACGAGAAGCAGATGTCGAAGTGGAACTTCGAGGTCGCCGACACCGAAGGCTTGTTCGACTTGTTCCGCAAGGCCGTCGCCGAGTGCGAGAACTGCCTCGCCGCCGAGCTGCCGATCCCGGCCTACGAGCAGGCGATCGAGGCCAGCCACGTGTTCAACCTGCTCCAGGCGCGCGGCGTGATCAGCGTTCAGGAACGCGCGAGCTACATGGGCCGGGTGAGAGACCTCGCGCGCGGCAGCTGTGAAGCGTGGATGAAGCACGAGGCGCCGAGGTGGGAAGCGGCGTTCCCGGGGTGGAGCGCGTGAGCGACTTCCTGCTCGAACTGCGCTGCGAGGAGATCCCCGCGCGGATGCAGGCGGGGGCGCGGCGCGACCTGGAAAGGCTGTTCCGCGAGCACATGGCCGCGACCGGGGTGACCCACGGCGAGGTCACCGTCTGGTCGACCCCGCGCCGCCTCGCG